>NZ_CP042427.1:317415-634831 GCF_009069125.1 Buchnera aphidicola (Aphis fabae)
TCTCTTAATAATTCAATATCTGATTCTTTTAGATCTATAATTTTCATAGTTTCTGGAATCTTTGAATGCATACAAATTATTTTAGATCTTTTTTTTCCAATTCCATATATTGCTGTTAATGCAATTAATGTGTGTTTATTTTCAGGAATATTAATACCTGCAATACGAGCCATGTTATATAATCCTTAAAATTTATTAAGATAAATCAACATAATAAATTTATCAATATATATTAATATTAATAAATTTTAATAAAGTGTTTTACTTTTATTTAGATTTAACCTTGACGTTGTTTATGCTTTGGATCATTACTACAAATAACTCTGACAACGTTATTACGACGTATAATTTTACAATTACGACAAAGTGTTTTAACCGAAGCTTTTACTTTCATTACAAAATCCTCAACCATTAAAAAATTTTTATTTAATTTAACTTTGCTTTTTTTAATATAGACTCATATTGACTAGACATTATCATCGTTTGAATTTGAGCAATAAAATCCATAATGACTACAACTACAATTAATAATGATGTACCACCAAAATAAAATGGAACATTCATAGCACTTCTCATAAATTCTGGAACTAAACAAATAAATGTAATATATAAAGAACCAAATAATGTTAATCGCAACATAATTTTATTAATATATTCAGCTGTTTTCTCACCTGGTCTAATTCCTGAAATAAAAGCACCTGATTTTTTTAAATTATCTGCAGTTTCTCGAGGATTAAAAATTAATCCAGTATAAAAAAAACAAAAGAAAATAATAGAAGTGATATATAAAACTAAATATAAAGGTTGGTTTGGTTGAAAATAAAACAAAATAGTTTTAAAAAAACTATATTTTTTATCTATTTCAAACCAAGATATAATAGTAGCAGGAAATAAAACAATACTAGAAGCAAATATTGCAGGTATAACACCAGACATATTAACTTTTAAAGGTAAATGAGTACTTTGTGCTGAATAAATACGACGACCTTGTTGACGTTGAGCATAATGAACAATAATTTTTCTTTGACTACGTTCAACAAAAACAACTAAAAAAACAACTAAAAAAATTAATATCAAAATAGATAAAAATAATAATAAATGTAAATGTCCTTGTCTAGTCTGTTCAATTGTATGTATTATAGCCGAAGGAAGACCTGCAATTATACCTGTAAAAATTATAATAGAAATGCCATTTCCAATACCACATTCTGTAATTAATTCTCCTAACCACATTAAAAACATAGTACCAGTTACTAATATAATAATAGAAGTAAAATAAAAATAAAAATCTGCATTAACTATAATAGAACGTACACTAGATATACTAGATAAACCTGTAACAACACCAACTGACTGAAACAAAGCTAGTATTAAAGTCGCATATCTTGTATATTGATTGATTTTATGACGACCAGACTCTCCTTCTTTTTTCATTTCAGATAAAAAAGGTACTACTAAAGTTAACAACTGAATAATAATAGAAGCAGATATATAAGGCATAATTCCTAATGCAAAAATAGAAGCACGATTAAGAGCTCCACCAGAAAACATATTAAACATTTCAAAAATAGTTCCTTTTTGATTGTTTAATATTCTAGCTAAAATTGTAGTATCAATTCCAGGTATAGGAATAAAAGAACCAATACGAAAAATAATTAATGAAATTATTACAAAAAAAACTCTACTTTTAAGTTCATTAATACTTTTTTTAGAATTTTTAAAATTCATTCCTAATTTATTAATCATTATTTACTAATTATCCTTCAATTTTACCGCCATAATTTTCAATTGCTGTACGGGCACCTCGAGTAACACGTAAACCACGCAATATTAAAGGTACTTTTAATTCTCCTGAAAAAATAATTTTTACATATTTAATATTTTTATTAATAATATTTTGTTTTTTTAAAGTATTTAAATCAATTACATCAGCTGACAATTGTGATATTTGAGACAATCTTACTTCAGTGGTAATATTCTTTTTTCTAGATTTAAATCCAAATTTAGGAAGCCTTCTATATAACGGCATTTGTCCACCTTCAAAACCACGATTTATACTACCACCAGACCTAGATTTTTGACCTTTATGACCTCTTCCAGCTGTTTTCCCAAATCCAGAACCAATACCACGACCTAATCTTTTTCGATTTTTTTTAGATCCAAATGATGGAGATAAACTATTTAAATACATAAATTATTCCTCTTGTATTTTTAAAATATATGATACTTTTTTAATCATTCCTCGAATCGAAGGAGTATCTTCAAGAATTACAGTATGCCCAATATAACGTAATCCTAAACCAGACAATGTTTTTTTATGTTTAGGAATTCTTCCTATTGAACTTTTAACTTGAGTAATTTTAATAGTTTTCATTTATTAGAATTTATCCTCCTAATATATCTTCAATAGACTTATCTCTTTTTGCCGCTATCATCTCTGGAGATTTCATATTAATCAAACCATTCATAGTAGCCCGAACTACATTGATTGGATTAGTTGATCCATATGTTTTAGCAAGTACATTGTGTATTCCCGCAACTTCTAAAACTGCACGCATAGCACCCCCAGCAATAATACCAGTTCCGTCTGAAGCCGGTTTCATAAAAATATTAGATCCAGTATGAGATCCTTTTAAAGGATGTTGTAAAGTTTTATTAACTAATGGTATAGTAATCATATTACGTCTTGCTTTTTCCATAGCTTTTTGAATTGCCGCCGGAACTTCTCGAGCTTTTCCATATCCGAAACCAACACGTCCATTCCCATTTCCTACTACTGTTAAAGCTGTAAATGAAAAAATACGACCACCTTTAACTGTTTTTGAAACACGATTAACAGTAATTAGTTTTTCTTGTAATTCACTATTATTTTTTTTATCAATGTTAGCCATACTATATTTCACCTTAAAACTTCAATCCAAAATTTCGAGCAGAATTTGCTAATGT
This sequence comes from Buchnera aphidicola (Aphis fabae), assembly GCF_009069125.1. Classification (NCBI taxonomy): domain Bacteria; kingdom Pseudomonadati; phylum Pseudomonadota; class Gammaproteobacteria; order Enterobacterales; family Erwiniaceae; genus Buchnera; species Buchnera aphidicola. The sequence goes on from NZ_CP042427.1 coordinate 320,362, forward strand.
TTTTATACGGCCATGATATTTAAAACCAGAACGATCAAATGAAACATTGGATATTCCTTTTGATAGAGCTCTTTCAGCAATAATTTTTCCAATAATTTTAGCAGCTTCTTTATTTCCAGTATATTTTAAATCAAATTTAATTTGTTTTTCTAAAGTAGAAGCAAAAACTAATACTTTTGATTCAGAAGAAAATATTTGAGCATAAATATGCCTAGAAGTACGATGTACAACTAAACGAGTAACACCTAATGATTTCATTTGATAACGTGATTTTTTAGATCGACGTATACGAGAGTTTATTTTAGAATTTTTAGAAACAATCATTTTACTTTTTTTTAGCCTCTTTTACACGCACAATTTCATCTGAATATCGAATACCTTTTCCTTTATAAGGTTCAGGTTTACGATAAGATCTTAAATTAGCTGCAACTTGTCCGACTAATTGCTTGTCTACTCCTTTAATAATGATCTCTGTAGGAGACAAATATTCAACTTCAATATAAGGAGGTAAAGCATATAAAACAGGATGAGAGTATCCTAAAGACATATTAATAATATTATCTTTTGTTATTGAAACACGATAACCTACACCAGAAAACTGTAATTTTTTACTAAACTTTTGTGATACCCCTATAATCATTGAACAAACGAGAGCTCTTGATGTACCAGCTTGTGCCCAGCCATCAGAAAAACCTAAACGTGCTGAAAAAGTAATTATATTATTTAAATATTTTACTTCAACTGAACGATGAATAGTGCGTGAAAGATGACCATATTTTCCTTGAATAGATATTAATTGTGAATTTAATTCAACTTTAATATCTTTAGGAATAGAAATTGGACGTTTAGCAACACGAGACATTTTCCCTCCTTTAAGCTACGTAACATATAACTTCGCCACCAAGACCAAATTTCCGTGCCATATGATCTGTCATAATGCCATGAGAAGTTGAAATTATAGCGATACCTAATCCAGCCATAACTTTGGGCAAATCATTCTTTTTTTTATATATACGTAAACTTGGACGACTTACCCTTTGAATTTTTTCTATTACAGATTTTCCTTTAAAATATTTTAAAATAACTTCTAATTCTAATTTATTTTTACCTTTTATACTATTTATACTATAATTATTAATATAACCTTCTTTTTTTAATAATTTTATTATTGAATTTTTTAATTTAGAAGCAGGTATTTTAACAGAATATTTATTAGATGATTGACCATTTCTAATACGTGTTAACATATCAGCTACTGGATCTTGCATACTCATTTTTTAACTCCCAAAAAAAATTACCAACTAGCTTTTTTTAGCCCAGGAATTTCACCTTTCATAGCTGCTTCTCTCACTTTAATACGACTAAGACCAAATTTTCGTAAAAAAGCATGTGGACGACCTGTTTGACGACATCTATTTCTTTGACGAGATGGACTAGAATCGCGAGGAAAAACTTGTAATTTAAGCACAGCATCCCAACGTTCTTCTTCGGGAAGCTTAATATTATTAATAATATTTTTGAGTGCTATACGTTGCATATAAAATTTATTAGCTAATTTTATACGTTTTACTTCACGTGCTTTCATTGATTGTTTAGCCATTAGATAACCTTAAATTATATTGATTTATATTATTTGCGGAAAGGAAAATTAAACGCAGATAATAATAAATGCCCCTCATTATTTGATTTTGCAGTAGTTGCAATAGTTATATCTAACCCACGAACACGATCTATTTTATCATAATCAATTTCAGGGAAAATAATCTGTTCTCGTATTCCTAAACTATAATTTCCTTGACCATCAAAAGAATTAATTGATAAACCTCTAAAATCTCTAATTCGAGGAATTGCAATGCTAATTAAACGTTCTAAAAAATCCCATTTTCTTTTACCACGTAATGTTACTTTACAACCAATCGGATAACCTTTTCGAATTTTAAAACCGGCTACAGACTTTCTTGCTTTAGTAATTATTGGTTTTTGTCCAGATATTGCAGTTAAATCTAAAACAGCATTATCTAAAACTTTTTTATCAGAAGCAGCAGATCCTACACCCATATTTAAAACAATTTTATCAATTCTAGGTACTTGCATAATAGAACTATAATTTAATGCTACCATAAGATTTTTAACTATGTTAGTTTTATAATAACTATATAATTTAGTCATTCATTACTCCAAAATATTACAACTATTTTTTAACTGTTTTTCCATTTGATTTGAAAAAACGCACTTTTTTATTTTCTTCAAATCTAAAACCAATACGATCTGATTTTTTAGATTCTGGATTTAAAATAGCAATATTTGAAATATGTATAGGTGCTTCTTTTTCAAGAATACCACCATTTTTATTTTGAGCAGGAACGGGTTTTTGATGTTTTTTAACTAAATTTAAACCTTGAATAATTACTTTATTAGAAGATAAAATACTTTTAATAAAACCTTTTTTCCCTTTTTCTTTTCCTGTTAAAATAATTACTTCATCATTTTGACGAAACTTTAATGCCATTTTATATTCCTTTAATTTTTATTATAAAACTTCAGGAGCTAATGAAATAATTTTCATAAATTTTTCATTTCTTAATTCTCGAGTTACTGGTCCAAAAATACGAGTTCCCACAGGTTGTTCATTGTTATTTAAAACAACACAAGCGTTATTATCAAAACGAATCGTAGAACCATCAGCTCTTCTAACTCCTTTCTTTGTTCTAACAACTACGGCTTTTAATACTTCTCCTTTTTTGACCTTTCCTCTAGGTATAGCTTCTTTCACTGTGATTTTAATGATATCACCGATTCTAGCATAACGACGACGAGAACCACCTAACACTTTAATACACATAGCTGAACGTGCTCCAGAATTATCAGCTACATTCAAAATAGTTTGTTCTTGAATCATTTATATTATTCCAAATAAAATTATATTATATAATCTTTATTATAATAGTAGTAATTTTCTATTAATAAAAAACATGAACAGACCTAAGTTTGATCATGTTTTAACATGTTTTTAAAAAATAGTTTTTTCAATAATACGGACTAAAACCCAAGATTTAGTTTTAGAGATTGGTCGAGATTCTCTAATTTCTATTAAATCACCTATAGAACACTCATTTTTTTCATCATGAATATGAAGTTTTGTAGTTTTTTTAACAAATTTTTTATAAATTGCATGTTTTACAAAGCGTTCAATTGAAACCACAGCTGATTTATGCATTTTATCGCCTATAACACGACCTTGTAAGGTACGAATTTTTTCCATTATTTAAGACGCTCTTTTTCAGTTAATATCGTTTTTACTTGTGCAATATTTCGTTTAACTTTTCGCAATAAATGTGGTTGTTTTAATTTTCCAGATGCAGATTGCATACGAAGATTAAATTGTTCTCTTAATAATTGTAAGAGTTCTATATTAAGATCTTGAAAATTTTTTTTACGAAATTTTAATAATTCCTTCATTACATCACCATTTTAGTTACAAAAGTAGTTTTAATGGGTAATTTTGATGCAGCTAACTTAAACGCTATACGAGACTCTTCTTCAGATACTCCATCTAATTCATAAAGAATTTTACCAGGTTGTATTAAAGCAACCCAATATTCAACATTGCCTTTTCCTTTTCCCATTCTAACTTCTAATGGTTTTTGAGTAATAGGTTTATCCGGGAAAATACGTATCCAAATTTTACCTTGTCGTTTGATACAACGTGTTATAGCTCTTCGTGCAGATTCAATTTGTCGAGCTGTTAAACGTCCTCGATCAACAGCTTTTAATCCAAAAACACCAAAATCAACATTAGTACCAATTGCAAGTCCACGATTTCTACCTTTATGCATTTTACGGAATTTAGTTCGTTTTGGTTGCAACATTAGCAGCTTCTCCTACTTTCGATTTTTACGATGTTGCTTTTTTGACTGAATAGATGGTTTTTTTTCTAATTGTTCAATAGCTGACATTCCACCTAGTATTTCACCTTTAAAAATCCAAACTTTTACACCTATTACACCATATGTTGTATGGGCTTCTGAAATACTATAATCAATATTTGCACGAAGAGTATGTAATGGCACTCTTCCCTCTCTATACCATTCTCTTCGGGCTATTTCAGCACCGCCTAATCTACCACTTACTTCTACCTTAATACCTTTAGCTCCTTGTCTCATTGCATTTTGAACAGACCTTTTCATAGCTCTTCGAAACATAACTCTTCGTTCTAATTGCGAAGTTATACTATCTGAAACAAGTTTTGCATCTAATTCAGGTTTTCTAACTTCAGAGATATTTATTTGAGCTGGAACACCAGTTATTTTTGCAATAACAATTCTTAACTTTTCAACATCTTCGCCTTTTTTACCTATTACAATACCTGGTCTAGCTGTATAAATAGTAACACGAATACTTTTAGCGGGTCTTTCAATTATAATACGAGAAACAGATGCTTTTATTAATTCTTTCATTAAAAATTGACGAACTTTATAATCACTATCTAAATGATCTGCAAACTCTTTAGTGTTTGAAAACCATACAGAGTTCCATTTTTTAATTATACCCAATCGCATGCCATTAGGATGGACTTTTTGACCCATTACTTATTCTCCAAAACATTAACAATCAGAAACAATTACAGTAATATGACTAGTACGTTTTAAAATACGATCTGCCCGTCCTTTAGCACGAGGCATCATTCTTTTCATTGTAGAACCTTCATCTACGAATATATTTTTTACTTTTAATTGATCTATATCAATTCCTGCGTTATGCTCTGCATTTGCTATGGCTGATTCTAGTACTTTTTTTACTAAAATTGCTGCTTTTTTATTATTAAAATTTAATATATTTAATGCTTTTGGCACTTTTTTACCACGAATTAAATCTGCTATTAAACGAATTTTTTGAGCAGAAGATCGAGCTTTTCGATATTGAGCTAAAGTTTCCATTTATTCCTCTTTTGTCTAACGTTTTTTTACTTTTTTATCTGCAGTATGTCCTCTATAGGTACGAGTTAAAGAAAATTCACCTAATTTATGTCCAACCATTTCTTCAGTAATAAAAATTGGAATATGATTTCGACCATTATGAACAGATATTGTTAAACCCACCATATTGGGAAATACTGTAGAACGTCTGGACCAAGTTTTTAAAGGTTTTTTATCATTTAATTTTACTGCTTTTTCTACTTTTTTTAATAAACTAATATCAATAAAAGGACCTTTTTTCAAGGAACGTGGCATAAAATTATTCTCTAAAGTTATTTATGACGATGACGTAAAATAAATTTCTCAGTACGTTTATTTCTTCGAGTTTTCTTTCCCTTTGTTTGAACACCCCAAGGAGTTACTGGATGCTTGCCAAAATTTCTTCCTTCACCCCCTCCATGAGGATGATCTACTGGATTCATAGCAGTACCTCGAACAGTTGGTCGAATCCCAATCCAACGTGAAGCACCAGCTTTTCCTAAAACTTGCAACATATGTTCTGCATTTCCTACTTCACCAATTGTTCCTCTACAATTAGACTCAGTTTTTCTCATTTCACCAGATCGTAATCGTAAAGTTGCATAATCTTTATCACGAGCAACTAATTGCACATAACTTCCTGCAGATCTAGCAATTTGACCTCCTTTTCCTGGTTTTATCTCTACATTATGAATAAATGAACCAATAGGAATATTTTTAATTGGCAAAGTATTTCCTATTTTAATAGGAGCATTCATTCCTGATATAATAGTATCACCTATTTTTAAACCCTTAGGAGCTAAAATATAACTTCTTTGTCCATCTTTATATAATATTAAAGCAATATTAGAAGAACGATTAGGATCGTATTCAAATCTTTCTATCACAGCATCTATATTATCTTTATTTCTTTTAAAATCGATAACACGATAAGCTCGTTTATGTCCACCTCCAATATGTCTAGTTGTAATCCTACCGTTATTATTTCGTCCTCCAGTTTTATTTTTTTTTGTAATAAGTGAAGAATATGGCTTACCTTTATATAACTCCTTATTGACAATTTTAATCACATGACGTCGACCTGGGGATGTTGGCTTACATTTAATAATTGCCATTTTTATTTCCTCTGGCTACTCTAAATTACCCATAAAGTCTAAATTTTGACCTTTTTTTACTTTAATATATGCTTTTTTCCAATCTCTACGCAAAACAATACGATTAGATTGACGCTTTTTTTTTCCTTGAACACGTACTGTTTTAACACTTTCTACTTCTATATTAAATAATTTTTGTATTGCAGATTTAATTTCATATTTAGTAGAGCTTTTTAAAACTTTTAAAACAACAGTATTAAACTTTTCCATCAATATAGATGATTTTTCAGAAATATGTGGAGAGAGTAATATTTTTAACAAACGCTCTTCAGAAATCATGAAAGTATTTCCTCTATTTTTTTTAAAGCTTCCACAGTAATTAAAACATGCTCAAAAGCAATCAAACTAACTGGATCTATAGAATATGAATCTTTTACATCAACTGAATATAAATTTCTAGAAGCTAGAAGTAGATTTTTATCTGATCTATTGGTAATAATTAGAACATTATTTAAATTTATTTCTTTTAATTTTTCAACTAATAGCTTTGTTTTAGGTAATATTAATGAAAAATCTTTAAAAATAATTAATCTTTTTTGACGTATTAATTCAGAAAAAATACTTTTTAATGCACCACGATACATTTTTTTATTGATTTTCTGAGAATGTTCTTGAGGTTTTGCAGCAAATGTTACTCCTCCTGAACGCCAAATAGGACTTCTAAAAGAACCTGCACGAGCACGTCCAGTTCCTTTTTGGCGCCATGGTTTTTTACCTGAACCAGAAACATCAGCACGACTTTTTTGTGCTCTCGTACCTTGACGAGTAGACGCTGAATAAGCAACAACCACTTGATGAATTAGAGCTTCATTAAAATCTCGAGCAAAAATGATTTCAGAAACACTAAGAAGGTTTTGCACGTCTTTAACTACTAATTCCATGCTTAATTCCTTATTCCTCAAATCTTAATAGCTGGTTTAACAATAAGATCACTACCTATAGGTCCTGGGACAGCACCTTTTACTAGAAGTAAATTACGATTTTCATCAATACGTATTATGTTTAAATTTTGCACTGTAACACGTTTATTTCCTAATTGTCCTGCCATTTTCTTTCCTTTAAATACTCTACCAGGAGTTTGATTTTGACCAATAGATCCTGGAACTCTATGAGACAATGAGTTTCCATGTGTTGCGTCTTGAGTGCGAAAATTCCAACGTTTTACAGTACCAGAAAAACCTTTTCCTTTAGAAATACCTGTAATATCCACTTTTTTAACTTCATTAAAAATATTAATTTTAATACTTTGACCTAATTTAAAATCTTCATTTACATTAATTTTAAATTCCCACAAACCACAACCTGGAATAACACCTGCCTTTAAAAAATGACCTGATTGTGGTTTTTTAAGTCTATTTAACTTTTTTATACCTGTTGTAATTTGAATCGAACAATATCCATCAGTTTTTATATTTTTTATTTGTGTTATTCTATTTTCTTTAAACTCGATTACAGTGACAGGAACCGAGCATCCTTCCTTGGTAAAAATACGAGTCATACCAATTTTTTTACCAACTAAACCAATCATTTTAAAAACCTTATATATCTGTCTAATTAACCCAAACTAATTTGAACATCTACACCAGCAGCAAGATCAAGTCGCATTAGCGCATCAACAGTTTTTTCAGTAGGCTCTACTATATCAATTAATCGTTTATGTGTACGAATTTCATATTGATCACGTGCATCCTTATTAACATGTGGAGAAATTAAAATAGTAAATCGTTCTTTACGAGTCGGAAGTGGAATAGGCCCACGTACTTGTGCACCAGTTCTTTTTGCTGTTTCAACAATTTCTGTAGTTGATTGATCAATTAATCTATGATCAAATGCTTTTAAACGAATACGAATTCTTTGGTTCTGCATTATACCAGAACTCCAATTTTGTTAAAAAATAAAAATTTTACCCTATCTCTATTAAGAGATTGGATGTAATTAACAATAACTTCAATATAACTCCTATATCAGGAGTATTTTAAAATATAAAAATATTTTTAATTCTATAAAATTATTTTATTTAAATCAAATAAACCTACACAATATATTGTAATACCAAGAAAAGAGCATTGTATACTCTTTTCTTAATAAATTCAACTAAGTACAGTATAAAATATTAAATTGAAAAAGATTAAACTAACACTTTAGAAACTACCCCGGCACCAACAGTTCTACCACCTTCACGTATTGCAAACCTTAGTCCATCTGCCATAGCAATTGGATGAATTAAAGTAACAGTCATTTTTATGTTATCTCCTGGCATAACCATTTCTACACCTTCAGGTAATTCAATAGATCCTGTAACATCAGTAGTCCGAAAATAAAACTGAGGGCGATATCCTTTAAAAAATGGAGTATGCCGACCTCCTTCTTCTTTGGATAAAACATATACTTCAGATTCAAATGTTGTATGTGGGTGAATGCTACCAGGCTTCGCTAAAACTTGCCCTCTTTCAATTTCATCACGTTTTGTACCACGAAGTAAAACACCTACATTTTCTCCAGCACGACCTTCATCTAATAATTTTCTAAACATTTCAACACCAGTACAAGTGGTTTTAGTTGTTTTTTTAATTCCTACAATTTCCACTTCCTCACCAACTTTAACAATTCCTTTTTCAACTCTTCCAGTAACAACTGTTCCTCTTCCGGATATAGAAAAAACATCTTCTATAGGCAATAAAAAAGGTTGATCAATCGCTCTTTTTGGTTCAGGAATATAGCTATCTAAAAATTTAGATAATTCTAATATTTTAGATTCCCATTCAGGATCCCCTTCTAATGCTTTTAATGCGGATCCTCGTACAATAGGAGTATCATCTCCTGGAAAATCATATTGAGTTAATAAATCACGAACTTCCATTTCTACTAGTTCTAATAATTCTTCGTCGTCTACCATATCACATTTATTTAAAAAAACAACAATATAGGGAACACCAACTTGTCTTCCAAGTAAAATATGTTCACGTGTTTGAGGCATTGGTCCATCAGTAGCAGCAACTACTAAAATAGCTCCATCCATTTGAGCTGCACCAGTAATCATATTTTTAATATAATCTGCATGTCCTGGGCAATCAACATGTGCATAATGTCTTAATTCAGTATCGTATTCTACATGAGAAGTATTAATTGTAATACCCCTAGCTTTTTCTTCCGGAGCGTTGTCTATTTGATCAAAAGCACGCGCAGAACCTCCATATTTTTTTGATAATACAGTCGTAATTGCAGCAGTTAATGTTGTTTTACCGTGATCTACATGACCAATAGTTCCTACATTAATATGAGGTTTTAAACGTTGAAATTTTTCTTTTGACATTATTTTGTCCTTAATAATTTTAATTAAAAATATTTTAAACAGAATTACTTAGTTTTTCTTTGAATAATGAGATCAGAAACACTAGATGGTGCTTCAATATATTTTAAAAACTCCATCGAATAAGAAGCTCTTCCTTGTGTTTGAGATCTTAAATCAGTCGCATAACCAAACATTTCAGACAAAGGAACACAAGCATTAATAATTTTTCCTATAGATAAATCTTGCATACCTTCAATAATACCCCTACGACGATTTAAATCACCAATAACATCTCCCATATAGTCATCTGGTGTTTCTACTTCAACTTTCATAATAGGTTCTAATAAAATAGGTTTAGCTTGCTTAAAACCTTTTTTAAATGCTAAAGAAGCAGCAATCTTAAACGCTAATTCTGAAGAATCAACGTCATGATAAGATCCGAAATAAAGACGAACTCCTATATCTACAACTGGATATCCTGCTAAGGGCCCATATTTTAATTGTTCCTGAATACCTTTATCAATTGCAGAAATATACTCGCTAGGTATTACACCACCTTTAATATCATTAACAAACGAATAGCCTAATCCTCCGGGTTCTAATGGAAATAATTCTATAACGACATGACCATACTGTCCTCGACCACCAGATTGTTTAATATGCTTCCCTTCAATATCAGTAACTTTATTTAAAATAGTCTCACGATATGCTACTTGAGGTTTTCCAATATTAGCATCAACACTAAATTCTCGTTTCATTCGATCAACAATAATTTCTAAATGTAGTTCACCCATTCCGGAAATAATTGTTTGATTAGATTCCTGATCAGTATGAACTTTAAAAGAAGGATCTTCTTTAGCTAATCTACTTAATGCTAAACCCATTTTTTCTTGATCAGCTTTTGTTTTAGGTTCTACAGAAATTGATATTACTGGTTCTGGAAACTCCATACGTTCTAATATAATGGGTTCATGTAAATCACATAATGTATCACCAGTAGTGACATCTTTTAATCCAATAGCTGCTGCTATATCACCTGCATATACTTCTTTAATCTCTTCTCTTTTATTTGCATGCATTTGAACAATTCTACCAAATCTTTCACGTTGAGATTTAACAGAATTAAACACAGTATCCCCTGACTTTACTATGCCAGAATATACTCTAAAAAATGTTAAATTTCCTACAAATGGATCACTAGCAATTTTAAATGCTAAAGCCGAAAATGGAGCATTGTCATTCGATGATCTAACAGCTGGAATATTTGTTCGGTTATTTGAAATACCTTTAATAGCTTGAATATCATTAGGAGCAGGTAAATATTCAACTATTGCATCTAATAATGCTTGCACTCCTTTATTTTTAAAAGCAGAACCACAGGTAATAAGTGTAATTTCATTATTTAAAGAACGTTTTCGTAATTCTGATTTTATTTCTTCTTCAGATAATTCTTGTCCATTTAAATATTTTTCCATAAGATCTTCATTAGATTCAACAGCTGATTCAATTAAATTTTGATGCCATTGTTCAGATAATTCAAACATATCTATAGGAATATCTTTATAAGTAAAAGTAATTCCCTGATCAACATCTTGCCATTCAATCGCTTTCATTTTAATTAAATCTATGACACCTGTAAAACATTCTTCTGAACCAATTGGTAATTGTAAAGGTACAGGATTACCTCCTAATCGTGTTTTAATTTGTTTTACAGCTTTTAAAAAATTAGCACCCATACGATCCATTTTATTAATAAAAGCTATACGAGGTACATTATACTTATTTGCTTGTCTCCAAACTGTTTCTGATTGAGGTTGAACACCACCTACTGCACAATAAACCATTACTGCTCCATCTAAAACACGCATAGAACGTTCTACTTCTATAGTAAAATCCACATGTCCTGGAGTATCAATAATATTAATTCTATGAGGTTGGAACTGTTTACCCATACCACTCCAAAAAGCAGTAGTGGCAGCAGATGTAATTGTAATGCCTCTTTCTTGTTCTTGTGCCATCCAATCCATAGTTGCAGCACCGTCATGTACTTCACCAATTTTATGATTAATTCCAGTATAAAAAAGAATTCTTTCTGTAGTAGTAGTTTTACCAGCATCTATATGTGCACTAATTCCAATGTTTCGATATCGAGAAATAGGTGTTGTACGAGACATAATAAATTTTACTTTTAGTTTTTTGAAGGTTATTGTAATTAAGCAATATTAAAATATTTGCTAAATATAAATTTTAAAAAATTACCAACGATAATGAGCAAACGCTTTATTTGCTTCAGCCATACGGTGAACTTCTTCCCGTTTTTTGACAGAAGCTCCTTTATTTTCAAGTGCATCATATAATTCATTTGATAAACGTAAAGCCATAGATTTGTCTGCTCTTTTACGAGCTGAATCTATAATCCATCGCATAGCTAAAGCATTTCGACGTATTGGACGTACTTCTACAGGAACTTGATATGTAGAACCACCAACTCGACGTGATTTAACTTCTACAGTTGGACGAACGTTTTCTAAAGCAATTTCAAATGCTTCTAATTCTTTTTTTTCTGTTCGTTTTGAGAGGTTTTTCAAAGCAGTATACACAATTACTTCCGCAATAGATTTTTTCCCGTCTATCATTAAAATATTAATAAATTTAGCTAATAAATCTGAAGAAAATTTTGGATCTGGTAAAATTTTTCGAGCAGTAATAATACGACGACGAGGCATAAACACTCCTTAAAATTTATATTGTTTATTATTTGTTTATTATATTAAAGCAATTAAACTTTTGTTTTTTTCACACCGTATTTAGATCGACTTTTTTTTCGGTCTTTAACGCCAGCACAATCTAAAGAACCTCTAATCACATGATATCGAACACCTGGTAAATCTTTAACTCTTCCACCACGTATTAAAATAACAGAATGTTCTTGTAAATTATGACCTTCTCCGCCTATATATGCTGTTACTTCAAATCCATTAGTTAGCCTTACTCGACAAACTTTACGTAACGCCGAATTAGGTTTTTTAGGAGTAGTTGTGTAAACCCGAGTACATACTCCTCTTTTTTGAGGACTATTTGATAAAGCTGGTACATTTGTTTTGATTACTTTTCGTAAACGAGGTTTTCGGACCAATTGATTCACTGTGGCCATATATGTTCCTATTTTTAATGAATTTTATGATTAATTTTAACATAATAAAAAATTGAGATTATATTATAATGTAGAATTCTGGGACTGGATATATAAATCAAAATAACTAAGTATACTTTACCAAGTCATCTGTGTTTTATTTGTAAGTGTTAATGAAACGAAATGAATATAATTAATTAATATAAAATCACTAGATATATTATTTATAATTCCTCGAGCATGAACATCTTCTTTTATCAGATATAAATTTGCCGAGCTTAAAACAATACTATCTAAAAAAAAACTATTAGTTAAAGCAATTAAAACACCATCCTGTAAAGCTAAAAAATCGTCTTTTTTTTTCAATATACTTATAAGAAGAGGCATATTAGTTTTATAAGGAGATTGTATTAAAGTATGTAGCATAATAAACTTACCTTAAAAATTAATAATTGCATCATGATCATCTAATTTTAAACGTAAAAAATATGAATTTAATATATTAACTTGTAATATAAATTCAGTATCAAAATTTAATCCTCTTTCAAATAAAGATAATTTACAACAATAAAAATCTTTTATTTCATATAAAGATAAGATAGAAAATAAAGAAGTATAATCACGAGCTAAAATTCTTTCTGATTTATAACTTTTTAATAATTGAAATACACCATCACCGATGAAAAATAAGCTGATTTTTTTCAAAATAGAAGAAGTTCCTAAAACAGCGTCTAATCCTTCTTTTCCTAAAGTTGTTCCATGTGGAGCATGAGAAAAGATAAAAGCAATTTTTTTCATAAAAAATATTATATTAAATTAAAATTGTATTATACGATCTGAAATATGTATAGAATTTCCAAGTTCTAATAATCCGCTGAACTGAAAAAAAGGAGCTAAATTTCCCCGCTTAAATCTAGATACAGTGTTATCTTCTATTATACCTCTTCTCAAAGCTGAACTAGTACACACATATAATTTTACATTGTGTTTTTGATGTAATTTTTGCCAACCATTAGTTAAATCAAATTCATCAATTGGTGATTTATTTATAATATTAGCATTAAGTACACCATCACAATAAAAAAAAACACTATTTAATACATGATTTATTTTAATTAACGATTTGCAAAATAAAAAAGCTGTACTAGAATTTTGTGTACCATAAGCAGGACCTGTAACTAAAACTGTATAATTCATTATATGTTCTTATATTACTTAATGTTTTAATTGTTTTTTGCGTCAATTAAATCTATATCAAAAATTAAAGTAGAGTTTCCTGGAATTCCATTTAAAGCAGTATTTCCATATGCTAATGAAGGAGGTATAACTAATTTAATTTTTCCACCTTTTTTAATATATTTTAAACCTTCTTTCCAACCTAATATTACATCTTTTAATGTAAATACAACAGGTTTTCCTCGACTATATGAATTGTCAAACTCTTCTCCATTAATTAAAGAACCTTTATAATGAACGGTAATCTCTGTATTTTCTGTAATTTCTTCACCTTCACCTGGTTTTTCTATAATATACATTAACCCACTTTGAGTTGTACGAACACCTTTAGTTTGAGAAAATTTTTTCATATATAATTGTCCTTGAATTAAATTTTCTGTTTCATCTTTTTTGATTTGAATTTTAGTTGCATTTTTAAGTTTTTTTTCTAACTTTTCAAGAATTTCGGAAATTTCTTGACTAGATAACTGTAGATTATTTGAAATAGCATCTTGAATGCCTAATAAAAGACTATATTTATCTAGTTCAATTCCTAATTTTTGTTGTTTTTCAAAAGACTGATTGATATAATTTCCTAACGAAACGCCTAATGCATATCCTATTTTTTCATTTTCATTTTTAAAAATTTTTTTATTTTCTGAAGAAGATTGAACTTGAGAAGTTGACTGTGTTTCTGAATATGAAGTAGGAATATAACATAATAAAAATAAAAACATAATTCTTTTTAGTAGAAAAAAAATCATTTATTGCTCCATTAAAGAAATTTTTATTTTTTAAAAATTTTATATTAAATAATCTTTCTTAAGATAAAATTATTTTATATAATATTAAATAGAAAATAAAAAAAAATTTTAAAAAAATAAGAATAAAAATAATAAAAATATTTATCGTCAAAAAAAATATATTAATAAACTTACAAATAAAATTTTAATATATCAAAAAGAAATAAAAAATATTCAAGACAATATAAAAAATTTATCAAAAAAATTAAATGATATAAAATTATATATCAATGAACTATCAGGGATAACACGACCTCCACATTAATTAATTTATAATAGCATTTTTATATCGATATTTTAAAAAACAACTTTATAAAGTTTTTTCTAAAGCACAATAAAAACGATTCATTCCTTCGATAATATCAGATTCGTTAATAATTAATGAAGGTACCATTCTAATTACATTATTACCGGCAGCTAAAAAAATTACACCTTCTAAAAATGAAGCATGCAAGATATCATTTATTTTTTTAACAAATTTTTTTTCTAAAACAATACCAATAAGCAAACCTATTCCTCTTATTTCTGTAAATAATTTAAAACGTTTATTAATAATATTTAATTCAAATATAATTCTATTTAATTTTTTTTCAACACCAGATAAAACATCTTTTGTATTAATAATATCAATCGTTGCTTCAGCAACAGCACAAGCAAGAGGATTCCCTCCATATGTTGTCCCATGAATACCAGGTGTTATTAGCGATTTAATTTCACTAGTCGTTAACATTGCACTAATTGGAAAACCACCACCTAAAGATTTAGCAATAGTTAAAATATCCGGTTTTATTCCATAATGTTCATATGCAAATAATTTTCCAGTTCTACCTATACCTGTTTGTACTTCATCGAAAATCAATAAAACATTATATTTATCACATAACCACCGAAGTTCTTGAACAAAAGTTTTTGAAGCAGGAATAATTCCACCTTCACCTTGAATTAATTCTAAAACTATTGCACAAGTATCTTTATTAATTATTTTTTGTACAGTTTCAATTTTATTAAATTCAGCATGCTGAATTCCTAAAGGATTAGGTCCGAAAAAATCAGAATATTTTGACTGTCCACCAACAGATACTGTAAATAATGTTCTACCGTGAAATGAATTATAAAAAGAAATAATATTATTTTTTTTTAAATGATATTTCTTAGTAGAATAATAACGTGCTAATTTAAATGCTGCTTCATTTGCTTCAGCTCCTGAATTAGCAAAAAATACATAAGATGCAAAACTTGATGTAACTAATTTTTTAGCTAATCTTAAAGCTGGCTCATTTGTAAAAATATTACTAGTATGCCATAGTTTTTTACTTTGATAATTTAAAACCTTATTTAATACAGGATGACAATGCCCTAATGATGTAACTGCAATTCCACCAGAAAAATCAATATATTCTTTCCCTTCTTGATCCCAAATACGACTACCTCTTCCTTTTACAGGGATAAAACAATAGGGATTATAAAAAGGTAAAATTAAATTATTAAAACTATTTCTTGTAACTGATGTATTTTTTAATATCATTAAATTTCCTAAAATATGTATTTTAAAAACTAATAAACTTTTAAAAAAATAAAAAATATATTTTTAAAATATTTAAGGATTTAAAAAAAAATTTAAAAATTTATCAAATAAAATAAGTTTAAATTAACAAAATTAAAATATACATTATATTTTATTAAATTTAAACTTATTTTAGCAATAAAGTAATAACTAAATAGCTTATTTATATCTAGTTTAAAAAATATTTTAAACTTTTAACATCTTAATAAAATTGTAATTGTAATCAACAATATATTAAAAATATAAAATAGTTTTTAATACTTTAAAAATTTTAAATTTTATAAAAACAGGTGAAAAAAGTGAAAAACATTAACCAAATAGGACTTACATGGATTAGTTTTTTTTCATACGCTTTCACAGGTGCATTAATAGTAGTTACAGGAATGATAATGGGAGATATTGCTGCTTATTTTAATCTGTCTATATCTCAAATGAGTAATATTTTTACTTGTTTAAATGCAGGTATATTAATATCAATTTTACTTAATTCTTGGTTAATTAATATTTTTTCATTAAAAAAACAATTAATATATGGATTTATACTTTCAATAATTGCAATTATTGGCATAATATTTTCTAAAAATATATTATTATTTTCTATAAATATTTTTATATTAGGATTAGTCAGTGGTATTACCATGTCAATTGGTACTTTTATTATTACAAAATTATATTCTGGATCAAAAAGAGGATCACAGCTTTTACTGACTGATTCTTTTTTTAGTATGTCTGGAATGATATTTCCTATTATTACAGCATATTTGTTAGAAAATAAATTTTTATGGTATTGGATATATGTATGTATAGGAATGGTTTATTTTATAATTTTCATTTTATCAGTTAGCGTAAATTTCCCAGAATCAAAAGAAAAAATAAATCATACAGAAAAAATTAAACAATGGAATTTTAATATAGTTTTATTATCAATATCTGCGTTACTATATATTTTAGGTCAATTAAGTTTTATTTCTTGGGTTCCTCAATACGCAACAGAAATGATGAATATTAATATAAAAAAAACAGGTAATTTAGTAAGCAATTTTTGGATGGCATATATGATTGGCATGTGGTGTTTTAGTTTTATAATAAAATTTTTTAATTTAAACCGCATATTTGTTTTTTTATCTGGTATTTCTGCAATACTTATGTATGTTTACATACATAGTTCAAATTATTTAATAATGAAATACATTATTATTAGTTTAGGATTTTTTTCTAGTGCTATTTATACTATAATTCTTACATTAGCTTCATTACAGACAAAAAAACCATCCGCAAAAATAATAAATATGATTTTATTTTTTGGAACTATCGGAACATTACTAACATTTATTATCACTAGTCCAATTGTCGAAAAAAAAGGACTGTATGCAACTTTAATATGCTCAAATATATTATATAGTATAGTATTCTCTTTATCTTTAGTAATTTTAGTAAATAGCAAAAATAAAATATATTTTAAAGAATAATAATTTTTTTATAAAAAATAATATTTCATATAATAAATAAACTAGAATATAATTATTTCTGGTTTATTTATTTAATTAATAAAAAAAATTAATCTATTCCTATAACAGAATATACTTTTTTTAAAGTTTCTTGAGATTTTAAACGAGCTTTAATTGCTCCATTTTGAATAATTTTTTTTAAAAAATACTCATCATTGCGATAATTCATATAAGATTTTTGTAATTTTATTAAAAATTTAGATATACTATCCGAAACAATATTTTTAAATTCACTATATAATATTCCATTTAATTCTTGTTCTAAAATATTAATTTCTTTATTAGTTATAGCAGAAAGAATTTCTAGTAAATTTGAAATACCTAATTTTTTATTAGTATTATAATATATTTTTGGAGGATTATCTGAATCTGTAATACAATTTTTAATTTTAAAAAAAATAGAAGAAACATCTTCTAATAAAAAAATAACATTATTTTTATTAATATCAGATTTAGACATTTTTTTTGTAGGATCTAATAAAGACATAATTTTAGAACCATTTTCACTAATAATTGGTTGAGGTACAGTGAAAATATTCCCATATAAAAGATTAAATCGATGAGCTATATTACAAGTTAATTCTAAATGTTGTTTTTGATCACTTCCTACTGGAACAAAATTTGTTTGATATAATAAAATATCCGAAGCCATTAAAATAGGATAATTAAATAAACCAATATTACTATTTTCAAGACAATTTTGATTTCTTTTCACTTTAAACTGAGTCATTCTAGATAATTCACTAAATTTACTAAAACAACTTAAAATCCAATTTAGTTGACTATGTTGATGAACCTGAGATTGCACAAAAATAATACTTTTATTAGGATCGACACCGCAAGCTAAATATAATGCTAAAGTATCTAATATTGCATTTTTTAATTTTTTTTTTTATTTATCGTAGTTAAAGCATGTAAATCTGCAATGCAATATAAACAGTTATATTTATCTTGCATCTTTGTCCAATGACGCATTGTTCCAATATAATTTCCAATAGTTAATTTACCAGAAGGCTGTATAGCACTAAACAATATTGGCTTAGAATTAATAAGCATAAATTAAAGATCCTAAATAAAAAAAGTATTAATGAATAGACTTAAAATGAGAATATTTTAATTCTTGACGGATATTTTCAATAATTCTCTGATAGTCAGGATAATCAAAAATTCCAGAACCAATTACAAATACATTCGCTCCAGAAAAAGCTATTTCAGAAATATTTTCTAATTTTACTCCTCCATCTACTTCTAAAAAAATATCTAATGCATTTAAATCAATTCGTTTACGAACTTCACGTAATTTATTAAACGTAGAAGGTAAAAATGATTGGTTTCCAAAACCAGGGTTTACTGACATTAATAAAATTAAATCTATTTTATCTATCACATAATCTAAATAATTCAGAGAAGTAGATGGATTAAATGCTAAACCAGCTTTACATCCGTATTCTTTAATTAAATTTATAGTACGATCAATATGATCAGTTGCTTCTGGATGAAAAGTAATAAAATTAGCACCTGCATTAGCAAATTGAGGAATTAAATTATCTACAGGTTTAGTCATTAAATGAACATCAATAGGTGCAGTAATATTATAATTTCGAAGTGATTTTAAAATCATAGGACCCATTGTCAAATTAGGGACATAATGATTATCCATTACATCAAAATGAATCCAATCACCACCTGAATCAATAACTTTTTTTGAATCTTTTCCTAAACGAGCAAAATCAGCAGATAAAATTGATGGGGCTAATAAAAAATTTTTCATATTAATTGTCCTATTTAATATAACTTTGTAGATAATTAATAATAAAAACATAAAATTTATAAAAATAAAAATATTTAATAAACTAGCATTATCAGTTTTTATTCGCTTTAATTTTTATAATATTAAAAATTATTTACTAAAAGTTATAAAAAATATATTTTAACTAAAATATTAAATTAAAGTATATAAATAATTTAGTTTAAATGAATATTATTTTACAAATAATACGAAAAATTCTTTTAATATTAAAAATTTTTACTTTTTTAAAACTAAGTTAATTTTCAAAAATAAATTATTTAAAAAGTATTCTATAGTATAAAAAATTTATTGCGAATCTTTAATTGCAGTTAAAATAACATTTTTATCGATTCCAGAAAAAACTTTCGCTTTTCCTATAGAAACAGGAAGAACTAATCTCATTTCTCCTGAAATTACTTTTTTATCTCGCATCATATATGGTAAATATGAAATTGCAGACATATTTTTTGGTCCTTTTATAGGTAATCCAACTTTTTTCAATAAAGAAATGATTCTGTTATAATCTACTTTTTTTAAATAGCCAAGTAATTCTGATGTACGAGATGCCATAACCATACCCACTGCTATTGCCTCTCCATGTAACCAACTACCATATCCAGCATGTGCTTCAATAGCATGGCCATATGTATGACCAAAATTTAATAACGCTCTAAAATTTTTTTCTCGTTCATCAAGAGAAATAATTTTTGATTTTAATTCACAACATTTTTTAATACAGAAACACATAGACTTATGATCTAATAATAATATTTTTTCAATATTATTTTCTAACCAATTAAAAAATATTTCATCAAAAATAATAGCATATTTAATAATTTCAGATATTCCTGAAATTAATTCGTTATGAGGCAATGTATTTAAAAAGTTAATATCCATAATAACCGAAGATGGTTGCCAAAAAGAACCTATCATATTTTTACCCAATAAATGATTTACCCCTGTCTTTCCTCCAACAGAAGCATCCACTTGAGCTAAAAGAGTAGTTGGAATTTGAATAAAACGCACTCCCCTTTGATAAATAGATGCTGAAAAACCAGCTAAATCACCTACTACACCTCCACCTAAAGCAATTAACGTAGTATCACGAGAATGTTTTTTTTCAAGTAAAGCAGAAATTACCATTTCTATTTCATTTAATGTTTTAAATTGTTCACCATCTGATATAATTACTTGGTCTACTTTTATCCCTGATTTTCTTAACTGAAAAAATACTTTATCTTTTAAAAGATTAGCTAATGTTTTATTTGTGACTAACATAGCTTGATTGCCTGGTTTTAAAGGAAAAAAAATATTATCTTCTTCAATTATACCAGATCCAATACTAATTGGATAACTACGTTCACCTAAAACAACTTTTAACTGTTCCATAATTATCATACTCTAATAATGTGTTGTGAATAGTTATTAATACTATATTTTTTCTAATAAACGAATTATATTATATGCAACTGACTTAGCACTTTGAGTATCAGTATGAATTTTAAAATCCGATATTTCCTCATATAATGGGTTTCTTTCAATCGCTAAATTTTCTAATATAATTCTATTTGATATATTTGTTTGTAATAATGGCCGTTTTTTATCTCTTTTTGTACGTGATAACTGTTTTTCAATTGTCGTTGCCAAATATATCACAATACCTCGAGCTGATAATATATTTCTATTTTCTTTAAATTGTACTGATCCTCCACCGGTAGCAAGTATAATTCCTTGTTTTTGTGTAATTTCATTAATAACTTTCATTTCTCTTTCTCGGAAACCATTTTCACCTTCAATATCAAACACCCAACTTATAGTAGCTCCAGTACGTTTTTCGATTTCCTGATCAGAATCAAAAAATTCCATATTAAGTTGTTGAGACAATTGACGACCAATTGTGCTTTTTCCAGCACCCATAGGTCCAATCAAAAAGATATTTCGTTTTTCTGCCATATTTTTATTACTAAAATAATTCGTTAAAACCACCTGTGCCGCATATATGAATGCTAGCAAAGATATAAAACGTTAAAAATAGAATAATTAAATTTAAATCATATTACTTCTAAATTTTTTAATTAACAAAAATATTTAATAAATATTCTAAATTAACGTACCTAGAGTATTCGAAAAAAAATAATATTATAAACATTTAAAAACTTTATAGATATTTCATGAATTATTTTATTCCTTATAGTTAATTAGTTATTTTTTAGCAAATTAGTTATTTTTAAAAAAATATTTAAAGATAGTTTAAAACTAAAAAATATATTCTATCAGAGTAAAGATTATTTTTTCTATATTTCTTTATAATTTTATTGCAAATATTTTTTAAATATTTTATAAACTAAAAACTTGACGTGATTTACTTTTTCAGATTAAATAGAACAAATATTTATTGTATTATTTTTTATTTAAGGTGAGGTGTCCGAGAGGCTTAAGGAGCACGCCTGGAAAGCGTGTATATGGAAACGTATCAAGGGTTCGAATCCCTTTCTCACCAAAAACAAAAAAATTTAAATTAATAAAGTAGACTCTAGGGCTAAAATAATCATATCATCAAAACTAGATTCTCTATCTTTCGATGAAACAGACTCTTTTTTTAAAATATGATCAGAAACTGTACAAATAGATAAAGCTTGTACTTTAAATTCAGATGCAACAGAATATATTCCTGCTGTCTCCATATCTATACCAACAATATTATACTTTTTTAAAATACCTAGCATATCTTGATCAGTATAAAATGAATCAGTAGTAAAAAAATTACCAATGTGAATTTTAAAATTCATTTTTTTTGCAGCTAAAAAAACATTATAAGTGATATTAAAATCTGCGATAGCAGAATAATCATGATTATGAAATTGAATTCTATTAAATTTTGAATCTGTAGAAGCACCTAATCCAAGCACAATATCACGCAAGTTTATATCATCTCGTACAGCACCACAAGTTCCTATTCGAATAATTTTTTTTACATTATATTCTGTTATTAGTTCTCTAACATAAAGAGCAGCAGATGGTATTCCTATTCCATGGCTCATAACTGAAATTTTTTTATTTTTATAATATCCTGTATAAGCTAACATTAAACGTGTTTTATTAATTTGTTTAAAATTATTCAAATAATTTTCAGCAATATATTTTGCTCTTATAGGATCGCCAGGCATTAAAATTATATCTGAAAAATCATTTTTTTTGCTATTAATATGGACAGTAGACACTTATTTTTTCCTTGTTTTTAAAATCAATATTTTTTAAAACATATGTTTACCATATTTCATTTCTGATAATGAAAAATATTTTGAAATTGTTTGTCCTATATCAGAAAAAGTTTTGCGATGACCTAAAAAATTTGTCTTTTTAGCAGGAGAATATATGAGTATAGGAACATTTTCTCTAGTATGATCTGTTCCTACCCAAGTAGGATCACAGCCATGATCTGCAGTAATAATAAGCAAGTCTTTTTCTTTAACTAAATTAATCATATTTAATAACTGACTATCAAAAAATTCTAAACCTTTAGCATACCCAGAAACATCACGACGATGTCCCCAAACAGAATCAAAATCTACAAAATTAGTAAATACAATAGTATTGTTTTTTGCTAATTTCATTTCGTTTATAGTTGTATTACATAATTCTTCTAATCCAAAGGATTTTATACTTTTGCTAATACCGACACCTGCATAAATATCTGAAATTTTTCCTATTGCAACTACTTTACCTTGTTTCTCATTTATTAATTTTTCCATCACAGTCATAGAAGGAGGTTTTATTGATAAATCCAATCTATTTCCTGTTCTCTGAAAATTTAATTTATTACTGCCAATAAAAGGACGAGCAATAACTCGCGCTATTTTATACTTATTTTTATTTAATAATACACGAATTACATGACATAATTTATAAAGATTAGATAATCCAAATATATGTTCATGACATGCCACTTGAAAAACAGAATCAGATGAAGTATATAAAATTGGTTTTCCTGTTTCTAAATGTTTTTCACCTAATGTAGTAATTATTTCGGTTCCAGATGCATGACAGTTACCAAGAATACCAGGTAATTTAAAATTTTTTAAAATTTCATTTATTAAAATATTCGGAAATGTATTATTAACTTTTTTAAAATAATACCAATCATCTAAAACGGGAACCCCAGCTATCTCCCAATGTCCAGAAGTAGTATCTTTTCCTGACGAGATTTCACTAGCAAAACCATAACTAGCAATAATTTCAGATTCATCTAATTTTTTATGAAAACCTAAAGGGTATTTTCCTGTTGAAGCTTGATATGCTTGAATTAATCCTAATTTTTTTAAATTAGGAATTTTTAAAGAACCTTCTCTTTCTTTATTCGCTTCTCCTAAAAAACATTTTTCTACTATGTGCCCAAATGTATCAGCACCATGATCATTAAATTTATCAGCATCAATACTTGATCCAATCCCAAAAGAGTCTAAGATCATTAAAAAAACTCGTTTCATTTTGAATACCTAAAAATAAATTAAAAAAATCTACATTACTGCTCTCTTACTTTATTAAAATTAATATCAATATATCGAGATATCATAATATTCAAGTTTGCTTTATTAGGTGCTAAATATGTTAAATTATTAAAGTTATCTAATGCTAAATAGGATTGATTTTTATTTGAAAATATATCGATACTCTTTTTATTATCTGATGTAATCCACCGAGCAAATTTAATATTAACTTTTTCGTATATTGCATCTATTTTATATTCGATTTTTAAACGTTGAATTACTACATCAAATTGTAATATACCAATAGCTCCTAAAATTAGATGATTGTTATGAAGAGGATAAAAAACTTGTATCGCACCTTCTTCTGATAATTGCATTAAACCTTTTTTTAATTGCTTTTGTTGTAATGGGTTTTTTAAAAAAATTCGACGAAATATCTCTGGAGCAAAACTAGGAATGCCAATAAAATTAATTTCTTCTCCTTCTGTAAAAGAATCTCCAATTTTTATTGTTCCATGATTGTGTATCCCAATTATATCTCCAGGATATGCTGTTTCTATAGAAAATCTATCTCCAGCTATAAAATAAAATGCATCAGAAACAATAATATTTTTCTTTATTCTTACATGTCTTAATTTAATACCTTTTGTATATTTTCCAGATACAATTCTAATAAAAGCCATACGATCATGATGTTTTAAATCCATATTAGCCTGAATTTTAAACACAAAACCTGTAAAATGTTTTTCTGCAGGTTGTACTTTTCTTGTATTAGTACTTCGATAAATAGGAGGCGGTGCCCATTTTATTAAACTTTTTAATATATGATCAATACCAAAATTAGTTAATGCACTACCAAAAAAAATAGGTGTAATAATACTTCTTAAAAAATCTTTTTTATTAAAGTCCAAATATATATTACTAATTAATTTTAATTCTTCATAAATTTGTAAATGTAAATCTGAGCTAATATATTTTTTTAATACATTTTTATCTGAATAATCACAATTAGTTTTCAAAACATTAGATTTATTAAATTTGTTATAAAAATAAATTAATTTTTTATCTAAATTAATAACACCTTTAAAATTTCTTCCACAACTAATAGGCCACGTGATAGGTACACAAGATAATTTCAACTCTTTTTCAATTTGATCTAAAATTTCTATTGGTTCAAGACTATCACGATCTAACTTATTAACAAATGTAATAATAGGAGTATTATGCAAACGACTTACATCCATTAATTTTTTTGTTCTTTCTTCTATTCCCTTTGCAGCATCAATAACTAACAAACAACAATCTACAGCAGTAAGAATACGATATGTATCTTCTGAAAAATCTTGGTGACCAGGAGTATCTAATAAATTAACTAAAATGTTTTTATATTGAAATTGCATAACAGATGTTGTAATAGAAATTCCACGATCTTTTTCAATTTTCATCCAATCTGATTTAGCATATTTCCCACTTCCTCTTGCTTTTACTGTACCAGAAGTTCGAAGTACTTTTCCTAAAAGCAACATTTTTTCTGTAACAGTTGTTTTACCAGCGTCCGGATGAGAAATAATAGCAAAAGTACGTCTTTTTTTTATTTCTAATTGATGATTTAAATTACACATATAGACTCTATTGAAATAATTTGTTTTTAAAAAATTTTTTTATAAAACTTTTTATTAAAGATAATTTATTTAAAACATATGAATTTAAATTATCGTATTTTTTATATTTAAAAATATTTTTAAAATAAATAAATGGGTATAAATTAAATTTTATGTAATAATAAAAATATTTATAATTAAATTATAAATAAAAACAGAGTTACTGTAATGAAAAAAAAAAATATATATATTGCATATACAGGTGGAACTATTGGTATGCAAAAATCGAATAATGGATATGTTCCTACAGCTGGTTACTTTCAGCAACAATTAATTAAAATGCCAGAATTTCATAGTCCAGAAATTCCAAATTTTTTTATTAAAGAATATAACCCACTAATTGATTCTTCTAATATGAGTCCAATAGAATGGCAAAAAATTGCAGATGATATTAAAAAAAACTATTATACGTATGACGGATTTGTTATTCTTCATGGTACAGACACCATGGCATATACTGCTTCAGCATTATCTTTTATTTTAGAAAATCTAGAAAAACCTATTATTATAACTGGCTCTCAAATTCCTATATCAGAAGTACGATCAGATGGAAGACAAAACTTGTTAAATTCATTATTAATGATAGTAAATTATCCTATTAATGAAGTAACTTTACTTTTTAATCACAAATTATACAGAGGTAATAGAACGACTAAATCTAATGCTAATGGTTTTAATGCATTTTCTTCTCCTAATATAGCTCCTTTATTAGAAGTAGGAATAAATATTCGTTATCTATATAAAAATAAGCTTTTAAAAAAACAAAAAAAATTAAAGGTATATAAAATTAAACCCCAACCTATTAGCATTATTACTATATATCCAGGAATTTCTAGCAAAATTTTAAAAAATTTTTTATTATATCCAGTAAAAGCATTAATTTTATGTACATACGGAATCGGAAACGCACCTCAAAATAAAGATTTTTTAAAAGAATTATATATTGCTGCTAAAAAAAATATTATTATAATTAATCTAACACAATGCACATCTGGAAACGTTAATATGAATGGATATGCAACAGGTAATTCACTTAAAAAAGTTGGAGTTATTAGTGGTTATGATTTGACAATTGAAGCAGCTTTAACTAAATTGCATTTTTTATTAAGTCAAAATATTTCAATAAAAAAAATTCGTATACAAATGCAAAATAATTTGAGAGGGGAACTGACAAATTATTCACATATTTTATAATATTAAAAAATATTTAACTGTTCTAAATATCTATTAATAAAAAGAATGATGTCCACGTAAATGTTGAGTTTTATCAATTACTTTTTTTATTTCAGGGAACAAAGATAATATTTTTTTTTCAACCATTTCTTTCAAAGTTACTCCTATCATTGAACATCCATTACATCCTCCGCTAAATTCTATTAATGCTATATTATTTTCAGAAATATTAATTAAATTTACTTTTCCACCATGTAATAATAACTGTGGGTTAATCTCTATATTTAAAAAATGTTTTATTTTTTCTTCTAAAGAAAGTTGTTTATGCACAATATTTTTTTTTGCATAAGGAGCTCTAAAAGTAAGTTGTGAATTTAATTTGTCCACTATTAGGTCAATTTCAGAATTTTTTAAAAAATGAATAATAGATTTATTAACATAAACATAAAAATTATTATACTCTAACTTAATGTCAGATTCTTCGATTTCATCTAAAGCACAATACGCTACTTTACATTCTGCATTTTGCATACCTGGATTAACAATAAAAACACGGATTTGAGTTCCTTTGGGTTCTTTAGATAAAAGTGAAATAAAATAATTTTGAGCTTCATTGGAAATTTTAATCATAGTAATTTTTATAATATATTTTATTGGTTTTAATTGTTGATTTTAATTATAATAATTTTACTAATTAATTAATTTAAATACAAGATAATTATAATTTAATATTTTATGAATAATATTTATAACTATTAGAAATAAAAATGAAAAAATTTACTTGGAAAACTCAAGGAAATGGAGATATTAATATTGTGATATTAAATGGATGGGGTATTAACTGTAAAATATGGTTTTTTATAGTTCAAAAACTTAGCATATATTTTAAATTACATCTAATTGATTTACCTGGAATAGGATCGAATAAAAAACTTAGTCTTATTAGTATTAAACAAATAATTGAAATATTAAATTTTTATATGCCTAAAAATTCTATCTATTTAGGATGGTCACTTGGAGGATTAATTGCAACTAATTTTGCCCTATTATATCCCAAAAAAACTTTAGGACTTGTACATGTAGCTTCTTCTCCTTATTTTATCAATCAAAAAAATTGGCCAGGAATAGAAAAGAAAAATATATATCGTATATACCATAATTTATCAAATAAATACTACGAAACAATAAATGACTTTTTATCCTTACAAATATTAAAACAAAAAAAATATTTTGAAGATTTAGAGGTATTAAAAAAAATATTATTTCAGAAAGATAATATACCCAATCGAAAAACACTAAAAAAAGGATTAGAAATACTATTATCAATGGATTTAAGATCTAAAATATCTATGATTAAAGTTCCATTTTTACGTATATATGGATCTTTAGATACTTTAGTACCTAAAAAAATTTCTAATTTAATTGATTTAATATGTCCTAATAGTCAGTCTATAATCATTGAAAAAGCAGGACATATTCCATTTATTTCGCATAAAGAAGAATTCTGCTCTATTTTATTAGAATACTTTTTTAAAAAAATATAAAGTATTATTTAAAATAATACTAAAAAACATCGGCCCCAAAAAATGGGGCTAAAATATATTTTTAAATTAAATTAAAATGGAATTTCATCATCAAAATCTATTTCTGAAGAATCAATTTGTTCTTTCTTTAATTTATATTTTTCTAAATTCTTAGATGGATCAATAGTTTCTACTTTTTTTGTTTTTAAAATACTCTTGTTTTCGTTCGCAGAAAGATTATGAGAATTAGAATTTCGGTTTCCCAGCATTTGCATTGTACCACTAATATTTACTACAACTTCTGTTGTATATCGCTCTAGACCATTTTGGTCTTGCCACTTTCTTGTTTGAAGCGAACCTTCAATATACACTTGAGAACCTTTTCGCAAATATTCTCCAGCTATTTCTGCTAATTTTCCAAATAATACTACTCTATGCCATTCTGTTTTCTCTTTAGTTTCACCTGTATTTTTATCTTTCCAATTTTCTGAAGTAGCAAGCGTCATATTTACTACTGCATTACCATTTGGCATATATCTTACTTCTGGATCTTGACCTAAATGACCAATTAAAATTACTTTATTTATACCTCGACTTGCCATAATAAAAACTCCATTTCTAAATTAATTAATATAAATATATTTTTAAATAGAATTTTTAATTATTTAAAGTACGTAATAAATATTTAATTTATTATATTAATAAACAAAAAAGATATATTTAGTAATAAAATATATAAAACAATAAAAATACTTTAACTATAATTATTTAAAAAATATTTAAAAAGTTAAATTAATTTATATTTTGAATAAATAGAATATATATAATTAAAATAAAAATTTATATATTAAAATAAATTTTACGATATTAATTTATGTAAATTAAAATTATTTTTTTACTTTTATTAAATTATTTTTTGTAAAAATAAAATTATTACATATTTTTAAAAACATATTTAAAATATTTATTTTTATTCTATCTTAAATAATAAAAAAACTTATACAAGTTTTTACTAAAAAATAAATAAAATTTGACATATATTTTAAAAAAATCTAAATATTTATAAAAATATAAAATATGATAAAATTATTTAAATAAAAGAACGTATAAATTTTTAAATTTCGTTTATATTAATTTATAATATAAAAAAATTTATCTTAGTAAATTAATGTTTATTTAAAAATTCATGTAAAAAATATCCCCTTATAAAGATATTCCTCTTATGTTATATAGTAAAAGTATAACTTAAAAAATAATTTTATTACAAATAAGATATAAGATACATATCTTGTGAAAAAATTAAATAAATACTTTCAACACTATGAGAATAATATTGAAAATAATTTAAAAGATATAAAGTAAGTTTATCAGCAAATAGTTTATTGTTGTAATATTAGAATATAATTTCAAAGTGATTTGCTAAATAATGGTATATGCAATATATATGGGTAAAAATAAATTATATTTAAATCAGATTAATAGATTAAAAATTCCTCCACATTCAATAGAAGCAGAACAATCAGTATTAGGTGGTTTAATGTTAGATAATGAACAATGGGATTCTGTTTCAGAACATGTAGTTGCTGATGATTTTTTTAGTAAACCACATCG
The DNA here is from genome assembly GCF_009069125.1 of Buchnera aphidicola (Aphis fabae). Lineage (NCBI taxonomy): Bacteria > Pseudomonadati > Pseudomonadota > Gammaproteobacteria > Enterobacterales > Erwiniaceae > Buchnera > Buchnera aphidicola. The sequence continues at coordinate 350,230 of NZ_CP042427.1, forward strand.
TTTAATATTTCAAGAAATGAAACAATTATTAAATTCAGGACATCCAATTGACTTAATTACATTATCTGAATCTTTAGAACAAAAAGGAAAATTAGAAAGTGTTGGTAGATTTTCTTATTTGGCTGAATTATCAAAAAATACCCCCAGCACAGCAAATATTATTGCTTATGCTGACATAGTAAGAGAACGTGCAATTGTAAGAGAAATGATATTAGTTGCTAATAAAATAGCAAATGCAGGATATGATACACAAGGACGAAAAAGTGAAGAACTCTTAGATTATGCAGAATCTAGTGTTTTTAAAATAGCGGAAAAACGTTTTAAAAAAGATTCAGGACCAAAAAATATTGAACAAGTACTTGATGAAACTATTGGTAGTATTGAAAAACTATTTTTATCTCCTAATGATGGAGTAACAGGAATTAATACAGGATATCAAGATTTAAACAAAAAAACATCAGGATTACAACGTTCTGAACTAATCATAATCGCAGCAAGACCTTCTATGGGAAAAACAACTTTTGCTATGAACCTATGTGAAAATGCTGCTATGTTATATGATAAACCAGTTTTAATTTTTAGTTTAGAAATGCCTGGAGAACAAATTATGATGCGTATGTTAGCTTCATTATCTAGGGTTAATCAAGCACGCATCAGAACGGGAAAATTAAATGATGAAGATTGGTCTAGAATGTCAGGCACAATTAATGTTTTGCTTAAGAAAAAAAATATTTATATAGATGACTCTTCAGCACTTACACCTAGTGAAGTGCGTTCTCGGGCACGCCGTATTTATCGTGAAAATAATGGTTTAACTTTAATTATGGTAGATTATTTACAACTAATGCGAGTTCCATCTCTTTCAGATAATAGAACTCTTGAAATTGCTGAAATTTCAAGAACATTAAAAGCACTTGCAAAAGAATTACAAGTACCAGTAATCGCTTTATCACAATTAAATCGTTCTTTAGAACAAAGAGCAGATAAAAGACCAGTAAATTCAGATTTACGAGAATCTGGCTCTTTAGAACAAGATGCAGATTTAATTATGTTTATATATCGTGATGAAATATACCATGAAAACAGTGATTTTAAAGGTATAGCAGAAATTATAATTGGAAAACAGAGAAATGGACCTATTGGAACAATTAGTTTAACATTTAATGGCCATTGGTCTAGATTTGACAACTATTGTCACTCTAAATATGATTGATTTAAAAAATTAAATAAAAATATTATTTTTGAAGAAAACTATCATTTTATTATAATAAAAAATTTTAACTAAAAATTTTTATATAATATATAACTATAGTTTTTATATAATTCAACTTAACATACAATTAAAATATATGAATAAAAAAAAGATTTTAAAAATTGGTATAGTAATGGATCCAATTCAATTCATTAAAGTCGAAAAAGACTCTAGTTTTGCTATTTTACTTGAAGCACAAAAAAGAAATCATCAAATTCATTATATGGAAATGAATGATTTATATTTAAAAAAAAATCAAGCATATGCAAGAACACGTTGTATAAGAATACACAAAAAAACAACGAATTATTTTAATTTTATTCAAGAACAAAATATTTCATTAAATCAATTAGATGTTATATTAATGCGTAAAGATCCACCATTTAATATAGAATTTATATATGCAACCTATATTCTTGAACGTGCAGAAAAAGAAGGTGTATTAATTATTAATAAACCACAAAGTTTAAGAGATTGTAATGAAAAGATATTTGCATCGTTATTTGATAAGTTTACACCAGATACATTAGTTACCAGAAATATATCTCAAATATATAATTTTTGGAAACAACATAAAGATATAATTATTAAACCTTTAGATAATATGGGAGGAGCAAGTATTTTCCGTATTAAAGAAAATGATTTAAATTTCTTAGTAATTGCAGAAATTATGACTAATTATGAAAAAAAATACTGTATGATTCAAACTTATTTACCATTAGTAAAATATGGAGATAAAAGAATAATAATTATTAATGGACAAACGATACCTTGGTGTGTAGCAAGAATTCCAAAAAAAAATGAAACAAGAGCAAATATAGCAGCTGGAGGTACAGCTAAAATACAAAAACTTGATAAAAAGGATTGGGAAATAGCAGATTATTTATCTCCTATATTAAAAGAAAAAGGACTAATTTTTGTTGGATTAGACATTATCGGCGATAAGTTAACAGAAATTAATGTTACCAGTCCAACATGTATTTGTGAAATTGAGTTAAATACAAATATTTCTATTACTAGCATGTTAATTGATTATATTGAAAATCAAATATATTAATAGAGATTAAAAAACAATGGTGATTGCATTTGATTTCGGAATTAAAAATATTGGAGTAGCTGTAGGAGAGAATATTCTTAAAAAAGGAAAAGCTTTAAATAAATTAATTGCATATAATGGATGTCCAAATTGGAACGATATAAAATATTTATTAAAAATATGGAAACCTAATTGCATTGTTGTAGGACTGCCTTTAAATATGGATGGAACACGACAAAATATGACAAAAAAAGCAGAACAATTTGCTAATTTATTAAAAAATAAATTTCATACTTCTGTTGTATTACATGATGAACGTTTAAGCACAAAAGAAGCTAGATCTTTAATGTTTAATAAATATGGTTTTAAAGCATTTAAAAAAGATAAAATTCATTCTACTGCAGCTGTTGTTATATTGGAAAGTTGGTTTAATCAATCTTTATAAAAATTAATTACATATAATTTTAAAATATGAAAAATATCGAAAATAATATAAAAATTCTTAAAAAAAAAATACAATATTTATTAAAAAATAATAATTCTTTATTCAAAGAAATTAAAATTATTGCAGCTAGTAAAAATCAATCAGTTGAAAAAATTCAAACAGTTCTATCATCTGGAATATATGAGTTTGGAGAAAATTATATTCAAGAAAGTATTATTAAAATTAATAAACTAAAAAAAAATAACAAAATTATTTGGCATTTTATAGGAAAATTACAATCAAAAAAAACTAAATTAGTTGCTCAATATTTTGATTGGTGTCAAACTATTGATAGAGAAAAAATTGCAATTTTATTAAACAAACATAGAACCAATAAACAGCTTCCAATAAATGTTTTAATGCAAATCAATATTTCTAAAGAAGAAAATAAAAATGGTATTTGTATAAAAAATTATAAAAAACTAGCAAAAATTATTTCTAAAATGCCTCATCTTAATTTTCGTGGAATTATGGCAATGCCTAAAAAAGAAAAAGAAGTAATAAAATATTATAATTATGAAAATATCCGAAACATATTTAATATTTTAAAAAATGAATATAAATCAGTTGATACATTATCATTAGGAACAAGTTTTGATATTGATACTGCTCTTATTTATAATAGTAATATGATTAGAATAGGAAAAGATATTTTTAATCGTTAATATTTTTAAATATATATATTACTTTTTTAAAAATAAAATATTATGCTCAAATTACCTCCAATTAGTTTGTATATTCATATTCCTTGGTGCATTAAAAAATGTGGATATTGTGATTTTTATTCGTATGTTAGCAAAGAAATTATTCCAGAAGCAGAATATATTAAAAATTTACTAAAAGATTTAGAAAAGGATTTAAAATTAATATATACAAGAAAGATAAATAATATTTTTATTGGTGGAGGAACACCTAGTTTACTACATAATGAATCTATTAAAAATTTAATAAAAGGAATAAAAAAAAGAACACAGCTTTCTAAATTTTCAGAAATTACCATAGAATCTAATCCAAAATTAATAGAATACAAAAATTTTAGAAATTATAAAAAATCAGGAATTAATCGATTTTCTTTAGGAATTCAAACATTTAATTCAAATTTATTAAAAAAAATAGAACGTACATATAATAAAAAAGAAGCTATTAAAGCAATAAAAGAAATAAAAAAAATTAATAATAATTTTAATATAGATATTATGTATGGATTACCAGATCAATCATTAAATAATGTTTTATCAGATTTAAAAAACACTGTTAAATATAATCCAACACATATATCATGGTATCAATTAACAATAGAACCTAATACTTCTTTCTATGCAAAAAATTTACATTTACCTGATGAAAATATTATATTCAAAATGTTTAATCAAGGTGAAAAATTTTTAAAAAAATCAGGTTATATAAAATATGAAATATCTTCATACATGAAATCAAACTATAAATGTCAACATAATCTTAATTATTGGAATTTTGGAGATTATATTGGAATAGGATGTGGTGCGCATGGTAAAATCACTAAAATAAACGGAGATATTATTAGAACGGTTAAAAATAAAAATATTAATGAATTTATAAAAGGAAAATATTTAAACACTAAACAACTTATTTTAGAAAAAGATAAACCTTTTGAATATTTCATGAATACTTTTAGACTTCATCAACCTGTTTATAAAAAACATTTTCAAGAACGTACTAATATTAGTATATCAGATATACAAAATAATATTAACAAAGCATTACAAAAAGAATATTTAATAGAAAACAAAGATTCTTGGGAAACAACAAAAAAAGGAAAAATATTTCTTAATTCACTATTAAAAATTTTTTTAAATTAAGAACATACTTAAAATTTAGACTGAAACATCAAATTAAAAATTTTTTTTTCTAATACATATGCTTTTTTTTCAAATTTAGTTTTTACATGAGGGACAAAATTTTCAATACAAGTATTTGTATGAGATAAATCTAAATAATTATCAATATTTTTTATTGTTTTTAATATATAAGAAGCATATTCTTGTGAATCAGTTTTAATATGTAAAATACCACCAAAAATTAATTTTTTTAAAATTTTTTTTAAAAAAATATATTGTATCATTCTTCTTTTATGATGTCGTTTTTTAGGCCATGGATCAGGAAAAAAAATTTGTATTTTTGACAATGTATGATTGTCGATCATATTTTCAATTACTTCAACTACATTGTAGTGTATAATTTTTAAATTTTCTAAATTAGAAATATAAGCAAAACGCAAACAAGAACCTATTCCTGATTGATATACTTCAACACCTAAAAAATTTTGATCACAAGAATGAATTGCTGTTTGTACTAAAGATTCACCTGAGCCAAAACCAATATCTAAAACAATTGGATAATTATGTTTAAAAACTGATTTAAAATTTATAGGTTTTAATTGATAATTAATACCAAATAAAGACCAATATTCTTTAATTGATTTCAACTGGGATTTAGTTATTCGACCTTTTCGACATACAAAACTTTGATTTTGTCTTAAAAATATCCCGTTTTTATATTTAGGTGTTATAATATTGTTTTTCATATTTCAGTAAATTATTGATTATAAAATATTTTATAAATTAATACATTTATATTTTAACTTATTTTAAAAAAAATACATATATATTACTTTTTAACTAATAAATAGTTTTATTAAAATGACATTTTATATTTTTTCACAGTTAGTTCTAAACTGGTATCATTTAAATGGAAGAAAAAATCTTCCTTGGCAAAAAGATAAAACATTATATAAAGTTTGGATATCTGAAATAATGTTACAACAAACTCAAGTAACAACTGTTATTCCATATTTTAATAAATTTATATCAAAATTTCCAAATTTAAATGCTTTAAATGATGGTACTTTAAATGACATTTTATATTTATGGAGTGGACTGGGATATTATAACAGAGCTAAAAATATTTATGAAACAGCTAAAATCATAAAAAATAAATTTAACGGAAAATTTCCAAAAAATATTTTAGATTTAGTAAAATTACCAGGTATAGGAAAATCTACTGCAGGAGCTATTTTATCTTTTACATTAAACTATTTTTTTTCTATTTTAGATGGTAATGTCAAAAGAATTTTAATCCGATATTACGGAGTTTCTGGATGCTTAAAAAACACTAAAACCGAAAAAAAACTATGGAATCTAATAGAAAATGTAACTCCTATTCATCACACTGGTGCTTTTAATCAAGGAATAATTGATATAGGTTCATTAATTTGTACTGCTAAAACACCTAAATGTAATATTTGTCCATTAAATATAAAATGTACTGCTTATCAAGAAAAAGAATGGAAAAAATATTCTTTTCAAAACAATAAAAAAATAAAATTAACAAAAAAATACTGGTTTATCATAATTTATTTTAAAGATGAAATTTGGCTAAAAAAAAACACCATAAAAAATATTTGGAATAATTTATTTTGTTTTCCAAGTTTCGAAAAAAAAAATAAAGCCATACAATGGCTTAAAGAAAATAAAATTAATATTAAAAAATATAAAGAAATTAATTCATTTAATCATGAGTTTAGTCATTTTACAATACAAGCTACTCCAATATTAATAAAATTATTTTTTAAACACAATTTTTTAGATATTAAAAAACAAGGAATTTGGTATAATTTAAGAAAACCTCAAAAAATAGGATTACCTAAATTAGTAGAAAAAATCTTAAAATTATTAATATAATTTGCTAATAAAAGGAAAAATTAAAATTAATGTCTCGTAAAATTTTTTGTATATTTTTAAAAAAAGAATCTGAAGGTCATGAATCCCCACCATATCCAGGAGAATTAGGAAAAAAAATATACCATAAAATATCTAAAAAAGCTTGGAAAAAATGGATAATACAACAAACTAAATTAATAAATGAGAAAAAATTAAATATGATGAATCAAACAGATCAAAAAAAAATAGAAAAATATATGAAATTATTTTTATTTAAAAATATTGTTTAAAAATAAAAAATATATTTACTAAATCAAATTTACATTAAGTTCAACATATTAATTTACTAAAAAAGTGCTTATATTTGATTCTGGCATAGGTGGGATTTCTATATTAGAAAATATTAAAAAAAATATTCCTAATATAAATTATATATATTTATTAGATAATGAAGGATTTCCTTATGGAGAAAAAAAAGAATCTTTTATTATTGAAAGAAGTATTAAAATAATTAATATAATTAAAAAAATTTATCCAATTAAATTAGTTGTTATTGCTTGTAATACTGCAAGTACAATATCTTTAACTATATTAAAAAAAGCTTTTAATATTCCTATTATTGGGGTTTTACCTTTATTAGATAAAGCAACTAAAGTTACAAAAAACAATAATATTGGTTTTATAGCAACTAAAGCTACAGTAAAAAGTTTATATATTAAAAAAATTATTGCTAAATATACACATCATCAAAATATACAAATAATAGCTACAAATCAACTAGCAAAAATTGCTGAAAAAAAAATTAAAAAACTATCAATTTCTAGTTTAGAACTAAAAAAAATTTTTCATTCCTGGATTATACTTTCAGAACAACCTGATACAATATATCTAGGATGTACCCATTTTTCATTTTTAAAAAATGAAATTCAAAATATTTTTTATCAACCAATTATTTTTTTAGATTCTCATGAAAATGTTTCTAAAATAGTTCAAAAACATTTTTTAAAAAATAAAAAAAAACAAAATATAAAAAAAAATATTTTTTTATATTCAAAGTATAACAAAGAATTTCATAAATTATTTTGGATCTTAAAAAAATATCAATTTAGTTGTATTAAAGAAATTAATCTAAATTAATTTTTTGATAAAATAAAGTTTTATATTTTTTAAAAATATATTTTAATAGTTTATTTAATAAACTTACTTTTTCTGCATCAGAAGAAAATTCTTCTAAAAGACTTTCAATCTTGTTTATATATGCTTTCAAAATACACCGATCAAAAACTTTCAAACAATGATTAAACCAAATTTTTTTTTCATTAGTATTTAATAAAAACATAAAATTACGAGCTTTATATCGAAAAAAGAGTTCGTTTAAACGTATATCTTGAAAATCTAATTTAATATTTTTTAAATTCATCGGTTTAGTATTACTAATTTTTTTTATTAATTGTTTATCTTTCACATTAAAAAAACTATGATAGATTTTCAAATCTACATTTGAAATTTCTTGAAATATATTTTTTTTAGAAAAAAAATGTTTTATATAATTTATTATAAAATAATTTGATTTAATTAAATTTATTTTGTCATTAATGTAAAAATCTTTTACTTTTAATCTTTCAATATCTTCTATTCGAATAAACTGAATAGGAACTAATACAGGACAACGATTCAAATATATTAGTACTATTCCTAAATCAAAGAAATTTTTATTACTTATATCTTGATAGTGTTTTTTTTTAAAAAAATTAATCAACTTTTTAATATCTTTAAATAAATCTATTGCAATTAATATATTGCTATTATATTTATCCCAAAATAAAGGTAATATAAAACTCATATTATTACGTAGAGCACTAAAATAACTAGAAATATAAAGTATAGGTTGAAAACTGTCTAAATTAATTAATTTATATAATTCATTTTTTTTCCGATATTTAAAAAAAAAGTCAAATAATTTTGGTTGTTGTGTTTTTACTAATTTTGCTAATTCAATAGTAGCATAGACATCAGCAGTCGCATCATGAGCATTATAATGAAATATATTATTTTCTTGAGTTAAATCAGATAATTTAAAAACAGGTAAACCAAGATTATTTTTAGGCCATTTAATACCATTAGGTCTTAAAAGATAACATACTCTCATAATATTTAATAAATCCCAACGGGAATTATTGTTTTTCCAACTCCATTCATATGGATCTAAAAAATTGCGATAAAATATATTTCTTGTAATTTCGTCATCAAAAGTAATATTATTATAACCTACTATACAAGTATTAGGTTGAATTAAAATATTATATATTTTTCTAGAAAATTCATATTCATTAGTACCATATTTAAACGTATACTGTGGAGTAATTTTAGTTATTAAAACAGAATATGGTTCTGGTAAATAATCATCTGATGGAAAACAATAAAAACATTTTGGTTCTTCAATAATATTTAAATTTTCATCTGTTCTAATAGATGCAAATTGAGCTGGTTTATCTAATGATGTATGTGTTCCAAAAGTTTCATAATCATAAAATAATAAAGTAAATTGATTTTTTTGAGAAAAAAAATTTTTATGTTTGTCCATTATATAATCTTAATAATTTAAATAATTAAATTTCTAAAAAAATTTTTTTTAAATAATTAGATATAAATTGTATTAAAAGAAATTTTTATAAAGATTCTAAGTACTATCAATATAAAAAATTAAATATATATTAGATTTTACACATAAATTTAAAAGAAAAAATAAAATAAAACATGAAATCTTTGATTATGTAAAAAAGAATTATATAAAAAATATAATTAAAAAAGAATATTATTACTTTTGAAATTTAAAATAATATATTATATCAGATATGGATTATGAGGAAATTAAAAAATAATTTTTATAATAAAATTAAGAAATAACTAAATTTTTGTAATTACATTAATAACTAATAAAAAGAGTATATAAAATTTTTCTCCCCTGACTGGGCTCGAACCAGTGACATACGGATTAACAGTCCGCCGTTCTACCAACTGAACTACAGAGGAATACTAATATATATATCAAAAATTTATATATCTGTCAAATATATATATAAAATTAAAAATTAACTATAAAATTTTTAAAAGAAGTCTAGATTATTATAAGAAATTCATTTATAGTACAAGATATAAAAATATTAAGGCCCTTTAGCTCAGTGGTTAGAGCAGGCGACTCATAATCGCTTGGTCGCTGGTTCAAATCCAGCAAGGGCCATAAAAAATTATAAAATAAAAAATATTTTCATATATTTATAAAAATATTAACTAAATTTTTACCATTAATTAGGATTTGATTTGATGGAATGGAAAAAAGAATTTATTGAATTTCTTTTAAAAAAAAAGTCTTAAATTTTGGCACATTTATACTAAAATCTGGACGAATCAGTCCTTACTTTTTTAACTCAGGACTATTATCAACGGGTAAAGATACTGCTAAAATTGGATTATTTTACGCACGTGCAATAATGGATTTAAATATTAAGTTTGATGTATTATTTGGACCTGCTTATAAAGGAATTCCTATTGTAGTTTCTACTTCAATCGCATTAAAAAATCAATATAATTTAAATATTCCATATTCTTTTAATAGAAAAGAAGAAAAAAAATATGGAGAAAAAGGAGAATTGATAGGTGGAAATATAAAAAATAAAAAAATTATTATTTTAGATGATGTAATAACATCAGGAATGTCAATAAATCATTCAATTAAAATAATTGAAAAAGAAAATTCTAAAATATCTTCGATTTTCGTTCTACTTGACAGAAAAGAAAAAAGAGAAAGTAACTTACATAAAATTAATTATCTAAATAAACAAAAAACTCATAAAATTAACTCTATCATTACAATTAATGATTTAATTATTTATCTTTCAAAAAAAGACAAATTAAAAAAATACGCTAATAAATTAATAGAATATCATGAAGAACATGGAACTTTTTAAAAGTTTAGTATTTATATTCCAGAATGACCAAATCCACTTTTAAAACGAGTAGTTTTTTTAAATTTTTTTACTACAGTGAATATAGGACGAATAATTGGAACAAATACTATTTGCGCGATTCGATTATTAGGATAAATACAAAAATCTTTTATGCTTCTATTCCATAATGAAACCATTAATTCCCCTTGATAATCTGAATCAATTAAACCGACTAAATTACCTAAAACAATACCATCTTTATGACCTAATCCAGAACGAGGTAAAATTAAAGCAGTAATATAAGGATTTTCAATATATATTGAAATTCCAGTTGGAATTAAAATAACTTCTTTAGAAGGTAAAATTATTTTTTTACTTATACATGCTTTAAGATCTAATGCAGAAGAACCAGAAGTAGCATATTCAGGCAAAAAAGTATCATTATTTTTAATTTCAGAACTTAAAAATTTAATTTGAATTTGAATTTGATTTGTATTCATAATCATTAATGTACTATTAAAATATATTTTAAAATTATGATAAAACTAAAAAATCTGAATTGGTTAAAGATCTTCTAGAAAGCAAAGAATAATTTAAATCTTTTTTTTCATTATATGTTATGACTTTTCCTCCTGCAGCTGTAACAATCGCATGCCCCGCTGCAGTATCCCAAATATATGTTTGTCCAAATCTTGGATAAACTTGTGCTTTTCCTTCTGCTATATAACAAAATTTCAGCGATGAACCTAGTTTTTTTATTGTATACTTTTTTTCTGTTTTATTTAAAAAATCATGTAGTTTTTCATTGGGGTGTGAACGACTAATAATAAATTTTGGTATATTAGATTGGACTACAGAAATTTTTTCTTTATATCCTAATGAATTTATTTTCCAAGATTTTTGTTTATAAGCGTAATATAAAGTATTAAAATAAGGAGCATATATAACACCTAATATAGGTATACCATATTCAATTAAACTAATATTAACTGTAAATTCACCATTTTTTTTTAAAAACTCTTTAGTTCCATCTAATGGATCAATTAACCAATAAATATTCCAATTTTTATTATATTTAAAATTATTTACATCTTCTTCCGATAATATTGGAATATTAGGAGTAATAGTAACTAAGCCGTTTTTAATAATTTTATTAGCAATTTTATCTGCATTAGTCACAGGACTTGTATCAAATTTATAAGAAATATCTATTAATTTATCAGAATAATAAACTTTCATAATAGCAGCTCCAGCATTACGAGCTATCTTGCAAATTTCTCTCAACATCTAACACCATTCTAAAAATAAATTATTTTTTAGCAATTATATTAACTACAAAATATTCATATACTTCACTATGTGGTTGAAAAATTACTTTATGTTCTCCTACATAACGTAATAACCCATTTGGTAATTTTATTTCTTTTTTATGAATTTTTATACCTATTTGAGACATTTCTTTAATAATATCTCTAATACCTACAGAACCAAATATTTTATTTTCTTTTCCAACTTTTGAAGGAATAGTTATAGATTTTATTTGTCTTACTTTTTCAGCACGAGATTTAGCAAAAAGTAATTCACTAATGTTTTTTTCTTTTAATTTAACTTGTTGAGCCTCAAAAGATTTAATATTTTTTTTATCAGCTAAAATAGCCTTTCCTTGAGGAATTAAATAATTTCTAGCATAACCTGATTTAACTTTAACAATTTTACCAGAATCACCTAGTTTATTAACTTTTAACAAAAGAATTACTTCCATTATTTATTATTCTCTTTTAAATTTAAAAATATAATAATTAATTTTCTATCAACGATGTTGGTCAGTATATGGAAGTAAAGCAAGATATCTTGCTTTTTTAATAGCTCTTGATAACTGACGTTGATATTTAGCTCTTGTTCCAGTAATACGACTTGGAACAATTTTACCATTTTCTGTAATATAATTTTTTAACGTAGAAATATCTTTATAATCTATTTCTTGAATACCTTCTGCTGTAAAACGACAAAACTTTCGACGACGAAAATAACGTGCCATATAAAACTTCCTTTAAAATTAAAAATAAAATGCTTTTTAAATTTATATATATTTTAAAAAATTTTATAAAAAATATTTAAGTAAAAATAAATTACTTTTCAATAATTATTTTTTTTCTTTTTTTTCTTCTTTTAACTTGATTATAGGAGATGCTTCATGAATTGCTTTTTTAACTGATATAATCATATTTCTAATAATTGCAATATTAAAACGAAAATCTGTTTCTAATAAATCAATAACTTTAGGATAAGCTTCTATATTAATAAGAATATAATGTGCTTTATGTAATTTATTAATAGAATATGCTAATTGTCTTCTACCCCAATCTTCTAAACGATGTATAGTTCCTGAATTATCAAGAATTATTTTTTTATATTTTTCAATTATTGTACTAATTTTATCGCTATAGTCAGGATGAACTATAAAAATTATTTCGTAATGACGCACAAAATGCTCCTTTTGGATTTTTTCATTTCCTAGATTATAAAAAAATTATAAAAAATAGTAGCTATTTCAAGGAAACAAGGAACTATTATAAAATTATAGCTATTTTAAATACATGGTATTTGAATTTAATAAAAAAATCAATTAAATTTGGTTTGATAAAAAATATAAAAAAATAAAATTTTTAAGAATTAACTTAACTAACGACATAAAGATAATTCTATTTTTCTTTGATTTAAATTAACAGAAACTACTTTTACTTTTAATATATCACCAAGACAAAAAGTATTTTTGGTAGATTTTCCAATAAATTTTAATCCAACAGAATCAAAATAATAATAATCATCACTGAGATGTTCTAAACGAATTAACCCATCGATAAAATACTTATTTAAACGAACAAAAAAACCAAAAGAAGTTACATTTGAAACTACACCAGTAAATATATTTCCAATTTTTTTTTCCATAAAATCACACTTTAACCAATCCATAACATCTCTATTAGCTTCATCTGCACGTCTTTCAGTCATAGAGCAATGTGTTCCAATTTTTTTTATATTACCTATATAATATGAATTAAACTTTAAAAAACTGTTTGTTTTCAAATTTTTTTTATTGTTATCCAATGTATATAATGTTTTTTTAATCGCTCTATGTAAAACAAGATCAGGATATCTTCTAATTGGAGAAGTAAAATGAACATAACTAGACAAAGATAAACCAAAATGTCCTTGGTTTTCTGGGGAATATACAGCTTGTTTCATAGACCTTAATAATAAAGTTTGAATCATTTCATAATCTGAACGATTTTTGATTTTTTTTAATAAATCTGAGTAATGAATAGATTCTGGAGTTACACCACCAGATAATGATAATCCCAATTCATTTAAAATAATTCGAAAATTCATAATGCTATCTTGATCAGGTCGATCATGATTTCTAAATAAAATTGGATATTGATATTTTTTTATAAATTTAGCTGAAGCTATATTGGCTAAAATCATACATGATTCAATAAATTTATGTGCATCATTTCTTATATGTTGGTAAATATTTTTAATTTTAAAATTAGAATCTAAAATAAATTTAGTTTCAACATTTTCAAAATAAACACCTTTTTTAGAAATATCATATTTTTTTAATGTTCTTTGCAATAAAAACAAATTTTTAATGTACTTTAGTAATTTATTATACTTTAAACAAAGTTTAATATCACCATTCCAAATTTTAAATATCTCATCATATGTGAAACGTCCTTGAGAACATATCACTGCTTCATAATGTTTGTATTTAATTAATTCTCCTTCATCTGATAAACTCATCTCACATATTAAACATAAACGTTCTACGTGAGGATTTAAAGAACATAAATTTGTAGATATTTTTTCTGGTAACATAGGTACAACTAACGAAGGAAAATACACAGAATTTCCTCTTTTTAAAGCTTCTTGATCTATAGGAGTACCAGGTTTGACATAATAACTAACATCCGAAATAGCAACCCATAAATTCCAACCTCCTTCTCCACTATTTTTTTTTTTACAATAAATAGCATCATCGAAATCACAAGCATCTTCTTCATCAATAGTAAAAAATGGAAGATGTCTTAAATCTATACGATTTTTAAATTCTTTTTGATCAATTTTAGTGTTTATTTTATATAATTGATTTTTAACTTCTGTAGACCATAAATAAGGAATAGAATGAGTGCGTATAGCAATATCTACAGCAAGAGTAGTTCTCATTTCTTTCCCGCCAAGAACCTCTACTATTATTCCTTCAACTTTATTTTTTTTATTTAAATAATTTTTATTTAATTTAACAACAACAATAGATCCTATAGAAAGTTTTTTTGTTAAAATTGATGAAAAAACAAATATTTTAAAATTAAATCGACTATCATACGGAACGACAAATTGAATTTTTTTTTCAATATAATAACGACCTACAATTAAAACATTATTTGGTTTTAATATTTTTAATAATTTTGCTGAACTTCGTCCTTTCTTTTCAGATTTTATAACACGTGCTAAAATAATATCACCATGAATACATAGTTTCATTTGTTCAACAGAAAGCCAAAGATCTTCTTTTAATGTTTCACTTCTAAGAAAACCATAACCATCTCTATGACCTATTACTTTTCCTATTACTGTATTAAGATTTTCTAAAACAATATAATAAAAATTATATGTATATATAATTTGCTTATCTCGTTCCATTGCTCTTAATCTACGACGCAATGCTTTTTTAGCTTCTTGGTTATTAATTCCAAATTTTTTTTCTATTTTTTTTAAATTTATTAAATCTTTATGTGTTTTTAAAAAAGATAAAATACATTCTCGATTAGGAATAGGATGTGTATATTTTTTATACTCACTTTTTTGGTAGGTATCTACTACCATATTTACTTCTCCAGTTACATTGTTTAATAAAATATTTTTAAATATTTTTATATTAAAATTTATTTTTAAATTAAAAATTATAAAAAAATATTTCTTACTAAAATAGTATCATTACGATTTGGACCTGTAGAAATTATATCAACTGGAATTCCTGCAATTTTTTCAATACATTTTATATAATGCTGTGCAGCATTAGGTAAATCTTCTATTTTTGTAATACCTGAAGTTTTTTCCATCCAACCTGGATATATTTCATATACTGGCTTCATGTTTTCTAAGTTATTAAAAGATGTATTAGTATGAATTTCTAATGTATTCATATTTTGATAAGCTATACAAACTTTTATCTCTTTTAAGTTATCTAAAACATCTAATTTTGTTATACATAGTGCAGATAAAGAATTTAATTGTACAGCATAACGTAAAGCTACACCATCTAACCATCCCGTACGTCTTTTTCGACCTGTAGTAGATCCAAATTCATTACCTTTCTTAGAAAGATAATTATCTATATCGTTAAAAAGTTCAGTAGGAAAAGGTCCATTACCTACTCGTGTAGAATAAGCTTTTGTTACTCCTAAGATATAATCTAAACTTTTTGGACCAACTCCTGTACCAGTAATAACTCCACCTATAGTACTATTAGAAGAGGTAACATAAGGATATGTACCATGATCAATATCTAAAAGACTACCTTGTGCGCCTTCAAAAATAATTGTTTTTTTATTTTTAATCGCACTATATAACATAATATTAGTATCTGTTATCATGTCATTAATTATATTTTTAGATTCTAATAAATCTTTTAAAATCACTTTATAATCAAAAGATTTATGTTTATAAATTGAAACTAATTGATCATTATAGTAATTAACTATTTTTTCTAATTTTATAGATAATTTTTTTTCATTGTTTAAATCTCCAATACGTAAAGAACGACGAGCAATTTTATCTTCATAAGCTGGTCCAATACCTCTTCCTGTTGTACCAATAGCATTCACTCCTAGTTTTTTTTCACGTTCTAAATCTAGCGCAATATGAAATGGTAAAATTAAAGAAGCAGAATTAGAAATAAAGAGACGTTTATCAATAAAAAAATTATTTTTTTTTAACATCTCTATTTCTTTAACTAACTCTGAAATAGAGATGACAACTCCATTTGAAATTATACCAATAACATCTGGATGTAATAAACCTGATGGAATCAAATGAAGAACGATTTTTTTTTGATCTACTACCAAAGTATGACCAGCATTATGTCCTCCATGATATCTAACTACATAAGCACTATATCTAGATAAATAATCAACTATTTTCCCTTTGCCTTCATCACCCCATTGAGTACCTAATATTACAATGTTTTTTTTCATTTCTTTAAAATACCTATTTTTTACTTTTAATTTGAAATAATTTGATTCATATATTGAAAAAATTTATTATCTGAACTAATTAAGATAAGATTATTTTGATTTTTAAAACTGTTTTCATAAGCATGTAAACTTCGAACAAATAAATAAAAAGAAGAATTTTCTCGAAGATTATCTGAAAATAATTTTGCTACTTCAGCTTCTCCTTGCCCCCTCAATATTAAAGCTTCTTTTTTTGCTTTTGCTAATATCATTGAAACTTTATAATCAGCCATTGCACGTAATTTTTCTGCTTTTTCTTGTCCTCGAGAACGTTGACTTCTAGCAACAGCTTCTCGTTCTGCTCGCATTCTATTATATATAGCTTCAGAAACCTCAATAGGTAAATTAATTTGTTTAATACGAACATCTACAACTTCAATACCTAAAGCATTCATGCTATTTACATTTATTCCAGATGAATTTGTTAAGTTTACTGTTCCTTTGTTTAAAGATCGAAGTACATCTGTTGTTAACCTTCCTCTAGAATCAGTCACAATTTCTTTTACGTTTAAACATCCTATTTCAGAGCGTAATCGATCACTAAATTTTCTTTTTAATAATACTTCAGCTTGAAAAATATCTCCATTTCCAGTAGCTAAATAATAACGACTAAAATCACTAATACGCCATTTTATATAAGAATCTACAATCAGATCTTTTTTTTCTTTTGTAACAAAACGATCGGCTTGATTATCCATTGTATGAATACGAGCATCTAACATTTTTACAGTTTCTAAAAATGGAATTTTAAAATGTAATCCAGGATTATAAACTAATGTTTTTTGATCGTTATTTCTTAAAACTTTTCCAAATTGCAATACAATTCCACGCTCTCCTTCTTTAACAATAAATAATGAAGAAGAAACTAAAAGAAGTAAAATACTTGATAAACAAATCAATAATTTATTCATATCTTCATTCTCTCTCTATATTTTTAATGTCATTGCGTATTGAATTTATACGTCGTTGTTTAAAAAAATTATTAGGAGATAATGCAGATAAACAATTAATATCTTGATCTTTTTTTAAAACATTAGATTTATTTTTTATCGATTTGATTGAATTTAAAAATAATTTATTATTTTTTTTTGTATCATTAATAAAATTATTTAAAGATAAAAATAATGTTGAGTTACTATTTTTATCAATAAAAACTTTCTTAGTATGACTTAACAATCTTTCCATAGATTCGATATAAATTCTTTTAAGAGTCATTTCTTTTGCTTTTTTATACTCTGGTAAAATTTTTAAAAATCGTATGACTTCTCCTTGAGCTTCTAAAATTATACGAGAAGAATATGCTTTAGCTTCCTCTAAAATACGTTGAGCTTTTCCATTAGCTTTAGGTTGAACTTCATTTGCATATGCTTCAGCTTCACGTACATATTGCTCTCGATTTTCACGAGCGGCAATTGCATCATCAAAAGCAGCTTTTACTTCTTCAGGAGGTCTAGCTGTTTGGAAATTAACATCCAATATAGTTATACCCATATTATATGGTTTAATAGTTTCTTCAATTTCTTTTTGAGTATCATGTCTAACTAAAGTTCGTCCTTCTGTTAATATACGATCCATAGTAGAACGTCCAATAACTCCACGTAAAGCACTATCAGTTGCTTGTCTTAAACTATCATCTGGATATGCAACAGAAAAAAGATAACTAGAGGGATTTGTAATTTTATATTGTACGTTCATTTCTACACGTACTACATTTTCATCAGAAGTTAACATTACACCAGAAGTGGCTAATTCTCTAACTGTTTCAACGTTAACAGCTTGTACATTATTAATGAAAACTGGTCTCCAATTTAATCCTGGTTCAACTAAATGACTGAATTTTCCAAAATGAGTGACTACTCCACGTTCAGCTTCTTTAATAGTATAAAACCCACGAGCACACCAAATTAAAAAAGCTATAAAAATTAAAATTAAAACAGGATTAATTTTTTTATTTAATGAATTTGAAGAATTCGCTGTATTAATTATATTATTAATATTATGTAAAAATTTTTTAAAGTTTATTAAAGTTTTTTTTTCATTACTTTTTTTTTGTTCTTTTTTTTCAGAATAATCTTTTTCTGAACCATTTTTTTTTCCCCAGGGATCGAGTTCTGGTTCATGATTATTTGGTTTGTTCCAGGCCATTTTATGCCTCATTTATTAGTTTTAATGCTATATCATATATTTTTAACAAATTCAAAATAATATATCTTATATTTAAAGATATGAAAACTGTATTTTTTTAGAATCTTTTAAAAATTAATTAATATGAAATTCTTTAATAAAATAAAACTTAAATTTTATATTCTAAAAAAATATAATATTCTATATATTTTTAAAATTAAATATCAAATTTATGTTTTTTTTTAAGAATATCTGATATTTCTTTAAAAATAATACTTGGAGTAGAACTAATTAAAAAATGAATATTTTTCCATTTTTTTAACCATGTTAATTGATGTTTAGCTAATTTTCTTGTTGCAAAAATAATTCTTGAAACCATTTCATTATAACTAATTTTATATTCAAGATATTCCCACATCTGTCGATATCCTATACATCGTATAGATGGTAATTGTTTATTTAAATCACCTCTAAAAAATAAATTTTCTACTTCTTTTTGAAAACCTAACATTAACATTTTTTTTACACGAAATTCAATTTTCTCATATAACCATTTTTTACTTTTAGGTAAAATAGAGAATTGAATGATATTATATGGTAGTTCACTAAGTGTGTTATTTTTCAAAGATGTCAAAGTTTTTCCAGAAATATAAAATACTTCTAATGCTCTTAATAATCTTTGAAAATCATTTTGATGAATATTATTAGCAGATATAGGATCTATTAAATTTAATTTTTCATATAAAAAATATTTATTATATTTTGCTTTATCTAATAAATATTTTCGAATTTCAAGATTTGAAGGAGGTAAATTAGATAAACCATATAATAATACATGATAATAAAACATTGTACCTCCAACAAGTAATGGTATTTTCCCTAGCTTTAAAATATTCTTAATCTCTTTATAGGCATCTTTTCTAAATTCAGCTGCTGAATAAACTTCACTAGGATCTTTAATATTTAATAATCGATGTGGATGCATTTTTAAATCTAAATAATTTGGTTTGTCTGTGCCAATATCCATATCACGATAAATTAAAGCAGAATCTACACTAATAAGTTCTATTGGTAAGTGTTTTCTAAGATACATAGCAATTTGACTTTTACCACAGCAAGTAGGACCTATTAAAAAAAAAACAATTGGTTTTCTTAATTGAAAAATTTTTATATTTTTAATACAC
The DNA here is from genome assembly GCF_009069125.1 of Buchnera aphidicola (Aphis fabae). Taxonomy (NCBI): domain Bacteria; kingdom Pseudomonadati; phylum Pseudomonadota; class Gammaproteobacteria; order Enterobacterales; family Erwiniaceae; genus Buchnera; species Buchnera aphidicola. Next base: position 370,251 of record NZ_CP042427.1, read on the forward strand.
ATAATGCTTCATCAATATTTATTTTGTGTAATAATTGTAAAGGAGGTTTTTTTAGTATCAATGGGCAAAAATACTCTATTTCTAATAATAATAGAATACCATCCAAATAACTCCAAGATTTTTTGTATATTAATATATTACTATTAAACCATTGTAAAATTTTTTTAATATTTAGTTCATTATTAGAAAAAATAAATGAAAAAAAATTTGATATTAACAGATTAGTATTTTGTTGTTTTAGAATATAAGGTATTTTTGTTAAATTAATATATTTTTCTAATAAAATAAAAGAAAATCCAAATTTATAGAGTATTAATTGATTACTAAATAAAATTTTATATTGTATAGAATTAATTAAGAATTCAAAGTTAAATAAATAAGATTTAGGTATAATATTGTTTTTTATATAATGTTGTAACTTATGTTGATTAACAATTTTTTTTGCTAAAGGAAATGAAATTAATATAAAATTGTTTAGATAATAAATTAATCCATAATATTTTTTAACAATGATTAATAATTTTACGGAATAAAAAAACTCATTTTTTATTTGTTTTTTTGAATAAATATGAGGAATATTATTAGTTAAATTTTTAAAAAACAATTTTTTTTGTTTTTCTAAAGAATTTTGTTTTATTAATTGAAAATAAAAAGTATAAAAATCTTTAATAAAACACTGCTCTTTTTTTGCTAAAGAAAAATTATGTGTAAATGACTGAATTTTATTTTTTTTTAAAATATTTATAATAGTATTATATATAAGAATATAAATTTCATTAGATTTATTAAATCTAACTTGATTTTTAGTAGGATGAATATTAATGTCTATTTCGCTAGAAGGTATATGAATATATAAAATAAATGATCGATTAATTTTTACTCCTGTTATTTCATAATAAGCATTTAAAACTGCATTACTGATTACACTATTATGTACAAATCGATTATTAATATAACAATATTGAATGTTTTTAAAGGAATTTAAAAAATATGAAGGATATACAATCCATCCAAATAATTTAAGATTACCTATCTCTTGTTTAACTGTTAGCAAGGAATTAATATCAAGCTTATCAAAAACTTGTTGTAACCGAAAAATTCTATCATCAAAACTTTTTATTTTATTGTAATTAACAACTAAATTTTTATTTTTTTTAAATAAAATATTCAAGTTAAAATGAGATAAAGCTATTTTTTTAATTACATCATAAATTTTTAAAAACTCTGATTTTTTATTGTTTAAAAATTTCAGACGAACTGGTATATTATAAAATAAATTTTCTACTATAACACTGGTTCCGATCGGATGAGCGATAGGTAATAATATAATTTTTTGATTAAATCCTTCAGTATATATTTTCCATCCAATATTATTATATTTATAACAAGAAATTAATGTCATTCTTGAAACCGATCTAATGCTTGATAATGCTTCACCTCGAAATCCGAATGTATTAATAGTAGTTAAATCAGAAAAAGTAAAAATTTTACTTGTGGCATAAGGAGAAATTGCAAGTAGTAATTCATTTTTGTTAATTCCGTAACCGTCGTCTTTAATAGTAATTGATTTAAAACCATGTTCTTCGATATTAATATCAATATTTTGAGATTTCGCATCAATGCTATTTTCTAATAGTTCTTTAATTACAGAAGCAGGTCTTTCAATTATCTCTCCTGCTGCAATTTGACTAGATACACTAATTGGCAATATACGAATAGGCATTTTACCTTATTCTCTATTTAGTTAAATAATATTTAAATTAATTATATAGTTTTTTAGAAAAAATTTTATTAATTGACGTGTATTCACAAACAATTAAATCCATCTCTTGACTATCTATTTGTAAATTAGAAATTTGAGTTAAAGTTTTTCTTATTCCTAATGTTTTTATTAAATTATCAATCTTCAATGATTCTAAATCATTTTTATTTCTATAATATAATGCTGCTGCAATACCTTTGATTAAATTATAATATGATAAATTATATTTTTTTGCTGATAATAACGGTTTTATTAAACGTTCATCTTTAGCTAGTTTTTGTAATGGATTTCGTGCAATACGCTCAATTTTATCTAATAAAAAAGGATTTTGAAATCGAGTTAAAATTTTATCAATATAAGCAAAATGACTTTTTTGATTGAAATTATACTTTTTAATCAAAGTTAATCCACTTTCTTTCATTGCACCCTTTACAATATTAATTATGTCTTGATCTTTAATACTTTCATGTATATATATATACTTTTTTATCCAACCTAAATATGCTGTTATAGCATGACCTGTATTTAATGTTAAAATTTTTCTATCTATAAAAGATGGCAAATTATTACTGATTATCATATCAATAATTTTAGGTATAGTTCCTTTAAATTGTTTTTTATTAACAATCCATTCTTGAAAATTTTCAGCAATCAAAGATAGTATATTTTTTTCAAAAGAAGATGTTGATGGTACAATAGTATCAATACTACAATCGATAAAACCAATATATTCATTTAAATATTTATGATATTTAATAGGAATTTGTTTAAAAACAATACCTTTTAAATAAGAACTGGCTTGAATTTTATTTTCACAAGCAATAATATTTAATGGAATTGTAGATTTTAATTTAATCTTTAATATAATTCCTTTTGCTAAGATAAGTCCAATTTTATTAAGAGAACACGATCCAATTGCCGTTGTAATTAAATTCACGTTAGATATAATATTTAATATATCAGGATTATTTAAATCAACCGCTTGAAAATTATTTACATCAATAATTCTTTCATAATTATACCCTACTAACTTTACTTTATATTTTTTATAATAATTTAATGCATCTATTAAATTTTGATTCACATCAGAAAAAGTCAGATTAACACCAGACTGTAACATTGTTTTTCCAATGAAACCACGACCAATATTTCCAGCGCCAAAATGTAAAACTTTCATACTAAAATCCTAATTAAATTTTTAAATATTAAAATGTAATAAAACCTCTTTTATATTTTTTGTTTTAGATAGTTTAGTAATAATATCTGGATCATCTAATGCATTTGTAATCTTACTCACTACCATAATATGTTCATTGTTTTTAGCTGCAATACCAATTACAAGATAAGCTATATCATCAATATTATCTCCAAAACGTACACCTTCTGGAAACTGACAAAAAATTATTCCAGTTTTTAAAATATTATCTTTTGCTTGTATTGTACCATGTGGTAATGCAACGTGTTCGCCTAACCAAGTAGATGTAATTTTTTCTCTTTCTAACATTGCATCAATATAATCATCTTTAACATAACCCTGTTCTACTAAATATTTTCCAACTATTTTAATAGCTTGCTCTTTATTATTAGCAAATTGATTAAGAATAATATTTTTCTCACTTAATTGAAATAATTTTTCTGATTTATTTTTTTTATTAAAATCATTTATTTTAGTTGTATATATTTGATTATAAAAATTTTTATTTTTAATTAATTTATTTACTAAAAAATCATAAAAAACATGATCAATAAAGTTTACTAAGGATATGTGTTTAGCATTAGGAGCATATGTTTTGGCACGAGAAGTTAAATTTTTATGTGTGATTACAATATCAGCATTTTTAGGTATACAACTAATAGAAACATTAGATATAGATATATTCATTAAATTCTTTTTTCTTATTTTTTCACGTAGAATACTGGCACCTATTGCACTAGATCCCATTCCAGCATCACAAGCAACTACAATAGTATTAATATCTTTAACAAAATAATCTAATTTATCATTTTTATAATTTAATGCATTATTGTTAATTATTTTTTTGGATTGCTTAATAAACTTCTTATTTTTACGATTGACTAGTTTTAATAATACAATAGCAGTTAAAAAAGAAATAAAAAAAGAAGAAAAAATAGAGAAAATATTAATATAATAAAAATTTTTTTTTGTCATTGCTAAAATGGATAAAATAGATCCTGGAGAAACAGCTCCAATTAAACCACCTTGAAAAAAAGTCAGTATAAAAATATTAGTCATACTTCCTAAAATAAGAGATAATAAAAATCTTGGATTCATTAAAACATAAGGAAAATAAACTTCATGAACTCCACCTAAAAACTCAATAATCGCAGCTCCTCCAGCAGATTTATAACAATCGCCTTCTCCGAAAAAAAAACATGCGAGTAATATTCCCAATCCTGGTCCAGGATTAGACTCGATTAAGAAAAATATCGAATTTTTATTTTCTAATATATCTTGAAGACCTAAAGGAGAAAAAACTCCATGGTTAATTGTATTATTTAAAAAAAATATTTTAGCAGGTTCAACTATAATAGCTATAATTGGCAATAAATTATAATGTATAATTGTCTTTAATAAATGACTTATTGAACTTGAAGTCCATTCGATACAAGGTCCAATAACAAAAAATGAAGTAATTGTTAAAAATATTCCAATTATTGCAATAGAAAAATTATTAACTAACATTTCAAATCCATTTTTTATTTTATCTTTCACTAAGATATCAAAATTTTTAATAATCCATCCACCTAAAATTCCCGAGACCATTCCTCCTAATAACATAGGTATTTTAGCACTTATAATCATACCAATTGTAGTAATACTTCCAATTACACCTCCTCGTTCTCCTCCAACTAAACGACCTCCCGTATAACCAATAAGAATAGGTAAGAGATAAAATATAATAGGTGGAATTAATTCTGCCAAAATTTTATTTGGTTTCCAACCTAAGGGCATAAATAATGCGCTCATAATACCCCATGCAATAAAAATACTTACATTAGGCATCATTATATTACTTAAAAATTGACCAAAATTCTGTATTTTAAATTTAATTGATTTAAACATATGCATTACTCATAAGTTAAAAAACACATTCAGTCAAGTAATAATACAAATTACATAATAAATGATGATTTAACATGTAATGTAAAATACAATATTAATTATTTTAAAATAATTAATTAAATATTTTATTTATGAAAAGACTTATAAAAACTTATTAAACCTTGTGTAGAAGAGTCTAAAACTTGATCATTTTCTATATTAGAAAAATTTTTATAAATATTTTTAGCTAAAATTTTTCCTAATTCTACACCCCATTGATCAAAACTAAAAATATTTAATAAATGACCTTGTACAAAAATTTTATGCTCATATAAAGCAATCAATGCACCTAAATTATAAGGTGTGATTTTTCGTATTAAAATAGAATTTGTCGGTTGATTTCCTATACACTCTTTAAATAAAAAATTTTTATCTATTTGGTTGAAATTTTTTATATTTTTTTTAAAAAACGTTGATTCTTTTGCAAAAGATTTTTCTGCAGTTCCAAAAGCCAGTGCTTTAGTTTGAGCTAGAAAATTACATATTAGTTTTATATGATGATTTTTTAAATGATTATGCGAAATAATAGGAACAATAAAATCACTTGGAATTAATTTAGTACCTTGATGTATTAATTGAAAAAAAGCATGTTGACCATTAGTTCCTGGTTCTCCCCAAATAATAGGTCCAGTTTGATAAGATATCTTTTGGCCTTTTTTATCTACTGATTTACCATTAGATTCCATATTAGATTGTTGAAAATAAGCTGAAAATCTATGCATATATTGATCATATGGAAATATTGCTTCTGTTTCAGAACCAAAAAAATTAGCATACCAAATACTAATAAGCGCTAATATTATCGGTATATTTTTTTTGTACTCTGAATTATAAAAATGGTTATCCATAGAATGAGCGCCATTCAAAAACTTTTCAAAATTTTTAAATCCAATAGATAAAATAATAGATAATCCTGCAGAAGACCATAATGAAAAACGACCACCAACCCAATCCCAAAATTGAAAAATATTTTTTATATTAATACCAAAATCTAATGCATTTTGTATATTAGCTGATAAAGCAAAAAAATGTTTATCCAAACTAGATTTATCTTTAGAATATCTTAAAAACCATATTTTTGAGCTATTTGCATTAGTTATTGTTTCTTCTGTAGTAAATGTTTTAGAAGCTATTAAAAAAATAGTTGTTTCAGGATTAATTTTTTTTAACACCTCAGCAAGATGAGTACCATCTATATTTGAAACATAATGTATATTCAAATGATTTTTATATGGACGTAATGCTTCTGTAACCATATACGGACCTAAATCAGAGCCTCCAATTCCTATATTGATAATATCTGAAATGGATTTTCCAGTGTAACCTTTCCATTTTCCAGTAATTACTGACTCTGAAAAATCTTTCATTTTTTTTAATACATGATTAACTTCAAACATAATATTATAATTATCTACAAAAATAGGAGAATTTTGTCTATTACGCAAAGCAATATGCAGTACAGATCGGTTTTCTGTTTCATTTATTTTTTCTCCAGAAAACATTGATTGAATTGCTTGTTTAACATTCATTTCTTGAGCTAAATCTAATAAATATTTTAAAGTATTTTCAGTGATACGATTTTTTGAAAAATCAACTAATATTTCATTTTCAAAATAAATGGAGAATTTTTTAAATCGATTAGAATCTAATAAAAAAAGATCTCTTAAATGTACATTTTTCATTATATCAAAATGATTTTTTAAAATATTCCAAGATCTAGTTTGCATAAGATTAACGTATTTCATTTAAATAATCTCTTAAATTTTATACATATTTACTTATTATACTATAATGTTTTAAGTATCTAATATCTATTAAAAATAAATTTTTAAAATATTTTTGAAGATTTTTGATCTTTTAAAAACAAAAAAATGTTATACAATAAAATATAGTTTATATATTAGATAAAACACTTTATGAAATTTAACAATAAAAATTTAATTTGGATTGATTTGGAAATGACAGGACTAAATCCTAAAATTCATCGAATTATTGAAATAGCTACTTTAATTACAGATACAAAATTAAATATAATTTCAAAAGGACCAGTTATTGCTATTCATCAAGCAGAAAAACACATGTTGCTGATGAATGAGTGGAATCAAAAAACTCATATGCATACTGGATTAATTGAAAGAGTTAAAAAAAGTAATTATAATGAATCTAGAGCTGAGTCTAAAACTATATTTTTTTTAAAACAATGGGTTCCTATAAAATCATCTCCTATATGTGGAAATAGTATCTATCAAGATCGAAAATTTTTAGATCAGTATATGCCAAATTTAGAAAATTATTTTCATTATCGTTGTATTGATGTTAGTACTATCAAAGAATTAGCAGCACGTTGGCATCCTCAGATAAAAAAATTTAAAAAAAAAAAAATCATACTGCTTTAGACGATATAAAAGAATCAATAATGGAATTGAATTTTTATAAAAAAATTTTTTTTGATATTTAATCAAACTAAAAAATTTTATAAAAAATTAATATAAAATAACTTTTTTAAAAGTAAAGCTTGATTAATAACCTTTCTCTATATAAAATATATAGAAAATTTAAAAGTATTTTAAATTATGCGGGAATAGCTCAGCTGGTAGAGCACAACCTTGCCAAGGTTGGGGTCGCGAGTTCGAATCTCGTTTCCCGCTCCAAACTAGAATTTATTAAAATGAATATTTGCTAAAAAATTAAGGAAAATTCATGATTTCTTATTATTCTTATAAATGGATCATATTAGCTTTTTTATTAATTAGTTTTCAAGTTAAAGTTCAGGAAAATATTAATAAAATAATATTCGTTGAAAAAAAAAATAGTTTTTTCCAATAAATTTAAAAACGAACTAATTAAAAAAACAAAGAAAATTACTATATTAATAGATGCAGGACATGGTGGACAAGATCCAGGATCGATTGGACATAAAGGACTAAAAGAAAAAGAAATAACCTTAAAAATTGCTATTAAACTAAAAAAATTATTAGATAATAATAAACTATTCCATGCTGTTTTAACACGTAATAATGACTCTGATCTATCTTTAAAAAACAGAAAAAATTTTTTAAAACATAAAAATCCAAGTTTATTACTATCAATTCACGTAGATTCTTCAAAACAATCATACGTATCAGGAATATCAATTTGGATTGTTTCAAAAAATAGAATGCATCGTGAAATTAATAACATTATAAAAAACAAAAAAGAAAAAATTTATTTTTCTAAAAGTATTTCAGATCTATTTAAAAACAATAAAAATGATGTAGATTTAAAAAAAACAATTCTTGATTTACAATTCAATAATTTTCAAACTATGGAAATTAAATTATCAAATTATATATTCCAAGAATTTAAAAAAATTACAAAAGTAAATAAAGAACAACCAAATTATGCTAGTTTAGAAATATTAAGTTCTATAAATACACCGTCTATTTTAATTGAAACTGGATTTATTACAAATTTTTCAGAAGAAAGAAAATTAAAAACAATTTCCTATCAGAAAAATATAGCTAATGCTATTTATGTTGCATTAAAAAATTATTTCCAAAATTAATCTACATCTTGTTTTTTAAAAAAAATTGAATAAAATAATTAAAATAGTTTTTAAATAGAATATCTTTTAAGCATCAAAATATCATTTAAGATGCTTAAAATAAAAATTATTTTTTAGATTATAAATAAAAAAAAATACTTTTATATCGTTTCTTATTTGGTCATTTTAAAACGTTTTTTAAATCTTTCAACACGTCCTCCAGTATCAATAATTCTTTGTTTTCCAGTATAAAACGGATGACATTTTGCACATATATCTAGATTTAGATTATGATTAACAGTTGAAAAAATTTCAATTATATTTCCACATGAACAAGTAGCTGTTATCTGAGAATAATAAGGATGTATTTTTTTTTTCATAGAAAATTTTCCTAAATTTGTTAAAAATATTTATTGTATTATACAATTATTAGTATATTAATTATTAATTTTTTCAAAAAATAAAAAATAAAAATATGTATAAAAATCAAAATAAAATTAATTCAATGTATTTTAAAAAAAAAAAAATTAAATTTAATAAATATAATGTATTTACTATCCTATTAGTAATAATTATTTCTTTAATTTTTTTCAATATATTTTTAAAGAAAACAAATAATACACAAAAAAAAATATTTCTTCAAAAAAAAGAAGACGAAAATATATTACCTGCTAAACCAAAGGAAAGATGGAAATACATTAAAAAATTAGAAAATTTATAAAATAAATACTTTTAAAAAAATATTTATTTAATAAAATACATTATTCTTAAATTTTAATTAATTAAAAAATTTAAATTAATTACTGAATTAGAATAAAATTTAATTTTTATAAAAAATTTATATGTTTCTAAATAAAAACGTTATTTTTAAGAGGTTTTTCTTGTGACCACAATACTAAGTGTAAGATTAAAAAATAAAGTAGTAATCGGAGGTGATGGACAAGCAACTTTAGGCAATACTATTATGAAAAGTAATGTCAAAAAAATTAGAACTCTTTATCATGAAAAAGTAATTGCCGGTTTTGCAGGAGGAACTGCAGACGCTTTTACTTTATTTGATATGTTTGAAAAAAAATTATCTATATATCAAGGTCAATTACAACGATCAGCTATTGAATTAGCAAAAGATTGGAGATCTGATAAAATGCTGAGAAAATTAGAAGCTTTATTAGCAGTTGCTGATAAAAATACTTCATTAATTATTACTGGAAATGGAGATGTAATACAGCCTGAAGATGATTTAATTGCAATCGGATCAGGAGGGTCTTATGCTCAATCAGCTGCTCGTGCATTAATAGAAAATACCAATCTTAATGCTAAAAAAATAGTAGAAAAATCACTTAACATTGCTGCAAATATTTGTATATATACCAATCATATTTTTACCATAAAAGAACTACTTTCAGAAAAGTAAGGATTATTTATATGTCTGAAATGACTCCTCCTCAAATTGTTGCTGAACTTGATAAATTTATTGTTGGTCAAGAAAAAGCAAAAAAAGCCGTATCTATTGCATTAAGAAATCGTTGGCGTAGAATGCAATTAAATGATGAATTAAGACAAGAAATTACACCTAAAAATATTTTAATGATTGGTCCTACTGGAGTTGGAAAAACAGAAATCGCTAGAAGATTGGCTAAATTAGCTAATTCTCCATTTATTAAAGTAGAAGCAACTAAATTCACTGAAGTAGGATATGTAGGGAAAGAAGTAGATTCAATTATTAGAGATTTAACAGATGCTGCTATAAAAATGATTAGAATTAAAAACATTGAAAAAAATAAAGTTAGGGTAGAAGAAATCGTTGAGGAAAGAATATTAGATATTTTAGTTCCAAGACCTAAAAATAATTGGACAGAAAACGAAAAAAATGAAAGTCTTTTAAATACTTTACAGATATTTCGTAAAAAATTAAGAGAAGGTGTTCTTGATAATAAGGAAATCGAGATTAATTTATTAGCCACTACTATGGGTGTTGAAATTATGGCTCCTCCTGGTATGGAAGAACTAACAAATCAATTACAATCTTTATTTCAAAATTTAAGTGGTCATAAAAAAAATACAAGAAGACTCAAAATTAAAGATGCAATTTTATTACTTAAAGAAGAAGAAGCTGCAAAATTAGTGAATCCAGAAGATATAAAAAAAGAAGCTATAAATGCAGTCGAACAAAACGGCATAGTATTTATTGATGAAATTGATAAAATATGCAAACGAAGTGATGTGTCCGGTCCAGATATTTCAAGAGAAGGTGTACAAAGGGATTTACTGCCATTAATTGAAGGTTGTACTGTATCTACTAAATATGGTATGGTAAAAACAGATCATATTTTATTTATTACATCTGGTGCATTTCAAACATCTACACCTTCCGATTTGATACCTGAATTACAAGGTCGACTTCCAATTAAAGTAGAATTAAAAGCATTAACAATAGATGATTTTGAAAAAATACTTACTGAACCTACCGCAGCAATTACAACTCAATATACAGCACTGATGAAAACAGAAGGAGTATATATAAAATTTACAAAAGAAGGAATTAGAAATATTGCAGAAGCAGCATGGAAAGTTAACGAATCTATGGAAAATATAGGAGCTCGTAGATTACATACAATATTAGAAAAATTAATGGAAGATATTTCATTTAATGCTAGTAATAATAGTGGGAATACAATTAAAATAGATTCACAGTACGTTGCAAAACATTTAGATCAGTTAATATCTAATGAAGATCTTAGTCGTTTTATTTTATAAAATAATTAAAATATTTATCCATTAAAAATAAGCTCAAATGGATGAATATTTTTTATTTATTAATTAATATTTACAAAAATATTATATATAAATTAATAAACTTTTTAAATCTTAAAGGTATTATTTAAATTAAATAATTAAAATATATTTTATAAATAAAAAATAGTTTTTTATATCTTATCGTTTATTTTATATCTTTCCAAAAATTTATTATAATAGTATTGTTCAAATAGATTCAATCAAATTGATAAAATATTTAGTAATTTAACAGGAGAAAAATCACTATTAGATAAACCACTATACAATCTTATTTAAATTAATAAAAAATACAGATTAATGTTAAATATTTTTTGATATTAAAAAAAAGAATTATATATTTGTTTATAATGATTAAATTATAGTTTAAAAATAAATAAAAATCATGAGAAAACAAATAAATATTTACATAAATATATTTTATTTAGTAATTTTGATTATAAGATACAAGAAAATAAATCAAATTTATCTTTGATTTGATTAGAATTACATTTTAAATGTAACATTCTAGATAGAATAAAAACCTAAAAAATATCCATTAATATCTCTAATAATATAAAAATTAAAAATAAATAAAATATAAGTAATGTTCAAAAATAAAAAATTTTAATAATCATTGTACTGAAATTCAAATAAATACAATGATTATTTAAAATAATTTTAAATAATACATAGGCATATAGAATGAATCCATGGATTAATGCGAAAGTTTTAAAAATAAAAAAATGGACTAAAAATTTATTTAGTATTTTTTTAAAAGCACCAATATCAACTTTTCAAGCTGGACAATTTACAAAATTAGCTTTATATGAAAATAATCAAACAAAAAAAATTCAGAGAGCATATTCTTTTGTTAATGCTCCAAGTAATCAAAATTTAGAAATTTATATTGTTCGTATTCCAAATGGAAAATTAAGTAATCTTTTATATACTTTACAAAGTGGAGATAATGTATTTATTAAACAGAATGCATTTGGATTTTTTATTCTTAAAGAAATACCTGATTGTGAAACATTATGGATGTTTGCTACTGGAACTGCCATTGGTCCTTATTGTTCTATTTTACAAGAAGGTGGTAAAGATATCGAAAGATTTAAAAATATTGTTTTAATACATGCTGTACGATATAAAAATGAGTTAACTTATCTTCCTTTAATGAAACAACTATATCTAAAATATAATAGAAAATTAAAGATTCAAACTATAATAAGTAGAGAAAAAGATAATGATTCTTTATTAGGAAGAATTCCGTTTTTACTAAAAAATAAAATTATAGAAAACACAATTGGATTAGAAATTAATCAAAAAAATACACATATCATGTTATGTGGAAATCCATCAATGGTAAAGGAAACATATTTATTATTAAATAAAGAAAGAAATATGACTAAACATCTAAGAAAAAAACATGGACATATTACTATGGAAAATTATTGGTAATTTTAATTAACAACGATCAAAAGCAAATGATATAACTTCATCAATACTTTTCTTATTTAATGCGATCATTATTAAACGATCTAAACCTATTGCAACTCCAGAGCATGAAGGTAAACCGTAATTTATTGCATTTAAAAAATTACTATCTATTTCCCGTATAGGTAAATTCATTTCATATCTTTTCTTATTCTCATTAATTAAACGTTTTTTATTCTCTAAATAATCTGTTAGTTCATAAAATCCATTTCCTAATTCTATTCCCTTGAAAAATATTTCAAATCTTTCTGCAATATGATTGTTTTTTTTATTTAAAGAAGCAAGAGAAGCTTGTTCTGCAGGAAAATGATATACAAATATAGGTCTTTTTTCCCCTAAAAAGGGTTCTATTAACAAAGTAAATAATATTTCCATTACTGTATTTAAATTTTTTTCAGAACATGTTAAATGTGCTAAATTAAATTTTTTTGAAATTTTATATAGTTCAGTGATATTAGTAGAAAATGGATCTATATTTAAATATTTTACAAAAACTTCTTGATAAGAAATTTTTTCTGATTTTTCGAATTTTAATATTTTTTGAAAAAATAAATCTATTTTATCAATAAATTTATTCATAGAACATGAAATTTGATACCATTCAAGAATAGTAAATTCTGGATTATGACGTTGGCCATATTCTTTATTTCTGAAACTACGACATATTTGATATATTGGTCCACTACTAGCTGATAGTAAACGTTTCATATGATATTCTGGACTAGTTATTAACCATAATTTTAATTTATTTAAATTATTTCCTGGAGAAAAATAATTAGTTTCAAATGGTGTTAAATTTATATCTGTAATTGTTGATTTAGATAATGATGGAGTTTCTACTTCTAAAATTTTGTTTTCTAAAAAAAATAAACGAATATTATTAATAATCTTTGATCTTTTAATTAAATTTTTAATAGAAGCACTTGGTTTCCAACTTTCGTGCATACAATTTCCTTTTAAAATTTATATAAAAATAAAATTTAATATTTTAATTTTATTACAGTTAAAATAAAAATCATCTATAAATAAAAAACAATGAAAAAATAAAAAAATGAAAAAAACAGCAATATATCCAGGCACATTTGATCCAATTACATATGGACATTTAGACATTATAACTCGTGCAATAAAAATTTTTGATAATATAATTATTGCTGTTTCTTCTAACAATTTAAATAAAAAAACTATTTTTAGTTTACAAGAACGTATTAAATTAACTAAATTAGCTACTTTGCATCTTAATAATATAAAAAAAATAATTGGTTTTAATGATTTATTAGCTAATTTAGCAAAAAAAGAAAATACTAATATTTTAATTAGAGGAGTACGAACCATATTTGATTTTGATTATGAACTTAAATTGGCTGCTATCAATAAACAGATATATCCTGAACTAGATAGTATATTTTTACTTTCATCTAAGGAAGTTTCATTTATATCATCATCTTTTGTAAAAGAAATTGCAAAATATAAAGGTAATGTAAAACCATATCTTCCAAAAGAAATACATTTTGCTTTGTTAAAAAAAATCAAAAAAATTTCAAATAAGTAGTACTTTATTAATGCAATTTTTAACAATTAATAAAAAAATAATAGGGCATATAACCCTATTATTTTTTAAACAAAGATATTTTTCAAAATATTAATTAATAAAATATGAATGTTCTATTATTGGTGCTTTTGTATATGAAAAAATTACTTGTGTTTTTACTCCATAAGAATGGTGATGTGTTACATCATTTGCATCTATAGAGTAAAATTCAGACATATTAGTAGCAATGATTCTAATAGTACCATCTTCTAAATGAGTAATCTCATAAAAATTCTTTGCACGCACAATCCTAGAATTATTTAATTCTGGATGTTCAGCAATTAATTTTAAGTAAGCTTGTTTTAATAATGCTGGATTTGCATATTGAGAAATAAATTTTTGTTCTATATCATTAGTAATTAATTTTTTAAAACCTTGAAGCATATCTTCTTTAGTTCTAGCAGATATTAAATGTCCATCAATTATAAAAACAGCAGAATGAAAATCTATCATAAAATATTTATTTAAATTTTCAGGAACTTCTAATTTTTCATACATATCTTTATAAGAAATTTTAGTCTCTGGCTGTGGAAATGATGGAAACTGATCGAAAACTATTGGAGTATTTTGAGCATTTTTAAAATAATTAACGTCAGATTTTTTAATACTTTGATTTATTTTTTCTTTAAAGCTTTGATTATCTTTTAAATTTCTTTCTTTTACTTCGACATTAAAAGTTTCATCTAAATCAATTGGATATTGTATTTTAAAATTTTCTTCTTTTGGAATTTTTACGTTTAAATCAGGAAAAGAACTTTCGTATTCAGGATGTTTAGGATTATGATTTAATTTATTAATTATTCTTAATCTTCCTTGCTCTCTTATTTTCTCTATTAAAGCATGTATAAATAATTTAGAAGACTCAATTGTTTCTTTTAATTTTTTAACATATTCAACTAAACTATCAATTTTTTCATTTACTTTTCTTGTAGATTCATCCATTGAGGATCCTACAATAAATTCATATCCTGCATTAAAAATTTTTTTAAATATATTACCATTAAATAAATTTATAGTTATATCTTTAATTACTTTGCAAACTGCAGATATTTTTTCTTTTAATTCATTAATTATAAATTCACTTATTTCTTTTAAATTTATACTATTAATTGTTTCTTTAATAAAATCTATTAAAGCATAAAAAGTATTTGGGAAAAAATCTAAAATAGATTCAATAGTTGATTTAGAAGGTGTTTCGGCAGGAAATTGAGAAGGGGGTTCAGAAACAGTTTTTTTTTCAAAGCATTTTCAGTATTTAATTCATTAGTGTTATTAATATTAATTTCATTGCCTTGCTTTTGTTTTATTGCGTTTTTTTCTATAAATTCTAGCTGATCAAGACATTTATTATATAATTTCTCTAACTTAACTAATTTTTCTTCCGTATCAGAATAAGAAATTGTAATTTTACTGTCTTTTTGATTTTTATTTTTATTATTTTTAATTGTTTCACTAATTTCTTTTCGAATACTTTCAATAATTTTAGGATCTATTTTAATTTTTAATTTATCATTTGGTTCATTTTGTTCAAAAGATATTGGATTTAATTTATCAACTAGATTAACATTAGATGACATAATTTTGTTTCCTTTTTTTAAACTATTTTAAACTATAAACTTGTTTATATAAAAATATTTTTATTGATTAAATAAACTTTTTTAAAATCAATATAAATAAATTTATTTTAAATGAAGTATTTTTTATTTTTAAGATATATAAAAAATAAAAAATTCTTATTTAGTATATTTTAAAACTATTTTTAGAAAAGTCAATTATTAATAATAAAAAATAAAAATATTATGAATATATATTTAATTATAAAAAGCAAAAATATAAGAATACAAAAAATAATTAAAGAATACAATATTAATCATGATGAAAATGCTTCTATAGCTTTAATAATAAATAATAATACATTAGAACTATATCATCGTTTAACACCACATGAAAAAACTATTAAAGTTGATTTCTTATCTAAACAAAATAATTACAGATGTTTAAAGTTTAAAAAAAAAAATGAAGCACTTTATAAAGCACTAGGAATTAAAAAAAATTATTTTCCTTATGTAATAGATGCAACAGCTGGATTTGGAAGAGATGCATTTTTAATTGCTTTTTGGGGTTGTTATGTTCTTATGCTTGAACGGCATCCAATAATTGCCGCTTTATTGAAAGATGGTTTACAGCGAGCACATGAAAGTCAAAAAATTGGAAATTGGTTAAAACAAAGACTACATTTAATGTTTTATGATAGTTTCAAAATGTTAGAAATTCCAATTTTACAACCAGATATTATTTATTTAGATCCAATGTATCCAATAAATAAGAAAAAAGCATTGCCTAAAAAAAATATGCAATTTTTGCGAAATATAATAAAAAATAGTGATAATCATGAAAATTTACTAAATATTTCTAGAAAATTCGCAAAAAAAAGAATAATTGTTAAAAGACCTTCTTATGCACAACCTTTATCTAAAGAAAAAGTAAAATTTTCAATAAGTAATAAAAATCATCGTTTTGATATATATTTACCTATTAAATAAAACAAGAGTACAATTAAATTAAAATGTACTCCTGTTAAAAATGACAACTAATATTATTTATTGGATTAAAAATAATGCTATCCAATATAAGAAACTAGAAAGTAAAATCGAAACAGGCAAAGTTAATATCCATGCAACAATAATGTTTTTTATAGTGCTGTTTTGAATTCGATCTCCATCAGCTAACATTGAACCTGCTACTGATGATGATAAAATATGTGTTGTAGAAACAGGGATTCCTGTATAGCTAGCTATTCCAATAGAAAAAGAAGCTGTGATTTGAGCGGACATAGCTTGTGCATATGTCATTCTTTTTTTTCCTATTTTTTCACCAATAGTTACAACTATACGTTTCCAACCAAACATTGTTCCTATAGATAAAGCAAAAGCAATAATTAATATTATCCAAATCGGTGCATATTCTACAGTTGTAAGTATTTCTTTTTTAATCTTATATAAAAGAATTTTTTCATTTTTATTGATATCAAAACTAGTTATTTGATCAATGTTTTCAGAAATACAAAGTAAAAAATGACGTAATTGAAATCGTTCCTTTATATTTAATATCTTATAATTATATACATTATGTAATAATATTTGAGTTTTTTTAACATTTTTTATCATATTAGAGTAATTCAAATATAATTTTTCATTATTATTATTTTTTTTAATATCTTTTAAATAACTATTTGAGTAATATTTATTTAAATAATCAATTGTATTTTTTGTATAAATAATTTCTTTTTTAGAAGCATTTAAATTAACTAAAAAGTTAGCTGGTATAATGCTAATTAATACAAGCATAATTAGTCCAATACCTTTTTGACCATCATTTGCACCATGTGCATAACTAACCCCAATAGATGATAAAATCAATGCTATTTTAATTGAAAGTGGAGGATTTTTTTTTCCTTCATTTTGTTCACGTTCTAATGGAGTCATATGAATTCTATTAAATTTTTTATATTTATTGGTAATATACCTTAACAAAAATATTAAACTTCCAGAAATTATTAATCCTATAATAGGAGATAAAATTAACGATATAAAAACATTTAAAATTTTAGGTATATTTAATGCATTCACTAAAGAAGATCCTGTAGTAATTGCATTAGTTAGACCAATTCCAATAATTGCTCCAATAAGAGAATGAGAACTAGATGCAGGCAAACAAAAATACCAAGTAGATAAATTCCATAAAATAGCAGCAAGTAAAATAGAAAAAACCATTGCAAGTGCATGCTGAGGATTACTATTTAATAGTAAATCATTAGGTAATAAATGAACAATAGCATATGCTACTGTTAAACCTCCAAGTACGACACCTAAGAAATTAAATATACCAGACATTATAACTGCAAGATTTGCAGACATAGCTCTAGTATAAATTAAAGTGGAGACAGCATTTGCTGTGTCATGAAAACCATTAATAGCTTCATAAAATAAAACAAAAAATAAAGCTAAAAAAATAAATAAACTATGATTCAAGTCAGAATAAGAAAATAAATATAGCATAATATTTTAGCCATTTTGATGAATTGAACTAAGCTTATTATCCTTGAGAAACTATCTTTTAGGAAAGTAAAATATAATAAATTTTTTTAAAAAATATTTAATTTAATTATTTTTTTTTAGTTTGAAACATAAAAATATTCCATAAATTAAAATAATTATCATAAAAATTGAAATTCCTAACCATTTTGAATAAAACCAAAAAAATCCACTAAATGTACCAAATACACTAGAACCTAAATAATAAAAAAATAAATATAAAGAAGTAGCTTGAACTTTTGCAAATTTTGCATATAAACCAACCCAACTACTAGCAATTGAATGAGAGGCAAAAAATCCTCCTGAAAAAATTATCAATCCTAAAATAATAATTATAATTTGATTAAACTGAGTAATTAGTATACCTAAGATCATTAATAATAATGAAATTATTAAGATATTTCCTTTGTTATATTTATTTATTAAAATTCCAGCTTTAGGAGAACTATAAACTCCAGTTAAATATATAATAGATAATAATCCTATACTTGATGAACTAAATAAAAATGGTTTTAATATCAATCGATATCCAATATAATTAAAAATAGTAATAAAACTTCCCATTAATAAAAAACCTATCATGAAAAGAATAGATAATATTGGATTTTTTAAATGTAAATAAAAATAATTTAAAAATTTTTTATAATCAATAGAAATTGGATAAAAATTTTTTGAAGATGGTAAAAGATATAGAAATAGAAACGATGATATTAAAGAAAAACAACCAATTATAAATAATGAAATATTCCATGAAAAATATTCTGCGATAATACTACTAATAATTCTTCCAGAACAACCACCTATAGTATTTCCGCTAATATATAATCCAATACAAAATGATAGTGAATTAGAATGAATTTCCTCAACTATATATGTAATACCAATTGCAACAACTCCGCTTAAAGATAATCCTATTAAAGCACGAAGAAAAATTATCATTTTCCAATGATCTACAGTAGCACAAATAATTGTTAAGACTGATGCTATGAATAAAGATATAGACATAATTAATTTTCGACCAATTACATCTGATAAAATCCCAGTAAACAATGTACCTATGGCCATAGTTGCAGTTGTTGCCGATAAAGATAAACTGCTTTCAGTGGCAGTTAAACAAAATTGTTTAGAAAATATTGGTAAAATTGATTGTACACAATATAAAATAGAAAAACTAGAAAATCCTCCTAAAAAAAGAGATAAAATAATTTGATTAAATTCTTTTGTATTTTTTTTAATATATATATTTTTTTTAGTAAAATTTTGATTTTTCAAAACTCTTAAAAACTCCTATAATTAATATTTTATATATATATATAACCTTCATAAATATATTTCGCTGGTCCGATCATATATAAAGGATTGTTAAAACCTTTCCATTTAATAAATAAAGTTCCACCTAATAATTCAACTTTTACATTATTGGAAAGAAGATTCTTTACAATACCCACTGCAACCGCAGCACATGCACCACTTCCACAAGCCTGAGTTTCTCCTTCATTTCGTTCATAAACTCTTAATTTAATATGATTCTTTTTTAAAATTTGCATAAAACCTATATTTATGCCTTTAGGAAAAATAGATTTTTCTTTTATTATTTTACTAATAGTTTGTACAGGTGCATATTTTATAGATTCTACTTGAATAACACAGTGAGGATTACCAATCGAAACTAAACTACATAATAAATTATTATTAATAATTTTCACTGAAAAATTATAATTTTTTAATTTTTCAGAATTAATTATTGAGTGTAATTTGAAGATAGGTTCATTCATATTTACTTCAATTATATCTTTAGAAATAAAATTAATTATTATATTTTTTTGATTAGTGCTAAGATTAATTCTTTTCTTGGTAGTTAAACCTTTCAATATAAGAAATAATCCTACACATCTAGCACCATTTCCACATTGTTCTACTTCATTTCCATTTGAATTAAAAATACGATAATGAAAATCAAATTTAGAACTATACGATTTTTCAATGAGTAATAACTGATCGAACCCTATTCCAGTATTTCGATTTGATAATTCTTTTATTTTTAATGAAGATATAACAAAATCTTGTGTAATTGATTCAATAACCATAAAATCATTACCTAAACCATGCATTTTAGAAAAATTAATTTTTTTTCTGTTATTAACGTTTAAGTACATTTAAAATTCCACATAGTTGTTAATTTTTATATAAATTTTTTTAAATTAAATAAAATTATACAGATTTTATTTATTTGTAAAAATTAATTAAATAAATTTTAGGAAATATTAATGAAAACTAAAATAATTGATAATCGAAAAAACAATTTTTATAAATTAGTAAATGAATTATTTCTTAAGATTGAAGATAATTTAAATTTATATATTGATAAAATTGATTTTGATTATGAAATACAAGATTATATGATGACTATTACTTTTTCAAATAAAAGCGTAATTATAATTAACAAACAGGAATTTTTAAAACAAGTTTGGTTGGCTACAAAATTAAATGCATATCATTTTAATTATCATGTAGATAAATGGATTTGCAATCGTAGTAAAAAAAGTTTTTGGGAAATATTTCAAAAATCTTTTTCTATACAATCCAATAAAAATTTAATCTTTTATAATATTTAAAAATGTTAAATATATCATGACTAACTATATATTTTATTATGATTTCATAATGATTTTTGAAAAAATATTTTATACTAAATGAATAGTAATATGAAAAAAAAAATATTAAGAATTGCTACTAGAAAAAGCCCTTTAGCTTTAGAACAAACTAAATATGTTGAAAAAAAAATATTATCTTTATATCCAGATTTAAATATACAATTAGTACCCATAGTGACACATGGAGATAATATTTTAAATAAATCACTTTCTAAAATTGGGGGGAAAGGACTTTTTATAAAAGAATTAGAATTTGCTCTTCTTGAAAATAAAGCAGATATTGCAATACATTCCATGAAAGATCTTCCTGTTCATATTACCAAAGAATTATGTTTAGTTAGCATATGTAAAAGAGGAAATCCATTAGATTCATTAATTTCTAATAATTATAACTCTATTAATCAATTACCTAAAGGAGCAGTAATTGGAACATCAAGTTTAAGAAGACAATGTCAATTGATAACTCGCCGACCAGACTTAGTTGTATCTCCTTTAAGAGGAAATATAGAAACAAGAATAGCTAAATTAGATCAAGGTAAATATGACGCAATAATTTTAGCAACCGAGGGATTAAATAGATTAAGTTTAAAACATCGTATTACTCAAATTATACCTGCTGAATTATCACTTCCTTCATGTGGACAAGGAGCTATTGGAATACAATCTAGATTACATGATAAAAAAATACTGTTTTTTTTATCACGTTTGAATCATATTAATACTTTTATTGAAATAAACACAGAACGTGCATTTTGTAAAACTTTAGAAGCAGGATGTCAAATTCCAATTGGAAGTTATGCAATTCTTAAAAAAAATAAAATTTGGCTTAGAGGATTAGTTGGTTCGCCTGATGGAGCCATTATATTAAAAGGAGAAAGAATCGGATGGTATGATACTGCAGAAGAAATGGCATACTCTTTAGCTAATGAATTACTTGATAATGGCGCTCGAAGAATTCTGGATAATATTTATACTAAACAATTAAATTAAAAATGAAAATACTAGTGATGAGGCCTTCTTCTGAAGGAAGAAAATTAGCAAATATACTGAATAATATAGGAATTTTATCTTGGCATATTTCTTTATTTGATTTTTTACCTAGCACAACTTCAATTAGTTTATCAAAAAAAAAATATGAATTATATACGTCAGATAAAATTATTATTTTTTCTAAAAAATCTGTTTATTACACAAATTTATATTTAAATAAAAATAATTTACATTGGCCTCTTAGTCCAGATTATTACACAATTGGAAAAGGAACAGCATTAGTTCTTAAAAAATACATTAAAAAAAAATTTTATTTCCAGAAAATGAAGAAAATAGTGAATCTTTATTAAAACTTTTAAATCAAAATGATATTAGTAAATCTAAAATAATTTTATTAAAAGGAGAAAAAGGAAGAAAATTAGTAGAAAAAAACTTAAGAAAAAATAATTTTAATATATCTGTTATCGAATGTTATAAAAAAGTTTTTAAAAAAATAAACAATTATCTAGAAATAAAAAAGTGGCGTGCTTATCAAATAAATACATTAATAGTAACTAGTGGTGAAATTTTAAATAGATTAAATGACACAATTGATATTTTAAATAAAAATGAATGGCTATTTAAATGTAGAATATTTGTAGTAGGTAATAGGTTAAGCCAAATGGCTAAAAAAATAGGATGGAAAGATATTATTATATCTAATTATGCTAATAATCAAAATTTATTAAAAATTATCAAAAAGTATAATTAAATTTTTTCGGCGAAAGAGGATTTGAACCTCTGACCTACTGGTCCCAAACCAGTTGCGCTACCAAGCTGCGCTATTCGCCGTTTCTACATTTTTGGGTGGCTAATGGGATTTGAACCCATGACCACTGGAATCACAATCCAGCACTCTACCAACTGAGCTATAGCCACCAAATAAACAATAATAATATTTTTATCTTAATAAGTGCGCTCGACAGGGTTTGAACCTGATACCTCTACCTTCGGAAGATAGTGCTCTATCCAAATGAGCTACGAGCGCATTTACAAGATATAGATTAAATTTTATGATTAATCATGGTTGTTGTCCAGCTTTTTTTGTAAAAATTTTAAGATTAAAAAAATTATTTTTTAAATCAAATTATATATATTAACATTATATACATATTAAAGATTTTAAGAACGTTTCATCATATCAAAAAATTCATCATTAGTTTTAGTCATAGATAATTTATTTAATAAAAACTCCATTGCGTCTATTTCACTCATAGGATGAATAATTTTTCTTAGTATCCACATTTTTTGAAGTTCGTCTGGCAAGGTTAATAATTCTTCTTTTCTAGTTCCAGATCTATTATAATCAATAGCTGGAAAAACACGTTTTTCTGCTATTTTTCTAGATAATGGTAGCTCCATATTACCTGTACCTTTAAATTCTTCATAAATTACTTCATCCATTTTTGAACCTGTGTCAATTAATGCAGTTGCAATTATTGTTAAACTACCACCTTCTTCAACATTCCGTGCAGCACCAAAAAATCGTTTCGGTCTATGTAATGCATTTGCATCAACTCCTCCTGTTAACACTTTTCCTGAAGCTGGTACAACAGTGTTATAAGCACGTGCTAAACGAGTAATAGAATCAAGTAATATAATAACATCTTTTTTGTGTTCAACTAATCGCTTAGCTTTTTCAATAACCATTTCTGCTACTTGTACATGTCTTGATGCAGGTTCATCAAAAGTAGAAGCCACAACCTCCCCTTTAACTAATCGTTGCATTTCAGTAACTTCTTCTGGTCGTTCATCAATTAACAAAACCATTAAAACACAATCTGGATGATTATAAGCTATGCTTTGTGCAATATTTTGCAGTAATATTGTTTTTCCTGCTTTTGGAGGAGCTACAATTAGACCTCTTTGACCTCGTCCTATAGGTGAAGCCAAATCTAATACCCTTGCAGTTAGATCTTCTGTTGAACCATTTCCTCTTTCCATTCTTAATCGAGAATTAGCATGCAAGGGTGTTAAATTTTCAAACAAAATTTTACTTCTTGCATTTTCAGGTTTATCATAATTAACTTCATTCACTTTTAATAACGCAAAATATCTTTCGCCTTCTTTAGGTGGTCTTATCTTTCCAGAAATAGTATCACCAGTTCTTAAATTAAATCTACGAATTTGACTAGGTGATACATATATATCATCAGGACCAGCTAAATAAGAACTATCAGAAGAACGAAGAAATCCAAATCCATCTTGTAATATTTCTAAAACTCCATCTCCAAATATATCTTCTCCACTTTTTGCATGTTGTTTAAGGATGGCAAAAATAATATCTTGTTTACGCATACGCGCTAAATTTTCCAACCCCATTTTTTCACCAAGAATAATTAATTCGGAAACTGGCATATTTTTAAGTGCGGTAAGGTTCATAATGGTGGGTTCTTAGTAAAATCGGGGTAAATCTTGAAATGATAATTGTGACATAATGTATATTTTTTATTAATAAATTTTTTTGTAAAATTTAATTATTACATTAAAAATTAGTAAATTTATTTAATGTTTTCATCTAAAAATTTTTGGAGTTGTAATTTAGAAATTGCTCCAATTTTAGTCGCAAGAACCTGACTATTATGAAACAATAATAATGCAGGAATTCCTCGAATAGAATACATTGGTGCTGTTTTTGGATTTTTTTCAATATTGAGTTTTCCAATTTGTATTTTATTCAAATATTCATTTGCTATATCTTCTAAAATAGGTGCTAACATTTTACATGGATTACACCATTCTGCCCAAAAATCAACTAATATAAAACCTGTTGTTTTTAATACTTTTTCTTCGAAATTTTGATCAGTTAATTCAATGATATTATTCATTTTTTTATTTACTCTATAAAGAAAATTAAAACAATTAAAGTTTAAAAAATTAAATTTTTTTATAAATGTTATTTACAATATTATCATTTTTAAAAATTGATTCAAACTAAAATTACAGAATTTTTATATTTTACTATTTCAAAAAAATTATTTTTTTATTTTAATTGTTTGTTTTAAGTAATTTATTTTTTTTATATTATATTCTATGTTACCTGTAGAATCATTTAAAAGAATATTTTGATCCCAATGTAAATCTTCTTCAGGTAATTCAAATAAAAATCTGCTAGGTACTGTATATAATTTTTGACCATATTGCATTCTTGTTTGACAATATGTTAAAAATAATTGTTTTTTTGCTCGAGTCATTCCTACATAAGCTAATCTTCGTTCTTCTTCTATGTTGTTTTCATTAATACTTTTGATGTTAGGTAAAATACCTTCACTCATTCCAATAATAAAAACAGAAGAAAATTCTAATCCTTTAGATGAATGTAAGGTCATTAATTGAACTTGATTAGAATCTTTATATTTTTTTTCATTATTAATTATATCACGAAGCGTCATTTTTGTAACAATTTCTAACAAACTCATAGGTTTTTCAAAATTACTTCCTTTTATTAAGCTTTTTATCCAATTAGATAGCATATAAATATTATTTATGCTATTTTTTATTTTATCAGGTTCTTTTAGATTTTTTGATAACCATGATTCATATTTAATATCATGAATAATAATATCTAAAATATTAGAAGGTTTTGAAATAGATAATAAGGTAATTTTTTTTATCCAAGAAATAAATTTTGTTATTTGATTTATTGTTGATATCCGTAAAAAATTTTTTATTTCTGGGTCACTACTAACTTGGAAAAAACTTATATTTTTTTTAATAGCAAATTCTTCTATTTTATTAAGTGTAGTAATTCCTATGCGACGACATGGAATATTTAACACTTTTGAAAAAGCATAATTATCATTGTGGTTAAGAATTAATCGAAGATAGCTTAATAAGTCTTTAATTTCAGGACGTGAAAAAAACGATGAATTATTAGAAATGTTATAAGGAATATTTCGTTTTAAAAAAATTTTTTCAAGAATTTGAGATTGATAATTACCTCGATATAATATAGCATAATCTTTATATTCTACTTTATTTTTAGCACATTGACAAATTATTTTTTGTGCTATTTTTTCTGCTTCAACTTCTTCGTTTTTACCAATTATAATTTTTATTTTATTTCCATATTTTAATTTAGAAAATAATTTTTTTTTAAAATAATTTGGATTATATGAAATAAGTTTATTTGCAGCTTTTAGTATTCTTCCATAAGAACGATAATTTTGTTCCATTTTTATGATATTTAAAGTAGGAAAATCTTTTTTTAATAAAAAAATATTTTGAGTTGTGGCACCTCTCCATGAATATATTGATTGATCATCATCTCCTACTAAAGTAAAATTAGAATTTATATTTGTTAACATTTTAATTAATTCATATTGACTGTTGCTAGTATCTTGATATTCATCTACTAATAAATAAGTGATTTTTTTTTGCCAACGATTTTTTATAATTTTATTTTTTTTAAATAATAATATTGGCAGACAAATGAGATCATCAAAATCTAATATATTTGATTCATTTAAATGAATAGTGTATTTTTTATAAAAATATGCAAAATCTTTTTCTTGACTAGATTTTGATAATAATTCAACATCTAAAGGTGTATAAAATTTATTTTTCCAATAAGAAATCATTAAAATTAACTGTTTTAATAATTTTGTATCATTTTTTATTTTTTTATTAGTTATTTTTTTTAGTAACGATATTTGATCTTTTTCATCAAATAAAGAAAAATTAGAGTTGAATCCTAAAAAATCAATTTCATTTTTAATAATTTTTAATCCAAATGAATGGAATGTTGAAATAATTATTTGTTGTATTTGAAATGTATTTAAATGTTCTAAAAGACGTATTTTTATTTCATGAGCTGCTTTATTAGTAAAAGTTAAAGCAATAATATTATCAGGTTGATATTGACAATATTTTATTAAATAAATAATTTTATTAATAATTACTTTTGTTTTGCCAGAACCAGCCCCTGCTAATATCAAACAGGGACCATTGACAAGTTCTACAGCATGTTTTTGAACATAATTAAGAGACATAATAAAATAGTAATTAAATTAGTTAGATTAAAGTTTTTTAAAGAAAAATATAAGAATATAATTATTTAGCTACTTCAATTGATTTTATTTCTTTCATATAATTTCTTAATTTATATCCGATAATTTCAATTGGATGGTTTCGTATATTTTCATTGATTTTATATAATTCAATATTATCTATTAATGTATTAGGTAACGATGATCCTAAATTAGATTTATCAAGAGTCATTATAAAATTTTTTAAGATCGGATAAGCTGATTGAGTAAAAAGATAACTACCATATTCAGCTGTATCTGAAATAACTATATTCATTTCATATAATTTTTTTCTTGCAATTGTATTAGCTATTAATGGTAGTTCATGTAAAGATTCATAATAAGCTGATTCACTTTTAATACCTGATTTTAACATTGTTTCAAAAGCTAATTCAATTCCAGCTTTTAATAGCGCAACCATTAGTGTGCCATGATCATAGTATTCTTGTTCACATATTTTTTTTGAATAAATAGGAGCTTTTTCAAAAGATTTTTCTTTTATATCATTACGCCAATTTAATAGTTTTAAATCATTGTTATTCCAATCATTTATCATTTCATTAGAAAATTCACCTGAAATAATATCATCCATATGTTTTTGAAATAATGGTTTTAACATTATTTTTATTGTTTGAGATAATTTAAAAGCTCTTATTTTAGATTGATTTGACAGTCTATCCATCATTAATGTAATACCTCCATGTTTTAATGACTCAGTAATTGTTTCCCATCCATATTGTATTAACTTACCTGCATAACCAGGTTCAATTTGATCTTTAATTAATTTTTCATAACATATTAATGATGCTGTTTGTAACATTCCACATAAAATTGTTTGTTCGCCCATTAAATCTGACTTTACTTCAGCTATAAATGATGATTCTAAAACTCCAGCACGGTGTCCACCTGTTGAAAAAGCCCATGCTTTAGCAATATCTAAACCAATTTTTTGAGGATTATTATCAGGGTGAACAGCAATTAATGTTGGTACTCCAAATCCTCTCTTAAATTCTTCACGAACTTCTGTTCCCGGACATTTTGGAGCCACCATAACAACTGTGATATCTTTTCTTATTTTTTCACCACATTCTACAATATTAAAGCCATGTGAATATCCTAACCATGCATTAGGTTTCATCAACTTTTGAACTTTTTGAATTACATTTTTATGTTGTTTATCGGGTGTTAAATTAATAACTAAATCAGCAGCTGGAATTAAATTTTCATAATTATTTACTTTGAAATTATTATTTACAGCATTCAACCAAGATTTATTTTTTTTTAAAATACTATCGTTTTTAAGTGCAAAGGATACATTGAGCCCTGAATCCCTCATGTTTAAACCTTGATTTAAACCTTGTGATCCACAACCTAAAATAACAATTTTTTTATTTTTTAAAATGTTATTTTGATTTTTAAACTCTTTTTTTTCCATAAAACGACACTTGTTGATTTCTTTTATTTTTTGGCGAAAAGATAATTTATTAAAATAGTTCATTTTAGTATTTCCCAGTATAAAAATTAATTTTTTATCAAATATTTTAAAGATTGAATAATTTTTTTTTATCTCTTATAGCACCAGTATCTGCACTGGTTGCACAAGAAGCATAAAATTGCAAGGCTAAAGAAATTTTTCTTTTACGATTTAATGGTTTAAATGCTTTATCACCTTTTAATTTTTCTTTTATTATTCGATTTTTTAGTTCTTGTTCAGTAATATTTAAGTGAATTTTCTTCTGATAAATATTAATTTGAATATTATCTCCATTTTGAACTAATGCTATTATTCCTTGATTTGCAGCTTCCGGTGAAATATGTCCTATTGAAAGTCCTGATGTACCTCCAGAAAATCGACCATCAGTAATTAATGCACATGTTTTGTCTAGATTCATAGACTTTAAATATGTTGTTGGGTATAACATTTCTTGCATGCCTGGACCACCTTTTGGACCTTCATATCGAATAACTACAACATTTCCAGAAACAATTTCTCCTGCTAATATTGATTTAACTGCATCTTCTTGGCTTTCATATACTTTTGCTATTCCAGAAAAAATATAATTTTCTTTACTTATACTGGCAGTTTTTATTATACAACCATTTTTTGCTATATTACCATATAAAACAGATAAACCACCTTCTTTACTATAAGCATTATTGCAAGACCGAATACATCCCGTGACACGATTTTTATCTAATTTATTCCATCTAAAATTTTGAGAAAATGGTTTAATTGTTTTTATACCTCCAGGACCTGCATGAAACATTTTGATTATATTTCTTTTTTTAGTAGATAAAATATCATAATTATTTAGTGTTTCTTTTAAAGTTAATCCTAATATGTTTTTAGTTTTATTATTTAATAAATTAAAACGATTTAATTCGCCTAATATACCAAGTACACCACCAGCTCGGTGTACATCTTCTACATGATATAATTTAGTACTTGGAGCTACTTTACAAATATGTGGAGTTTTTTTAGAAAGATTATCAATATTAGACATTTTAAAATCAATATTTCCTTCATTTGATGCAGCTAATAAATGCAATATAGTATTTGTAGAACCGCCCATTGCAATATCTAACATCATGGCGTTTTCAAACGATTCTTTACTTGCAATATTTCTAGGTAAAAATTGTTCCTTATTATTTTCATAATAATCTTTTGTGATTTTAACTATTATTTTAGCTGATTTTTTGAATAGTTTTTTTCGATCAACATGAGTAGCTAGTAATGTTCCGTTTCCAGGTAATGCTAAACCTATTGCTTCCATTAAACAATTCATAGAATTCGCAGTAAACATACCTGAGCAAGATCCGCATGTAGGACATGATGATAATTCAATTTTTTTTATAAATGCATCTGAATTATTAGGATTTCCAGCATGGACAATTGCATCAACTAAATCAATTTTTTCTGTTTTTTGTTTAATTTGTATTTTTCCTGCTTCCATCGGTCCTCCTGAAACAAATACCGAAGGTATATTTAAACGCATTGCAGCCATAAACATTGCAGGTGTAATTTTATCACAATTAGATACACATATCATTGCATCTACACAATGTGCATTAATCACATATTCTATAGAATCTGCGATTAATTCACGAGAAGGTAAAGAATATAGCATTCCTGAATGTCCCATCGCTATTCCATCATCTATTGCAATAGTGTTGAATTCTTTAGGCACACCACCTGATTTCGAAATTTCTTTGGAAATAATTTTAGCTACTTCTTGTAAATGAATATGACCTGGTACAAATTGAGAAAATGAATTAACTATTGCAATAATTGGTTTTTTGAAATCTTCATCATTCATTCCTGTTGCACGCCATAAAGATCTGGCTCCAGACATATTTCTTCCTTGTGTCGTTGTAAAAGAACGATATTTAGGCATTTTTTAAATAACCTCATAGAATATTAGTTTTATTTAATATAATTTTAAAAATATATATATTTTTTATTTTTTATAGGAATGATAATTTTTTATGATCAATAGATTTTAAAAATTATTTTATAAATATGATGAGTGAAATTTTGGCAGGGGTGGAAGGATTTGAACCTACAACTTTCGGTTTTGGAGACCGATGCTCTACCAATTGAACTACACCCCTAATGATATTTAAATCTTTAAAAAAATTAATTATATTCTTAATTAATAAAAAAGTCTAGTTTGTATTTTATAAAAATCTAATTACAAAAGTATATTAATTTTTAGATCTAAATTTTTCTGAAAATGATAGAATGTTGGTTTGATTAAAAACTTAAGTAAGGTGATTAATTTTATGAAAACTCCAATTTATTTAGATTATGCAGCTACTACTCCAGTAGATTTACAAGTTGCTAAAAAAATGATGAATTATTTAACAATAGATGGAATGTTTGGAAATCCAGCTTCTCGATCTCATAAATTTGGTTGGGAAGCAGAAGAAATAGTTGATATTGCTCGCAATCAAATATCCAATTTGATTGGAGCAGATTCACGTGAAATTATATTTACTTCTGGAGCAACTGAAGCAAATAATTTAGCTATTAAAGGTATTGCATTATTTAATAAAAAAAAAGGAAATCATATTATTACAAGTAAAACAGAACATAAATCAGTTTTGGATACTTGTAGATATTTAGAAGGAGAAGGTTTTTCTGTAACGTATCTAACCCCTAAAAACAATGGAATTATTGATTTAAACGATTTAAAAAAAAATATAAGAAAAAATACTATACTTGTTTCCATAATGCATGTAAATAATGAAACTGGAATCATACAAGATATTAATAGTATTTCTGAAATTTGTAAATCTCGTGATATTTTTTTTCATGTCGATGCAACACAAAGTATAGGGAAAATCAATGTTAACATAAAAAATTCATTTATAGATTTAATGTCTTTTTCAGCACATAAGTTATATGGACCAAAGGGTATCGGGGGTTTATATGTTCGTCGTAAACCTCGAGTTCGTTTATTAGCATCTTTACATGGAGGAGGACATGAACGAGGAATGAGAGCCGGAACCTTACCAGTTCACCAAATTGTTGGTATGGGAGAAGCTTTTGAATTAGCAAGAAAAAAAATAAAAAATGATTTTATTCATCTCAATGACTTAAGAAATGATTTGTGGAATGGAATTAAAAACATTGAAGAAGTGTATTTAAATAGTGATTTAAAACAAGGAGCACCTCATATTTTAAATGTGAGTTTTAACTATGTTGAAGGTGAATCATTAATTATGTCGCTTAAAGATTTAGCTATTTCTTCAGGTTCAGCATGTACTTCATCTAGTTTAGAACCATCTTATGTATTAAGAGCTTTAGGCATAAAAGACGAATTAGCACATAGTTCAATTCGTTTTTCTATTGGTAGATTTACGACAAAAGAAGAAATTCAACATACAATCAAATTAGTTCATAAATCAATTTCTAAACTTCGAGCACTTTCACCATTATGGGAAATGTTTAAATCAGGAGTTGATTTAAATAGTATAGAGTGGGATCATAGTTAAAGCAATAAAATTTAATATAGAAAGGTAGTCAACATGGCATATAGTAAAAAAGTTATGGATCATTATGAAAATCCTCGTAATGTTGGTTCTTTTTCTAATGAAGATATCAATGTTGGAAGTGGTTTAGTAGGAGCTCCTGCTTGTGGCGATGTAATGAAATTACAAATTAAAGTTAATTCAAAAGGTATTATTGAAGATGCTTGTTTTAAAACATATGGCTGTGGTTCTGCAATTGCATCTAGTTCACTTGTAACAGAATGGATAAAAGGAAAATCAATCAAAGAAGCAGAATCTATTAAAAATACAAGTATAGTAGAAGAATTAGAATTACCACCAGTAAAAATTCATTGTTCAATTTTAGCAGAAGATGCTATTAAAGCAGCTATTACAGATTATAAAAATAAAAAAAATAAAGAATAAGATTTCTTTTGTATAATTTAATGTTGAAAAGAAAGTCTTTTCAACATTAAGTTTTAATTGAATATTTTAAAATTAGTGTAATTTAGGTATTTTATGAATTATTTTACATTATTTACATTGCCAATGAAATTTAAAATAAATAAAGATTTATTAGATAAAAATTTTTATAAATTGCAATTACAATTTCATCCTGATTTATTTATCAACGACTCTGAGTCTAAAAAACAATGGGTTTTAGAAAAATCTATTAAAATTAATAAAGGATATAAAATTTTAAACAATTCATTAGATCGATCAATTTATTTACTTTTATTAAATGGTATTAAAGTTAACCAAGAAAAATTATTATCTAAAAATCAATGTTTTTTAAAAAAATATTTTTTTTTATATGAAGAATTAGAAATTTTAAAAACAAGAAATAATTCAAATGTAATTCATTTTAATAATTTTTTAAAAAAAATAGAAAGTGAAATAAAAGATTGTGAAAATATAATTAACTATGAATTTCAAAATAAGAATTGGAATAAAATTATTAATGTGATATCTCAATTACTGTTTTTAACAAAAATAAAAAAAAACTTAAAAACATAACAATTTTTTACTTAAATTAAATAAATTAGGATGTTTTTATATGATTTTTTTAAAAGAAAAATTTAATAAAAAATTAATTTTAGGCATTGATTTCGGTACTACCTACTCTCTTATATCTACTATAGAAAAAAATCATCCTATATTACTAACTGATAACAAACAACGTTATTTATTACCATCTATTGTAAATTATGAAAAAAATAATTTTACAGTTGGTTGGGAAGCTGAAACAAAAATACTTAATGATCCAACGAATACAATTGTGTCAGTAAAACGTTTAATTGGTCGATCAATTAGTTTTATTAAAAAAGAATTTCCAGTTTTACCTTATATTATAGAACAAGATAAAAATGGAGATATTTTATTTTATACTAAATTAGGAAAAATTTCTGCTACTAATGTTGTTAGTCAAATATTACAATATTTAAAAGAAAGAGCGTGTTTTTTATATAAAACTCAAATGGATGCAACAGTTATAACTGTACCAGCCTATTTTGATAATATTCAACGCTCTTTAATAAAGCAAGCTGCTATTAATTCAGGAATAAATTTAATTAGATTATTAAATGAACCGACATCTGCTGCTATGGCATACGGTTTAGAAAAAAATAAACAAGGTATCATTGTTATTTATGATCTTGGAGGTGGAACATTTGATGTTTCTATATTAAAATTAAATAAAGGATTATTTGAGGTATTAGCTACAAGTGGTGATTCTAATTTAGGTGGTGATGATTTTGATGTTCTTTTAGCAAATTATATTTATAAGAAAGCAAATTTATTACATCATAAATATGATGATTCTTTTTATACTTTATTATTAAACGTAGCTAAGCAAACAAAAATAAAGTTAACTTCTTATCAAATAGTAGAAGTTAGTATTTTAGATTGGAAAGGAGTAATTACTCGGAATGAATTTAATGTAATTATCAAACATTTAATTAAAAAAACTTTATTAATTTGTTCAAAAATATTTAAAGAAATAGATTTAAATGTAAAAGATATTAAAGAAATTATTATGGTAGGAGGTTCTACACGAGTTCCATTGGTATATCATGAAGTTAAAAAATTTTTTACAATTAATCCGTTGATTTCAATTAATCCAGATCAAGTAGTAGCTATTGGAGCTGCATTACAATGTAATATGCTCATGCGTAATACTTATCAGGATCGAACAATATTATTAGATGTTGTACCTCTTTCGTTAGGAATTGAAGTTATGGGTGGTTTTATGGAAAAAATTATTTTTCGTAATAGTCATATACCTATTTCAAAAACAAAAGAATTTACAACTTCAAAAGATAATCAAACAGGTATTGTAATTCATATAGTTCAAGGAGAAAGAGAGCTTGTAAAGCATTGTATTTCACTTTCTCGTTTTGTTTTAAAAAATATTTCTTCTGGAAAGGCTGGTACAGTTAGAATTTTAGTTACATTTCAGATTGATACTAATGGTTTAATTAGTATAACAGCATTTGAAAAAAACAGTAGAAAAGAAAAAACAATTAAAATTGATTATTCTTTATTAGAATATAAAAATGCTTCTAAAATTGTTGAAGATCATTTGTATTATATGAAAAATGATTATTATTTAAGAATTAAAGAAGAAAAAAAAATTGAATCTAAAAATATTTTAAATTTATTAAAAAAAGCTTTAAAACAAGATAAATATTTAATTAGTCAAGAAGAACTAAAAAAAATAAAATCAAATCAAACAGCATTAAAAAAATCAATTGATCAAGATGATTTTTATTCTATGAAATTAAATTTAAAAAAACTTGATGAAGTGACTAAACATTTTTTTTCATTGCGTTTACAAAATGCAATTAATAATTCTTTAAATAACAAAACAGATGAGACTAAATAATGCCTAAAATTTTTTTTCTACCTCATAAGACTATATTACCAAAAGGTGCTATTTGTGAATGTAAAAAAGGTGAAACTATCTTAAATGTTGCATTATTTAATAATATTAAGTTAGAACATGCATGCGAAAAATCATGCGCTTGTAGTACTTGTCATTGTATTATACGTAAAGGTTTCTTTTCTCTTTCAGGATGGACTGAAAAAGAAGAAGATGTTTTAGATAAAGCATGGGGTCTTGAATCTACTAGTCGACTAAGTTGCCAGGCAATTGTTGGAGATGTTGATATAGAGGTAGAAATTCCACTATATAATGCTAATCATATTTCTGATAGCTAATTTTTTTAATTTAAATATATGGATTTTTTGTTTCTTTAAATTGAATTTTAATTGGAACTCCATTTATTTGAAGAGCTTCATGAAAAAAATTTTTTAAATATTTTTTATAAGTTAAAGATAAGTATCTTGTTTGGTTACCGTGTATAATAATTTTCATTGGAGTGGTACTTCCTAAATGTATATATTTTAATTTAATACGACGTCCATTTATCATTGGCGGCTGATGTTTTTTTATTGCATTTTTCATAATTTGCATAAGTGTAGAAGTATTTATTTGTTTTTTAGTGGATTGATAAATATTTTCAACTAATTGAAATATTTTAAAGATTCCTTTACTTTTAATTGCTGATATAAAATGCATATTTGAAAAAAAAGAGTTTTTTAATTGATAATTTATTAATTCTTTAAATTTATTTTTTTCTGAAAAATTTAATAAATCCCATTTATTAATTATTATTATTAATGGTTTTCCACATTTTTCAATAATATTTATTAATAACAAGTTTTGATTACATATTTTTTTTTGTTCATTTTTCGCATCTATAATTAATAATGCTATATCTGTTGTTTCAACAGCTTGTAAAGTTTTAATTATAGATATTTGTTCTATTTTGTTTTTTTTTCTTTTCTTTTTTGATGCTCCTGCGGTATCAATTAAAATATAATTTTTATTATTATATTTTATAGGCACAGATATAGTATCTAATGTTGTACCTGGTATATTAGAAGTAATTATTCTATTTTGCATGATAAGAGCATTGATTAATGTCGATTTTCCTACATTAGGTTTACCTATACATGCAATTTTTATTGGAACATTTTCTATTTCTTCTTTTTCTTCTATTTTTTTTTGTAATTTTATTTTTTTAAATTTACATTCTATCCAAGGGATTAAATATTTATTAATAAGATGATTAATTCCTTGGTTATGACTTGCAGAAATTTTTATGTTTTTTTTCAATCCTAAAGAGTAAAATTCGTTTATTTTTTCTATTTCTTTTATTCCATCGATTTTATTAATAATAAGAAATGATTCTTTTTGATATTTTCTTATTTTTTTTAATATTTCATATTCTTCTGGAAGTATTCCTTCACGAGCATTAACTACAAAGAAAATCAAATCAGCTTCTTTCATAGCTATTAACGTTTGTTTATAAGCTTGTTTTTGTATGACTTTTGATTCAAAATCAAAACCAGCAGTATCTGTTAAAATGAATTTTTTATTTTTTTCTAAATAACAAAATTCATAATTTCTATCCCGAGTCAGTCCTGAAAAACTTGAAACTAGTGCATTTCTTTTTTTAGTTAAAATATTAAATAAAGTAGATTTTCCTACATTAGTACGACCAATTAATACGATGATAGGTAACATTTTATTATGAACTCTTTTTTTATAAATAAATTTTTTATTTTTTTTCAACTTCGTTTATTTTCATATTAAGTATTTCTTTAAATGTTTTAGATTCTTCAAAATATTTGCTTTTTTTCCAAGCTTGAATAGCTAATTGTATATTTCCACTTTTCATAAAAATATCTCCTTTTATATTTTCTACTATACTTTTCCAGGCATCATCTTTAATTTCTTGAATAATTTGCATTGCATCTTTATCTTTATTTTGTTCTATTTTTATTTCTGACATTCTTAATCTTAAAATGTTTTTTAAATTTTCATCTTTTGTATATTTTAAGCTAGTTTTTAATTGAATGAATGCTTTTTCTAGGTTATTTTTTAAAATATATTGTTTTGCTAATGATAAAGAAACTAAAGTTCCATAAATATTTTTGTTTTCTATTATAAATTTTTCTATATTTATAAAATCTGAATTCTTTTTTGCATTTATCTCTTTTATTATTTCTTCATATTTGATGTTTTTTAAATTTTTTGTTTTGTTTTTTGGTTTAATAATAAAAAATAACATAGTAAAAATCATAATAAAAAAAAATGTAATCAAAAAAACTTTTTTTCTAGAAATACTTGGTTTTTTAGTTTGATTGTTTTGTATTAAATGCATTTTTTTATCCTTCTAGTCAAATAAAAAAAAATTTTAAATAAGTCTTTATAAGTTTAATCTTTTTATAGTTAAAAAGATATTTTTAAAAAAAATATAATGAATGCAATATTAATTATTTAAAAATATTTTTTTTTTTCGTTTTTATTAAAATAAATAACTTTTCAAAAAGTTATACCTATGAAAAACACTAATTGTACACAGTTAATTAATACCAGAAGTTCTTTTATTATCAATGCTACACATGACTTATCCACAGATTTTGTATTTGCTAATAATAATAATATTATTATATTTATTGTTTATTTGTTTTTTAAAATAATAAAAACTAACTAAATATTAAAAACTAATCTTTAATATTAAAGTTTTATGTTTGGTGTTTACATGTGTTATCTTGATTAAAATATTAATACTGTATAAAATAATCTTAACATTTAAAGGGTTTTTATATGTTGCAGTCAAATTTAAAAATTTTTGATGTAATTATTATTGGTGGAGGACATGCTGGAACTGAAGCTGCATCAGCTTCTTCAAGATTAGGGTGTAAAACATTGTTATTAACGAAAAATATAACGGATATTGGTGTTTTGTCTTGCAATCCAGCAATTGGTGGAATTGGAAAAAGTCATTTAGTAAAAGAAATAGATGCTTTAGGCGGTGTAATGGCTAGAGCAATTGATTATTCAGGCATTCAATTTAGAATTTTAAATAGTAAAAAAGGACCTGCCGTACGATCTACTCGGGCACAAGCTGATAGAGTACTTTATTCTCAAAGTGTAAGAAAATTATTGAAAAAAGAAAAGAATTTATTAATTTTAGAAGAGGAAATAAAAGATTTAATTGTAAAGAATTATAAGGTTATTGGTGTTTTAACACAAAGTCAGATAAGTTTTCATGCTAAATCAGTTGTTTTGTCTACAGGTACTTTTTTAGGAGGTAGAATACATATAGGTTCAGATAGTTATTTTTCAGGAAGAAGAGGTGAAAAGGCTTCTTTAGATTTAGCATGTCGTTTGAGAGAATTACCTTTACGAGTGAATCGACTAAAAACAGGTACTCCACCTAGAATTGATTTAAATACTATTAATTTTAAGGATTTATTTGTTCAATATGGAGATATTCCTGTTCCAGTTTTTTCTTTTATAGGAAATGCTTCAGATCATCCTCGTCAAATACCATGTTATCTTACACATACAAATGAAAAAACACATCAAATAATACGTGATAATTTAGATAAAAGTCCAATACGTCAAGGTTTAATAACAGGTTTAGGACCTCGATATTGTCCCTCTATTGAAGATAAAATTGTACGTTTTCCAAATAAAATTTCACATCAGATTTTTTTAGAACCAGAAGGTTTATCTAGTTCTAGAATATATCCTAATGGAATTTCAACTAGTTTACCGTTAAATATTCAAGAAGAAATAATTAAATCTATAAAAGGATTGGAAAAAGCTAAAATTATTGATCCAGGATACGCAATAGAATATGATTTTTTTGACCCTAAAGATTTAAATTTAACTTTAGAAAGTAAATGGATTAAAGGACTCTTTTTAGCAGGTCAAATCAACGGTACTACTGGATATGAAGAAGCTGCTTCACAAGGTCTTTTAGCGGGTTTAAATGCTGGACTACATGCATTGGGTCGAAAACAATGGTTTCCTAGACGTGATCAAGCTTATTTAGGTGTTCTTATTGATGATCTTACTACACAAGGAACTAGAGAACCATATCGTATGTTTACTTCACGTGCTGAATATCGATTAATTTTACGAGAAGATAATGCTGATTTACGTCTTACTGAAATTGCTCGTAAATTTGGATTAATAGATGATTTTAGGTGGTCTCGTTATAGTAGTAAATTATTAAATATTAATTCTGAAATAAAATATTTAAAGAAAACAAAAATACATCCTGAATCTTCTAATTCTAAACTTTTAAATAGTTTTTTTAATATTTCATTAACTAAAGAAATAAATATATTTAATTTATTAAAACGACCAGAAATAACATACAAAAATTTAGCTTATT
This sequence comes from Buchnera aphidicola (Aphis fabae), assembly GCF_009069125.1. Lineage (NCBI taxonomy): Bacteria > Pseudomonadati > Pseudomonadota > Gammaproteobacteria > Enterobacterales > Erwiniaceae > Buchnera > Buchnera aphidicola. Next base: position 409,575 of record NZ_CP042427.1, read on the forward strand.
TAAATATTTTTAATGCTAACACATCTGATCTAGCAGTTATTCATCATATAGAAAATGAAATAAAATATGAAGGTTACATCAAAAGACAGTTAGAAGAGATTAATAAACATTTAAAAAATGAAAATACTTTTTTATCATCTCAATATGATTATAAAAAAGTAAAAGGTTTATCGCATGAAGCAATTTCTAAGTTAAATGATTATAAACCAGTTTCTATTGGTCAAGCATCTCGTATTTCTGGTATTACACCAGCAGCTATATCTGTTCTATTGATACATTTAAAAAAAGAAGCTTATAAAAAACTTATTTTATAAAAGATTTACTGTTCAATTTAAAATGTAATATAATTACTATTTAAATTATTTAATTGAAATTGATTATTTTTTTAATAATTGCTTAAAAATAATATATTTTTTAATAGTATTTTTAGTAAAATTTTTTAAAGTTTTATGTTTTTATATTAAATTTAATATAAAATAAATGAGAAAAAATTATGTTTTTAGAGAAAATACCCAATCCTCAAAAATATATCAGTCATCATTTACATCATTTACAAATAGATTTATTTAATTTCAAGATTATTGAAAATGGAAGTATTGCTTCTCATTTTTGGATTTTAAATCTTGATTCAATAATATTTTCTTTTATATTAGGATGTGTTTTTTTAAGTATTTTTTACACAGTGGCAAAAAAAATTACGACTGGTGTTCCAAATAAAGTACAAGCGTGTATTGAAATAATTTTTGAGTTTATATTATCTAATGTAAAAAATATGTTTCAAGGTAATAACCCACTTATAGCACCATTGTCATTAACAGTTTTTATATGGGTTTTTTTAATGAATCTTATGGATTTAATTCCAATTGATTTTATACCTTTGTTTTTTGATAGATTATTTCACATTTCAGCTATTCGTATTGTTCCATCTGCAGATGTAAATATTACTTTATCAATGTCATTAGCAGTTTTTGTTTTAATTTTATTTTATAGTATAAAGATTAAGGGGTATATTGGTTTTTTTAAAGAACTAACTTTACAACCTTTTAATCATCCTGTATTTTTTATTTTTAATTTTTTATTGGAATTTGTTTCGTTATTATCTAAGCCTATTTCTTTAGGATTAAGACTTTTTGGTAATATGTATTCTGGTGAAATGATTTTTATTTTAATTGCAGGTTTGCTTCCATGGTGGTCTCAGTGTTTTTTAAATGTTCCATGGGCTATTTTTCATATTTTAATAATTTCTTTGCAAGCTTTTATTTTCATGGTATTGACAATTGTTTATTTATCAATAGCTTCGCAATCTCATTAAGATAAAATTTGACTATAATCCTACTAAAAACCGGGGTTGATAATGGATAATTTAAATGTTGATATGTTGTATATAGCAGTAGCTATTATGATTGGATTAGCTGCAATTGGTGCTGCGATTGGTATTGGTATTTTGGGTGGAAAATTTTTAGAAGGAGCAGCAAGACAACCTGATTTAATTCCTTTATTAAGAACACAATTTTTTGTTGTAATGGGATTAGTCGATGCAATTCCTATGATTGCTGTAGGTTTAGGTTTATATATGCTTTTTGCTATTTCTTAATTTTTTATTTGTTAAAAAAATAGTTTTTATTTTAAATAATTAGTAAAATCTTTACGTTTTTGAATGGCGTAAAGATTAATTTTTAATTTAATATAAGGCGTATAATTGTGAATCTTAATGCAACAATTTTTGGACAAGCAATTTCATTTTTTTTATTTGTTTGGTTTTGTATGAAATATATATGGCCTCCTATCATTTTGGCTATAGAAACAAGACAAAAAAAAATTGAAGATACTTTAATTTCTTCAAAAAAAATTGAAAAAGAATCTCTTATTATGCAAAAAAAAATGGATGAAATGATTAAAGAGACAAAAGAAAAAGCTTCTTTGATTTTAAATGAAGCAAATCAAAAAAAAATATTCATTTTAGAAGAAGCAAGAAATAAAGCGATTAAAGAAACTAAAAAAATTTTATTAAATAGCCAAATAGAAATTGATATGCAATTTATGGATGCACGTCAAAAATTACAAAAAGAAATTATAGATCTATCTATTTTAATGACTGAAAAAATAATTAAAAAAAATATCCAAGAAAATAAAAATAAATTTTTTATAAATAATATAATAACTTCGTTATCAGAGATAAAAAATCAATGTAGGTAATATTCATGTCATTTGATACTATTGCTAGACCTTATGCTAAAGCTATTTTTGAAATAGCAATAAAAAATGATTCTATAAAAAAATGGAAACAAACATTAATTTTAATTAATAAAATTATTTCATTTAAAAAAGTTCAAAAATTTTTATCTGGATCTTTATCTCCTCACTATTTATCATCATTTTTTATATTTGTTATTGACGAATATCTTGACGGACATTCAAAAAATTTAATAAAATTATTAGCTCATAATCAGCGGTTTAAAATATTTAATAATATATTAAAACAATTTCTTAAGCTAGAAGCTTCTTATCAAAAAATTATTATTGTTGAATTGACATCCGCATTTGTTTTAAAACAAGATCAAGTTATTGAAATACGCCTTGTTTTAGAAGAAATATTATCTTCTAAAGTTAAATTTATATATAAAATTAATAATTATATACTTGATGGTGTCATTATAGGGATAAATGATCAAATTTTTGATTTTTCTATGCGAAATCATTTAAAACAATTATCTTCAGTATTAAATTTTCAAGAGAACAATATATGCAATTAAATTCTACAGAAATTAGTCAATTAATTAAAGAAAGAATTAATCAATTCGAGGTATTTAATCAATCTTATAATGAAGGTACTATTATTTCTGTGAACGATGGTATTATAAAAATCTACGGTCTTTCTGAAGTTATGTTAGGAGAAATGATTTCGTTACCTAATAACGAATATGCTATTGCGCTCAATATAGAAAGAGATACAGTGTCTGCTGTAGTGATGGGTCCTTATATTTGCATTACTGAAGGAATGAAAGTAAGATGCACAGGAAAAATTTTAGAGGTTCCTGTTGGTATCAATCTTTTAGGTCGAATTGTTAACGCATTAGGTGCTCCTATCGATGGAAAAGGGATTATAAAATATGATAGTTTTTTACCAGTAGAAGCAAATGCTCCAGGAGTTATTGAACGAAAATCAATTAACCAACCAATACAAACTGGTTACAAAGCTATTGATTCTATGATTCCTATTGGTCGAGGTCAACGTGAGCTAATTATCGGAGATCGTCAAACTGGTAAAACTGCGCTTGCAATAGATACTATTATAAATCAAAAAAAATCTGGTATTCCATGTATTTATGTTGCTATAGGACAAAAACTTTCAACTGTTATTAATGTTGTTAAAAAATTAGAAGAATATGATGCTTTAGCAAATACTATCATTGTTGTTGCTTCCGCTTCTGAAGCTGCTTCTTTACAATATTTATCACCATATTCAGGTTGCGCTATGGGAGAATTTTTTCGTGATCAAGGAAAAGATGCTTTAATCGTTTATGATGATCTATCTAAACATGCAGTTGCTTATCGTCAGATCTCTTTGTTATTACGCCGTCCTCCTGGGAGAGAAGCTTTTCCTGGAGATATATTTTATTTACATTCTCGTTTGTTAGAAAGATCGGCTCGTGTGTCTGAAGAATATGTAAAGAATCTTACTAAAGGAAAAGTTATTGGACAAACAGGATCACTTACAGCGTTGCCAATTATTGAAACACAGTCTGGTGATGTTTCTGCATTTGTTCCGACTAACGTTATTTCTATTACTGATGGTCAAATATTTTTAGAATCTAATTTATTTAATTCAGGTATTCGGCCTGCTGTAAATGCTGGTATTTCTGTTTCTCGTGTTGGTAGTTCGGCTCAAACTAAAATTATCAAACAATTATCTTCTGGAATACGAACAGCATTAGCTCAATATCATGAACTTGCAGCATTTTCACAATTTGCATCAGATTTAGATCCAGCAACACAAAAACAGTTAATTTATGGTCAAAAAATTACAGAATTACTTAAACAAAAACAATATACTCCTCTGAGTATAGCTGAACAAGCACTAATGTTTTTTCTTTCAGCAAATCATTTTCTTGATGATATTTCTATTGAAAAAATAGCTCAATTTGAACGAGATATTTTGACATATGCATATAATTATGATTTAAATTTAATGATGCAAATTAATCAAGATGGAGATTTTAATAGTAAAATAAAAGATAAATTTATTGAATTAATAAAAAAATTTAAAAATTCTTAATTTTATAATAATTTATTTTAAAAAAAATTTACCATAAAAAAGAGAAAATACCAGTGGGTATAAAAGAAATACAAAATCAAATAACTAGTGTTATAAGTACAAAAAAAATTACTAAAGCAATGGAAATGGTTGCTATTTCTAAAATGAGAAAAACCGAAGAAAGAATGCGTTTAGGCAGACCTTATTGCGAAATTATTAAAAAAGTGATTCATCATATTGTAAAAGGAAGTCTAGAATATAAACATAGTTATTTAGAAAATCGAGATAGTAAAAGAATTGGTATGATTATTATTTCAACTGATCGTGGTTTATGTGGTAGTTTAAATACTAATCTTTTTAAACAAGTACTATTAAAAATGAAGAAATTTATGTATTTGAATATTCCTTGTGATTTAATATTATTTGGTTTAAAAAGTTTATCTGTATTTAAGTTATATGGCAGTTCTATTCTTGCTCAAGTAACTAATATAGGAGAAAATCCAGATTTATCTAAATTAATTGGATCTATACAAATTATTTTAGAAAAATATCAAAATAATGAAATTGATAAAATATTTATTGCGTATAATAAGTTTCACAATAAAATGTCTCAATATCCAATAATTACTCAACTTCTTCCTTTATCTCCTGAAAAAAATATATTAAATAAAGAAAAATGGGATTATTTATATGAACCAGAATCTAAACTAATTTTAGATACATTATTTGATAGATATATTGAATCTCAAGTTTATCAAAGTATTTTAGAAAATATTGCAAGCGAACAAGCAGCTCGTATGGTAGCTATGAAAACTGCAACAGATAATAGTGCTAGTCGTATTAAAGAACTACAACTAGTTTATAATAAAGTTCGTCAAGCTAACATTACTCAAGAATTAAATGAAATTATTGCTGGAGCATCAGCAGTATCAGTAGATTAAAATTAGTTAGAGGTATGCAATGGTAGCTACTGGAAAAATTGTTCAAATTATTGGTGCTGTGGTAGATGTAGAATTTGATCAAAGTGCAGTACCAAAAATATATAATGCTTTAGAAGTAAAAAATCAAAAAATAAAACTTATTTTAGAAGTTCAACAACAATTAGGCTCTGGTATTGTTAGAACAATTGCTATGGGATCTACAAATGGTTTGAAAAGAGGTTTAATTGTTATTGATCTTGGGCATTACATTAAGATACCAGTAGGACAATCTACATTAGGTCGTATAATAAATGTCTTAGGAGAAACTATAGATGGTAAAGGACCATTAAGAAGTACAGATTCTTCTAAAATAGAACATTGGGAAATTCACAGATCTCCACCTAGTTATCAAGAACAAGCTACTTCTCAGGAAATTTTAGAAACAGGTATAAAAGTTATTGATTTAATCTGTCCTTTTTCAAAAGGTGGAAAAGTTGGTTTGTTTGGAGGAGCAGGTGTAGGTAAAACAGTAAATATGATGGAATTAATTAGAAATATTGCAATAGAACATTCTGGTTATTCAGTGTTTACTGGAGTAGGTGAAAGAACACGAGAAGGAAATGACTTTTATTATGAAATGAAAGAGTCTAAGGTATTGGATAAAGTTTCTTTAGTATATGGCCAAATGAATGAACCTCCAGGAAATCGGTTACGTGTTGCTTTTACAGGATTAACTATTGCAGAAAAATTTCGTGATGAAGGTAAAAATGTTTTATTGTTTATCGATAATATATATCGTTATACTTTAGCTGGAACAGAAGTATCAGCCTTGCTTGGAAGAATGCCATCTGCTGTAGGATATCAACCTACTTTATCTGAAGAAATGGGTTTATTACAAGAAAGAATTACTTCGACTAAAAAAGGTTCAATTACTTCTGTTCAAGCAGTTTATGTTCCTGCAGATGATTTAACAGATCCATCACCTGCTACGACGTTTGCGCATCTAGATTCTACAGTGACACTAAGTCGTCAAATTGCATCTTTAGGTATTTATCCAGCTGTTGATCCTTTAAATTCTACAAGTCGTCAATTAGATCCTTATATTATTGGAGATGAACATTATAATACAGCACGAGGAGTTCAATCAATATTACAAAGATATCAAGAGTTAAAAGATATTATTGCAATATTAGGAATGGATGAACTTTCAGAAGAAGATAAAAAATTAGTTTCAAGAGCACGTAAAATACAGAGATTTTTATCGCAACCATTTTTTGTTGCAGAAGTATTTACTGGTTTTCCAGGTAAATATGTATCTTTGAAAGATAATATTCGTGCGTTTAAAGGAATAATAGAAGGTGAATTTGATGATTTACCAGAACAAGCGTTTTACATGGTAGGTTCAATTGAAGAAGTTCAAGAAAAATCAAAAACATTATAAATGATAATAAATATTTTGGATATATCCATGGATTTTTATTTAGATATTGTTAGTGTTGAAAAACGTATATTTTCTGGATTAGTTAATAAAATACAAGTTTCTGGTAGTGAAGGAGACATGGGTATTTATCCAGGACATACTCAATTATTAAGCATAATTAAACCAGGAATCGTATATATATTTCATAAAAACAATACAGAAGAGTGTATTTATATATCAGGAGGAATTTTAGAAATTCAACCTTCTATTATTTCTATTTTAGCAGATATTGCTATTCGTGGTGTAGATTTAGATCGAGCACGTATTTTAGAAACAAAAAAACAAGCTGAAGAATATTTTAAAAATCAAGATAAAAAAATTAAAAAAGATGATCTTTTACTTCAAATATCTAAAGAAATTGCAAAACTTCGTGTTCTTGAAATTATGGATAAGTTTAAATAAGATAATATATTCGCGGCTGGTTTTTCCTGCCGCAATTGATTCTGAAAAATTTGTGTTTTAATGTATAATATATATGTTAAAATTTTTTTTAAATATCTATATTTTCAGCATTTAAAGCATTATATTCTATAAATTTTCGTCTAGGTTCAACTGCATCTCCCATCAGAATATTAAATAAATTATTTGCTGAAATTGCATCATGAATTGTAACTTGTAACATGTTTCTTGTTTCAGGATTCATTGTTGTTTTCCATAATTGATCTGGATTCATTTCTCCAAGTCCTTTATAACGTTGTATAAATAAATTATTTTTAGTTTCATTAGTCAACCATTCTATAGTATTTTTAATATCATTTATTGTATGTTTTTTATCTCCTTTTTCTATAAAGTTATTGTTTTTTTGAAAATTTTTAAATTTTTCTCCCAAGTTAACAATAGAAATATATTCTTTGCTTGTAAGAAATTTCTTTGTAAATTCATATTGATTATAATATTCATATCTTGATGAAATTATACTTGGTTCAAATATGTTTTCATTTTCTTTTTCATTAATTTTTGCTTGATAAAATGTATTATTTTGATCTTTTTGATTTAATGTTTCTGCTAATTTTTCTATCCATGTAAATACTTTTTCTTTATTTTTTAAATCATTTAAATATGGTTGGTAAATTAGTTCATTTAATATTATTTCAGGAAAATTATTTTTATTTCTTTTTAATTTAATTTGGATTTTATTAAATTCGGAGATAATTTTTTTAAATAATTTTGTATTATTTTCAATGTCGTTATTTTTTTTGTTTTTTATAATTAGATCTTTTAAAGCTATTTTTACTTGATATTTTTTCATTTCTTCATCGTTTTTAATATATTTCTCTTTTTTTCCTATTTTAATTTTATATAAAGGGGGTTGAGCAATATAAATATATCCTTTTTCAATTAATTCAGGTAATTGACGATAAAAAAATGTTAGTAACAATGTTCGAATATGTGCCCCGTCAACATCCGCATCAGTCATTATAATAATATGATTATATCTTAACTTTTCTAAATTATACTCATTTTCTCCGATTCCACAGCCTAATGCTGTAATTAGAGCTGCTAGTTCTTGAGATAAAATTATTTTATCAAATTTTGATTTTTGTACATTTAATATTTTTCCCTTAAGTGGTAAAATTGCTTGGTTTTTTCTATTTCTGCCTTGTTTTGCAGATCCACCTGCAGAATCTCCTTCTACTAAATAAATTTCTGATGTTGTCGGATCATTTTCTTGACAATCAGATAATTTTCCAGGTAATCCTCCTAAATCTAATATTCCTTTTTTTTTGTTTATTTCTCTAGCACGTCTTGCAGCTTCTCTTGTTTTTGCGGTATTTATAATTTTTTGAATTATAGCTTTTGATTCAACAGGATTTTCTAAAAGATATTCAATAAGATATTCATTAATTAATGATTCTATTACTGATTTTGCTTCAGATGAAACTAATTTGTCTTTTGTTTGTGAAGAAAATTTTGGATCAGGTAATTTAATTGATATAATTGCGGTCAATCCTTCTCGTGTATCTTCTCCTGTAACAACAGTTTTATGCTTTTTATTATATCCTTCACGTTCAATATGTAGGTTTAATGTACGTGTTACTCCAGATCGAAAACCAGCTAAATGTGTGCCACCATCTTTTTGAGGTATATTATTTGTAAAACAATATATGTTTTCTTTATGTGATTCATTCCATTGCATCGCTACTTCTAATTCAACATTATTTTTAATTGATTTAAAATAGAATATATTTGAATTAATTACTATTTTGTTTTTATTTAAAAATTTAATAAAAGCCTTAATTCCACCTTTATAATGATAATGATTTTCAGTTTCGTTTCTATTATCTTTTAAGTAAATGGAAATATTAGAGTTAAGAAAAGATAGCTCACGTAAACGTTTAGATAAAATTTCATATTGAAATTTTATTTTGTTTGTAAAAGTTTTATAACTAGGCCAAAATCTAATATATGTACCAGTTTTATTTGTGGTTCCAATTGTGAATAAAGGTGATTCTGGAATTCCATTTTTATATATTTGTTTATATTGTTTATTATTTTTGTATATTATTAATTCTAGTTTTTCTGATAAAGCATTAACAACTGAAATTCCTACGCCATGTAGTCCGCCAGAAATTTTATATGAAGAATCATCAAATTTTCCTCCTGAATGTAGTACAGTCATAATAACTTCTGCAGCTGAAACTTTTTCTTCGTGATGTATATCTGTTGGAATTCCTCTACCATCATCTTGTATTGATACTGAGTTATCTTTATGAATAATTACTATAATTTCTTTGCAAAATCCCGCTAGTGCTTCATCAATAGAATTATCTACAATTTCGAAAACCATATGATGTAAACCACTACCATCATCAGTGTCTCCAATATACATTCCAGGTCTTTTTCGTACTGCATCTAATCCTCTTAGAATCTGAATATTTGAAGAATTATAGGTGTCTATCATAAGTATTCCTATTTGATTTTTTTAATATGTTTCAAAATTAATTATTTTTTACTTTATATTATAGAATTTTTTTGAGTTAACGTTTAAGTAACATTATAACGTAAACAGTTGAAGAATTATTTTCTGGTTCAATTTGTATTGAAGATTGACATTTATTTAAAAATAATAAAATATTTTTAGTATTAATAGTATTAAGAACATCTAATATATAATAAACATTAATTGATATTTCTATGATTTTATCAAAATATTCAACGTTAAATTTATCTTCCGCCGTTTCTTCTTCTTGATTGTCAGATATTGTTTTAAGCTCTCCATTTTGAATATTTATTTCAATTCCTGAAAATTTTTCATGTGATAAAATAGAAGTCCGTAGTAACGATTTTTTTAGTAAATCATGATTAATAATGATAGGTTTTTCTGAGTGATCTAATAAAACACTATTATAATCAGGATATTTTCCTTCAATTAATTGAGTGGTAAAAATTAAATTATTTATATGTATTCTTAAATTATTAGTACCAATTAAAATATGTAATAATGTTTCTTTAGTGTTTAGTAATCTTAACATTTCCATTATTCCTTTATTTGGAATAATAATAGAAAAAGAATTTATTTTTTCTTTTAAAATAATATATGACGTTGCTAATCGATATCCATCTGTTGCCACATTACGAAGATAGTTTTCTTTTTTTTCAAATAACATGCCATTAAGATAATAACGAATGTCTTGTTTTCCCATTGCAAATTCAGTTTTTATTATCATATTTTTTAAAATATCTGATGATATATGAAAACTAGAAGTATTATGGAAATTTTGATGATTAGGAAAATTTTCAGGTGGTAAAGTTGATAGTATATAACTACTATTTTCAGAAGAAATATATATTTTATTATTTTTTAGTTCTATTTGAACATTTGATGTTTTTGGTAAATTTCGACAAATATTTAATATTTTTTTACCTGAAATAGTTGTTTTTCCTGGTGTATGTGCTGTTGATATTTCAATATTTGCAATTATTTCAATCTCTAAATTTGTTGTAGTTAAAGATAATATATTTTTTTTTATTTCTATAAGAATATTTTCTAAAATAGGAAATGAAGTATTTTTAACTAATAATCGACTAATTTTTTTTAAATTTTCAACTAAAATATTGTTTTGAATAATAAATTTCATAAGATTACACTGATAGAGTCCTAATTAAGTTGGAAAAATCTTCTTTAATATCATTGTTTTCTTCTCGTAATTGTTCAATTTTACGACAAGCATGTAATACTGTAGTATGATCTCTTCCGTTAAATGCATCTCCAATTTCTGGTAAACTATGATTAGTCAGTTCTTTTGCCATAGCCATAGCCATTTGTCTTGGTCTAGCTACTGACCGAGAACGTCTTCTAGATAATAAATCTGAAACTTTAATTTTATAGTATTCTGCAACTGTTTTTTGAATGTTATCAATTGTGATAAGTTTTGCTTGTAAAGCTAATATATCTCTAAGTGCTTCTCGTACAAATTCAATTGTAATAGTTCTATAAGCAAAACCAGTATTAACAATAATTCTATTTAAAGCACCTTCTAATTCACGTACATTAGAACATAGACGTTTAGCAATAAAAAAAGCTACTTCATCAGGTAATATAATATTTTTTTCATCAGCTTTTTTTATCAATATAGCCACTCTTGTTTCTAATTCTGGTGGGTCTATAGCAACAGTTAAACCCCATCCAAATCTTGATTTTAATCGATCTTCAACACCATTTATTTCTTTAGGATAACGATCTGAAGTTAATATAATTTGCTGATTTCCTTCTAGAAGAGAATTAAATGTATGAAAAAATTCTTCTTGAGAACGTTCTTTATTTGAAAAAAACTGAATATCATCAATTAATAATGCATCAACTGAACGATAATGTAGTTTGAATTTTTCAATTGCATTATTTTGTAAAGCTTTTACCATATCTTGAACAAAACGTTCAGAATGCATATAAATTATTTTCATATTATATTTATATGTTAATATTTCATTTCCAATTGCATGAAGTAAGTGTGTTTTACCTAATCCTGTGCCACCATATAAAAATAGTGGATTGTAAGAACTACCGGGATTATGAGCAACTTGAGAAGCTGCAGCACGTGCTAATTGATTAGATTTTCCTTCTATAAAGTTTTCAAATTTATTTTTTTTATTAATGTTGGAACGATAAGATAACTCATTTAAAATCGGTATTTTATCCCATTTATGTTTTATGTTTATTTTTTTTGAATTATTTAAAGTGTTTTTTTTAAATTTTTTTTCTTTAGAATTTTGATATACTTTAAATGTTAATAATGGTGTATTTACACCACAAAAATCTTTTAGTATTGTTTTAAAAGTAATTAAATATTTTTCTTTTACCCATTCTAATATAAATTGATTAGGAGCATATATTTCTAAAATATTATTATTTAGTTTAGCTTTTAGAGAGCGTATCCACATACTAAATTCTGTAGATGGTAGTTCATTTTGTAACCGGTTAAGACACTGTTTCCAAAGACAAAGTGACACGGTAGACTCCAAGCGAACAAAATTAAATACAATTGAAGTTTAAATTTTTTTATATAAAAGAATTATATAAAATTATATTTTTACATTGAAAGTTATACAATTTAAGATAGGTAAGTATAACGAAAAGATTTCATGTATTTTTTAAATATTTTTATTTGATAAAATTATTTTTAGCTATATTTTATTTTTAAAAATAATAAAGTAATAGTTTATTTTTAAAATAAATTTATTTTTAAGAAAATATTTTCTTATATTTTATACTTAACTAATTATAGAATCTTATTAATTTTATTTAGGTAAATATCAAAATGAAACGAACTTTTCAACCATCAATATTAAAGCGTAATCGTTCACATGGATTTAGAATTCGAATGGCAACTAAAAATGGTCGTTATATTTTATCACGTAGACGTGCTAAATTAAGATCTCGTTTGAGTGTTTCTAGTAAATAATAGGTTTAGTATGGTGTTAAATTATTTTTTTAAAAAAAAATCAAGATTATTAAAATCTATAAATTTTAAATATGTTTTTAAGAAATATTATATTCAAAAAAAGTTTGAATTAATTATTTTAGGACGTCCTAATTTATTGGGATATCCTAGATTAGGTATTAGCATATCTAAAAAAAATATAAAATATGCATATAAGCGTAATATAATTAAAAGATTAATTCGAGAAACTTTTCGTTTATTACAACATAAATTAACTTCTATGGATTTTATAGTAGTCGTTAAAAAAAATATTATTTTTTTAAACAATAAAAATATAATTAATATATTGGAGAATTTATGGTTAAATTATCAACAATAGTTGTATGGTTTTTAAGTTTTTTTGTTTTAATTTATCAGTACTGTATTAGTCCTTTTATGCGATCAAATTGTCGTTTTTACCCAACTTGTTCAACATATATGCTATTATCTTTACGTAAATTTGGTGTAATTAAAGGTATAGTATTGACAATTTTTCGTTTATTTAAGTGTAATCCATTATATTCAGATAGATGTAATTTAATATCTTTAAATATGAAAGATAAAAGCGAATATTAATTATGGAAGTACAGCGTAATTTTTTTATTTTTGCCTTTTTATTTGTTTCTTTTTTACTTTGGCAAGAATGGCAAAATCAAGCATTTTTAAATATTCATATAAATGAACAAAGTAGTATTGGTTTAGAACCTGAAAAGAAAGATTATCAAAATCAAATTATTATTAAAAATGATGTAGTTCGTTTAGTTGTAAACATGCGCGGAGGAGATATAGAAGAAGCTAGTTTATTAGCTTATAAAGATAAATTAAATTCTTCTAAACCACTAAAGTTATTAGAAACAGCATCAGATTTTATTTATCAAGCACAAAGTGGATTAATTGGAAAAGATGGACCAGATAATGCAGAAAATTATAATAGACCACTCTATCATGCAAAAAAGAATTTTTTTGAATTAGAAAATAATAAAAAAGAATTACGTGTACCAATAAGTTTTATTAAAAATAATAATATTATTTATACTAAAACTTTTATTCTTAAACCAGGTAAATATGATGTACAAATAGAATATCATATAAATAATCTTAGCAATAATAATTTGCAACTTCGTATGTTTGGACAGTTAAAACAAACGATCAAACTTCCTAAGAAACGTGATATTTATAGTGGTAACTTTGCTTTACAGACATTTCGAGGAGCTGCATATTCAAGCACTGATACAAAATATGAAAAATATAAGTTTGATGATATTTCTAAAAATCAACAATTACATATTTTCACTAAAAGTGGTTGGATCGCAATGTTACAGCAATATTTTTCTGTAGCTTGGATACCTGAAGAAGATATAAATTTAAATACTATTTATACATCTTATATAAATCATAATATTGCTACTATTGGATATAAATCTGCTTTTTTTAATGTTCCTTCAAATTCTCAATCTATTATAAAATCAAAGTTATGGATAGGCCCAGCAATACAAAAAGATATGGCATTAGTTGCTCCAAATTTAGATTTAACAGTAGATTATGGATGGCTTTGGTTTTTATCTCAACCATTATTTAAATTATTAAGTATTTTATATAATATTATAGGAAACTGGGGTTTTTCTATTATTTTAATTACATTTATTATGAAAGCTGTTACTTATCCTTTAACGAAAGCACAATATATTTCTATGGCTAAGATGAGAAAATTGCAACCTAAAATTAATGAAATAAAAAAAAATTTTGGGAACAACAAACAGCGTATGAGTCAAGAAATGATGAATTTATATAAAAAAGAAAAAATAAATCCATTAGGTGGTTGTTTACCTGTTTTTATACAAATGCCTATTTTTTTATCACTTTATTATATGTTAATTGGATCTGTTGAACTACGTCATGCTCCTTTTTTATTGTGGATTAAAGATTTATCTGCTCAAGATCCTTATTATGTTTTACCAATTGTTATGGGTTTTACAATGTTTTTTATTCAAAGTACATCATCTAGTAATATTTCTGATCCATTACAACAAAAAATAATGAATTTTATGCCTATTGTTTTTACAGTGTTTTTTTTATGGTTTCCTGCAGGATTAGTTTTATATTATATAGTTAGTAATTTAGTTACTATTATACAACAAAAATTTATTTTATTTAATTTTAAAAAGAAAGCATGAAAATAAAAATTTTTATTTAAATTTAAAAAAAATATTCTAGATAAGAAAGTATTTTATGATACAAAATGATACTATTGTTGCTCAAGTAACTCATCCAGGAAAAAGTGCTGTTGGAATATTACGAATTTCTGGAATTAATGCAAAAGAAGTTGCTATAGAAATTTTAGGTAAAACACCTAATCCGAGATTTGCTACTTATACAAAATTTTTAAATAAAAATAAAGAAATTTTAGATCACGGTATATCTTTATGGTTTCCTGCACCTTTTTCATTTACAGGTGAAGATATATTAGAATTACAATGTCATGGTAGCCCATTTATCATAGATTTATTGATTAAAA
The DNA here is from genome assembly GCF_009069125.1 of Buchnera aphidicola (Aphis fabae). Classification (NCBI taxonomy): domain Bacteria; kingdom Pseudomonadati; phylum Pseudomonadota; class Gammaproteobacteria; order Enterobacterales; family Erwiniaceae; genus Buchnera; species Buchnera aphidicola. Next base: position 424,663 of record NZ_CP042427.1, read on the forward strand.
GAATTTTATTTATTAAAAACACAAGATTAGCTAAACCAGGTGAATTTTGTGAACGTGCTTTTTTAAATGGTAAAATTGATTTGGTACAGGCAGAAGCAATAGATGATTTAATTAATTCTGAAACTGAATCTATGGTTAAAGCTTCATTAAATTCTTTGCAAGGCAATTTTTCACGTGATATAAATAATCTAGTAGAAATACTTACTCAATTTCGTGTTGATATCGAGTCTAGTATAGATTTTCCAGAAGAAGAAATTAATTTTAATTTTGATGATATTGTTTCTAATAATTTGAATCAATTAAAAAATCAATTTTTAAAAATAAAAAAAATCATTTCAGATACAAGTATTATAAGAGAAACTAAAAAAATTATAATTGTTGGGCCTCCTAATGCTGGAAAGTCTAGTTTATTAAATATGTTATCTTCAAGTAATCGAGCAATTGTCACAAATATTCCTGGAACAACACGTGATCTTCTTTATGAACAGATTAATATCAATGGTTTTTTATGTGAAATTATTGATACTGCAGGTTTTCATAATACGCAAGATGAGATTGAAAAAATTGGTATTAATCGAGCTTGGGAAACCCTGAAAACATGTGATCATATTTTATTTGTAATAGATAAAACAATTAATCCTAAAAATCAAAAAAAAATATCAAATGATTTTATTAAAAAAATGAATTTTTATAATAATTCTATACAGATAACTTTTGTTTTAAATAAAAATGATTTATTAAAAGATGATTTTGGTATTAAAAAAATAGAAGATTGTTATTTTATTAGTATTTCTGCGCTTACAGGTCAAGGAGTCAATATATTAAAAAAACATCTTGTAAAATCAGAAAAAAATAAAGTAAAAGAAGGATTGTTTTTAGCTAGGAGACGTCATTTACATCAAATTGATTTATCTTATCATGAATTTTTAAAAGCAAATAAAAATTGGTTAAAATACAAAAATATTGAATTTTTAGCTGAATCACTCAGTTTAATGAATAAATTAATAGGAGAAATAACTGGTTCTTTTAGTTCAAATGATTTATTAAATCGTATTTTTTCTACTTTTTGTATAGGTAAATGAAGGCAAATGAATTAATTTATGCCCGGAGGCGGAATTGAACCACCGACACGGGGATTTTCAGTCCCCTGCTCTACCGACTGAGCTATCCGGGCATTTTTTACATTAAATCATCAAAGATAAAACTTTGTCAATACTTTTTTTATAGTAAATCAATTTCAATTTTCAATTAAAAATTTATTTAATAAAAAAAAAATAATTAAAAATAATTTTTACCCTTGAAAGTTTTCATAAACATCCCTATATTTAATATTAAAGATAAAACATTAAATTTTTATAAATAAAACATAAAATAACAATTAAACAGGATTATTCACAGGAGTATTATCATATGAAAATTCGTCCATTGCATGATCGTTTACTTGTAAAACGTCAAGAAGCAGAATCAAAATCTGCTGGTGGTATTGTTCTTACAGGTTCTGCTGCTGGAAAATCAAACCGAGGTACGGTTGTGGCAGTGGGTAACGGTCGTGTTCTAGATAATGGAGAAATTAAACCATTAGATGTTAAAATCGGAGATATTGTAATTTTTAATGAAGGTTATGGTGCAAAAACAGAAAAAATTGATAATGAAGAATTATTAATTTTAACTGAAAGTGACATTTTAGCAATTGTTGAATAGTAAACTATGCTATAAATCCATAAAAAAAATATATTTAAGGAAATGTCAAAATGGGCGCTAAAGATGTAAAATTTGGTAATGAAGCTCGAATTAAAATGCTTCGTGGAGTTAATGTATTAGCTGATGCAGTTAAAGTTACATTAGGTCCAAAAGGTAGAAATGTAGTTTTAGATAAATCTTTTGGAGCACCTAGTATTACTAAAGATGGTGTATCAGTAGCTCGTGAAATCGAATTAGAAGATAAATTCGAGAACATGGGAGCTCAAATGGTAAAAGAAGTTGCATCTAAAGCAAATGATGCAGCAGGAGATGGAACTACAACAGCAACATTATTAGCACAATCAATAGTCAATGAAGGTTTAAAAGCTGTGGCTGCTGGAATGAATCCTATGGATTTAAAACGAGGTATTGATAAAGCAGTGATTAGTGCTGTTGAAGAGCTAAAAAATTTATCTGTACCGTGTTCTGATTCTAAAGCAATTACACAAGTTGGTACTATTTCTGCTAATGCTGATGAAAAAGTAGGAGCTTTAATTGCAGAAGCTATGGAAAAAGTAGGAAATGATGGAGTTATTACAGTAGAAGAAGGAACAGGTTTACAAAATGAACTTGAAGTTGTTAAAGGTATGCAGTTTGATCGAGGTTATCTATCTCCTTATTTTATTAATAAACCAGAAACTGGAATCGTTGAATTAGAAAACCCATATATTTTAATGGCTGATAAAAAAATTTCTAATGTACGAGAAATGCTTCCAATATTAGAATCTGTTGCTAAATCTGGAAAACCATTATTAATAATTTCAGAAGATCTAGAAGGAGAAGCATTAGCTACTTTAGTAGTTAATTCTATGCGTGGTATCGTAAAAGTTGCTGCTGTTAAAGCTCCTGGATTTGGTGATAGAAGAAAATCGATGTTACAAGATATTTCGATTCTAACTGGAGGTTCTGTCATTTCAGAAGAACTGGCAATGGAATTAGAAAAAGCTACTTTAGAAGATTTAGGACAAGCAAAGCGTGTTGTAATTAATAAAGATACGACAACAATCATTGGTGGTATTGGAGAAAAACATGCTATCCAAAGTCGTATTAGTCAAATTCGACAAGAAATTCAAGAAGCTACTTCCGATTATGATAAAGAAAAGTTAAATGAGCGTTTAGCTAAATTATCTGGTGGTGTTGCAGTACTTAAAGTAGGAGCAGCAACAGAAGTAGAAATGAAAGAAAAGAAAGCTCGTGTTGAAGATGCGTTACATGCAACTCGTGCTGCTGTAGAAGAAGGTGTGGTTGCTGGCGGTGGTGTTGCATTAGTTCGTGTTGCAGGAAAAATATCTAGTTTACGCGGTCAAAACGAAGATCAAAATGTTGGAATTAGAGTTGCTTTACGTGCAATGGAAGCTCCTTTACGTCAAATTGTTTCAAATTCAGGTGAAGAACCTTCTGTAGTTACTAATAATGTTAAAGATGGAAAAGGTAACTATGGTTATAATGCTGCTACTGATCAATATGGAGATATGATTGATTTTGGAATATTAGATCCTACTAAAGTTACAAGATCTGCATTACAATACGCTGCATCTGTTGCTGGTTTAATGATTACTACAGAATGTATGGTTACAGATTTACCAAAAGATGAAAAATCTTCTGATGTAAGTGCATCTCCTGCTGGCGGAATGGGCGGAATGGGCGGAATGATGTAAAAATTTTTTAGTTAATCATTATTCAAATTAATTTAAAGATTTCTTTCCTCAGATATATTTTCTGAGGAAAGGATTTGTTGTTTATAAAATAAAAAATAAAAATTAAATTATTAGTTTTAAAGATATTAATAAATTTTAAATTAAAAAATTAATATAAGGTTTTTAATTTTCAAATCAATAGCTCATTTTCATTTTTAAAAATGAAACTCATTTGCTTAATAATTTTAAAAAATTTTTAGAATAGTTTTTTTAAACTTTTCTTAAGTATTTAATATTATGTACTAAAATTTTATTATTCACTAGAAATTAAATATTTAATATTATTTTTATAGAGGTTTTGATGAGAGTATATCAAAGTAATAATTTTCGTATTGGTCATAAAATTATTTTCGAAAAAGAACCGTATTTAATAGAGTCTAGTGAATTTGTAAAACCTGGAAAAGGTCAGGCTTTTGTTCGTGTTAAATTAAGAAGATTATTAACCAATCAACTAATAGAAAAAACTTTTAAATCAACTGATTCATTAGAAATAGCTGATATTTCAGAGTATAAATTATCTTATTTATATAATGATGGTAATTTTTGGTATTTTATTAATAATAATACTTTTGAAGATTTATCAGTAGAAAAAAAAATTATTGGTTTAAATAGAAAATGGTTATTAGAACAAGATACATGTATTATTACATTTTGGAATAATAAAGCAATTTCTGTTACACCTAATATTTTTGTAGAATTAAAAGTAGTAGATACAGAATCAACTTTAAAGGGTGATACTATTAATGCGAGCACTAAATTAGCAAAATTGAATACGGGGGCAATTGTTAAAGTTCCACTATTTGTACAAGTTGGATCTTTAATTAAAGTAGATACACGATCTGGTGAGTATGTAGCTAGAGTTAAATAAAATTTAATTAGTACTCATTACCTTTTACATATTGTCTATAGCTTTCCCATTCAAAAGTTAACCATAAACTATTTCCTAATCTCATTCTATCAATTACTCTTTCGCCTAATAAACTTTTCATACCTTTATGATCTAAGTTAGATAACATACCAGTAGATCGTTTTGATGATGATCGTCTATCAACTATTTGGTTAATAATGACTTTTTCATATCTAGATTCAGTTTGCATTCCAATTTCATCAATCATTAACAAATCAACACTACTTAGATTATGTAATAAGTTTTCTTCAGTAATATTACTGGTACCACTAAATGTGCCTTTCATATTAGACATTAAGTCTGCTACTGTTACAATTAAAATACTTTTTCCATGTAAAATTAAGTAGTTTCCTATAGCTGATGCTAAATGATTTTTACCTGTTCCAGGTCGCCCTGAAAAAATAAAACTTGCGATATTTTCATGAAATTCTTCAGCATAACGTTTTGCTGCTTTTAGTACCTTTCTTTGTCCTTCATGTTCAATTTTATAATTTTCAAAGGAACAATTCATATATAATTCACGAATTCCAGATCTCCCTAAAACTCTTTGCATTTTCATTGCTTTGTTTTCACGTAGTATTGATTCAGATGATATTCTACCTTGTTCCTGGTTCCAAGCTAATAAATCTTGATCATTTTTAAATTTAGGTTTTATGTTATTAGGCATAATTCGCTGAAGACGTTTAAAAAATTCGGTATAAAATGTCATTATTTACCTCTAAATCCATCAGGTATTTTTTGATCAGGTACTGGTATATAAGTAATATCCTTTTGTTTTTTAAGTAGATTAAAAGAACGAACTCTTTGTAAGCTTCTTGCTAGTTTTTGTTCCCATTGTACATGATAGAAAAAACAACCTTCAGCTTCCCAATAGGAAATAAAAGCGCTAAGTTCATATTTAGATGCTTCTTTTTCTAATATTATTCCCCATAATGCCGCTTTTCTAACAAAATCTTTATCAGGAGTCCATTTAGAATGCATAGAAAATTTTTGTTTTATTTTTTCTTCTTGTTTTGTGTTTTTGTTTTCAAAATTATATTCAAGATCAAATATTTTTTTTAACACTGATGGAGTTATAACATAGAATAGAATTTTTTTATTTTTTGATATTGATAAAGTTCCATTTTTCGTTGTTTTTATAATTTGCAAAGGATTTTTACAAAATAAATCTAGATTTATATTTTTGGAGACTAAAATTTTCATAAAAATTTTATCCTATTAAATTTATTAATATTTTAAGTTTTAGATTTTTTTATTTTAAAAATATAAAGATAGCATGCAATTTGATTAGTTACTTTTTTTTTATATAAATCGAAATTATGTGATATTATTAAAGGTTGATTTCTTTTTGTTTCTATATAAATTATTGATTTATTTTTTATCCATTTTTTTTTCTCTAACAAAATAATAGTTTTATCTATTAATTCTTCATTATATGGTGGATCTATAAATATTATATCATATGGTTTTTTTGGTTTTTTTAACCAATTTAAAGTATTTGTATGTATGATTTCTAGATTAGATATATTTAATTTTTTTATGTTATTTTTCAATGAAATTACATTTTTTTTTTCTATTTCTAATAAAGTAACAAATTTAGCATGTCGAGATATAGCTTCTAATCCTAATGCTCCGCTACCTGCAAAACAATCTAAACAACGAGAATTTTGAATATATTTAGAAAGCCAATTAAAAAGCGTTTCTCTTATTCGATTAGTTGTCGGACGTATATTTAAATTTTCTTTAAAAGATAATTTTCTTCCTTTTAACTTACCTGAAATAATATAAACTTGTCCTTTTTTTTTAAAAAAAGAATTGTACATTTTATTAGATTATCTATGTTAGTGATATAATTTATTTTATTATTAAATATAATTTAAATAAATATTTAATTTTGAATTTTTTACAATATAAAGTAAATAGTTTTTACTTTTTTAATTAAGGGGTCAGTTAAATGAATGATAACAAAAAAAATAATTTATTCTCTTGGATTAATTCAAAGATAATTAAAAGAAATAAAATTGATTTAAATAAATGTAAAATACAAAATAAAATAAATACTAAAGATTTTAAAAAATTAGATAATGAAAATAATATAAAAATGAATTTTTTTTTTAAATTAAAAGAAAGTTTAAAAAAAACTAAAAATTTTTTTGGTGATGGGATTAGTCGTATCTTTTCTTTAAAACATATAGATAATGCTTTGTTTGAAGAATTAGAAGATACTATGATTTTATCTGATATTGGTGTTAATACTACTGAAAAAATTATTCAAGGATTAATTAGTGATACTCATCGTCAAGTATTAAAAAATCCAAAAGAAGTTTATTTTCTTCTACAAGAAAGAATGCATTTAATTTTAAAAAAAGTAGAAAAACCTCTTTTAATTTCAAATCAAATTCCGTTTGTTATATTAGTAGTAGGTGTAAATGGTACAGGAAAAACTACAACTGCTTTAAAATTAGCAAAAAAATATAAGTTAGATAAAAAATCTGTTATGTTAGCAGCAGCAGATACATTTCGAGCAGCAGCAATAGAGCAATTACAAATATTAGGGAAAAAACATGATATTCCAGTTATAGCTCAAATTTCCGGAGCCGATCCAGCTGCAGTAGCATTTGATGCATTAAAATCTGCTATTTCGAAAAAAATAGATGTTTTAATAATTGATACAGCAGGAAGATTACATAATAAGCAACATTTATTAGAAGAATTAAAAAAAATAATTAGAGTTATGAAAAAGTTAAATGTATCTGCTCCACATGAAATAGTATTAGTAATTGATGCTTGTAATGGACAAAATACAATCAAACAAACTGAAATGTTTCATAAATCACTTAATTTAACTGGATTAATTATTACTAAATTAGATGGAACAGCAAAAGGAGGGGTAATTTTTGCATTATCAGATCAATTTTCTATTCCTATTCGTTATATTGGAACTGGTGAAAAGTCAACTGATTTGCTTGCTTTTAATAGTAGTGATTTTATTAATTCTATTTTTCATAATATAAAATAATTTTTTTATAAATTTTAAAGTATAAATAATTTATGTTGTTAATTTTATTCTAATACAAATACATTTAATATTTATATAAATTTTTGATTTTAAATTTTAACTAAAGTATGATAAAAATATCCCACATACTTATAATTAATTCAACATATTTCGTTCATGCTGGAATTAACATGACTAATAAAGTGCAGATTTTGTCTGTAACATCATTAGGTAACTTAGATGCTTATATTAGAATAGCTAATTTATGGCCTATGTTATCTATTGAAGAAGAAAAGTTATTGACTCATCGTTTACGTTACAATAGTGATTTAGATGCTGCTAAAACTTTAATTCTTTCTCATCTTCGATTTGTTATTCATATTTCACGTAATTATTCAGGATATGGTTTACTTCAAGCTGATTTAATACAAGAAGGAAATATAGGTTTAATGAAAGCAGTTCGAAGATTTAATCCTGAAATTGGAGTGCGTTTAGTTTCCTTTGCAGTTCATTGGATTAAATCCGAGATACATGAATATGTACTTAGAAATTGGAGAATTGTAAAAGTCGCCACTACAAAAGCTCAAAGAAAACTATTTTTTAATTTAAGAAAAAGTAAGAATAGACTAGGTTGGTTTAATAAAGAAGAAATTGAAATCGTTGCTCGAGAATTAGGGGTAAGTACAGCTGATGTTAGAGAAATGGAATCTCGTATGTCAGCTCAGGATGTAACTTTTAATTCATTTCCAGATGAAGATTTAAAAGATGGTAAAAATCATTTAAATATGCCTTATTTGCAAGATAAAACATCTGATTTTGCTAATGGATTTGAACGAGATAATTGGGATGAACATGCAACACATAAATTAAGTAATGCTTTGTTAGGTTTAGATAAACGTAGCCGTGATATTATTCAGTCTAGATGGCTTGATAACAATAAAAAAAATACTCTACAAGCATTGGCAAATAATTATGGAATTTCCGCAGAACGTGTACGACAATTAGAAAAAAATGCTATGAAGAAATTAAAAATAGCCATAGAAAATTAAATTAAAATGTAAAAATATTGTTAATTAAAATATACTTTTATATCATATAGAGTATGAGGCTATTGTATAGAACTAAAAACTCATACTCTTTTATATAAAATGAATATAAATTTTTATTCTACTGTTACAGATTTTGCAAGATTTCTTGGTTGATCTATATTTGTTCCTTTACTTAAAGCAATATAATATGCAAGTAACTGTAATGGAATTATATAAAAAATAGGTGCTATTATATCTTCCACATATGGAACTTTTAAAAGTGTGATATTGTTTTCTAAATTTATTTCTTCATCAGAAAAAATATAGATTAAACCACCTCTTGTACATATTTCTTGAATATTTTGTTTTGTTTTCTCAAGTAATGAGTTTTTTGGAGCTGTAATAATAATAGGTATATTTTTATCAATTAATGCAAGAGGTCCATGTTTTAATTCTCCAGATGGATAAGCTTCTGCATGGATATAAGAAATTTCTTTTAATTTTAACGCTCCTTCCATAGCTATAGGATATTGATCACCTCTTCCAAGAAATAATATATTTTTTTTATTATATAACTTTTTTGCTATATTTTGAATTTCTTTGTTTTTTTTTAAAACTTCTTCAATTCTATGTGGTAAAACAGTTAAAATTTTTACAATTTTTTTTTCAATATCATTTTCTTTTTTTTTGATACTAACTATTTTTGCTACTAACATTAACAAAACAGTTAGTTGTGTAGTAAATGATTTAGTAGAAGCGACTCCAATTTCAACTCCTGCTTTAGTTAATAAATAGTTATCGGATTCTTGTACTAAAGACGAACCTTTCATATTACATATAGTTAAATTGCCTAAATATCCTAATTTTTTAGAAATTCTTAATGCTGTTAAAGTATCTGCTGTTTCACCTGATTGAGATAAAGTAATAAAAAAACTTTTTTTTCTTACTGCTAATTTTCGAGAAGAAAATTCAGAAGCCACTTCTACATCACATGGAATATTAGCAAGTGATTCAAACCAATGCTTAGAGACCATTGCAGCATGATAAGAAGTTCCGCATGCAACTATTTGAATATGTTCTAAATGTAAAAAAATATTTTTTTCTTTTAATCCTAACTCTGAAAAATAAATAGTTGTATTGTCTTTTAAACGATTTTTTAGAGTATTTCGAATGGATTTTGGTTGTTCGTATATTTCTTTTTCCATATAATGTTTATATTTTCCTTTTTTTACACATTCATATTTGACATCAGACGTAATGATTTTTCTTTGAATTATAGAATTATTTTTATTAAAAATTTTAGTTTTTTCTGGTTTTACAATAGCAATATCTCCTTTTTTTAAATATATAAAACGTTTTGTAATATTTAATAATGCAATTTGGTCTGAAGCTATAAAATTTTCTCCTTTTCCTAAGCCAATAATCAATGGGCTTCCAGAACAAACGGCTATTAATTTTGATGGATTATGACTATCCATAATTACCATGCTATAATTTCCGTTTAATTTTATTAAACTATTATTTAGTACTTCTAGAAGAGATTTACCTGTTTTTTTTTGTTCCCAATGTAATAAATGTACAATAACTTCGGTATCTGTATCAGAATTAAATATATAACCTTGTTTTTTTAATAATGATCTAAGTTGTAAGCTGTTTTCAATAATACCATTATGAACAATAGCAATATGAGAGGAAATATGTGGATGTGTATTTTTTTCTGAAACTTTTCCGTGAGTTGCCCATCGTGTATGCGCAAGACCAATAGTTCCAAATAATTTTTTATTTTTTGTTTTTTCTATTAATTCATCTACTTTACCTACACATCTAACTCGATTAAAATCATTGTTTTTATTTACTATAGCCAAGCCAGAAGAATCGTATCCTCGATATTCTAATCGTTTAATACTTTTAAGAAGAAAATTAATTATATTGCGTTGTGTTACTGCAGCAACAATACCACACATATAGATTTACCCTTGTTTGATTATAAAATAATTTTTATTAATTTATGTGATTAATTAGTATTTTTTTTGTCATTTTTTTTAGTATAAATCCAGTTTTCTTTATGTTTTTGTTTTTTCTTGTTATAAACTAAACATGGTTTATCTACATTTTTTGTCACTGTAGTTCCTGCTGCGATAGTTGTATTTTTTGAAATTTTAACAGGAGCAATTAATTCGGTATTAGATCCTATAAAAACATTATCACCAATAATAGTTTTTAATTTTTCAAAACCGTCATAATTACATGTAATACTACCTGCACCCATATTTACTCGAGAACCAATCTCAGAATTTCCAACATAACTAAGATGTTTTATTTTTGATTTTTTGCCTATAATACTATCTTTAATTTCAACAAAGTTACCTATATGTGTTTCATTGTTTAATATAGTGTGGTTTCTTAAGTGAGAAAAAGGTCCTATTATGCAATTTTTTCCTATTTTAGCATTTTCTATAATTGTATATTCTTTAATTTGAGATTGATTGTTAATAAAACTATTTTTAATTATAGAACCTGCTCCGATTTTAACATTGTTTCCTAAAATTATATTGCCCTCTAATATAACATTTGTATCTATTTCTATATTTTTTCCATGTTTTAAAGTTCCTCTTAAGTTAAAATGATATGGATCTTTTAATTTTACACCAGCTATCATAAGATTATTGCTTATTTCTTGTTGAATGATTTTTTCTAAAATAGATAATTGTAATTGATTATTTATACCTAATATTTCTTTATAATGTACAGGTTCTACTGTTGAAATAGTTTTACCTTCTAAATAAGCTAAATAAACAATATCTGTAGCATAAAATTCTTGGTTAATGTTGTTTTGATTAATTTTTAATAACCATCTTTTTAAATCTTTTCCATTTGCTATAAATGTTCCCGAATATACTTCCTTAATCAATTTTTCTTCATTATTAGCGCATTTATCTTCTATAATGCTTATTACTTTTCCTTTTTTTCTAAAGACTCTTCCGTATCCTTCTGGTTTTTCTATGTTACTAGTTAATAAACTTAAATTTGATTTTTTTTTAGATTCTTGTAATTTTTTTATAGATTCTTTAGAAATAAATGGCATATCTCCATAAAGAACAATAATGTTTTCATTGTTTGAAAAATTTTTTGATGCTATAATTATAGCGTTCCCTGTTCCTTTTTGCTGTTTTTGAATTACCCATTCTACAGAAATATTTTGAGTTTTAGATAATATTTTTTTTATATTATCTGTGCAAACTAATATTATTTTTTTAGGTTTAATAGATTTTGCTGTATTTAAAACATATTCTAATATTGTTTTTCCACCTAATTTATGTAATACCTTTGGGCAATTAGATTTCATTCTACTACCTTTTCCAGCTGCTAATATAATGATAATTGTCTCAGTTTTTAACATATATATCCTTTTTTATATTTTGTATAAATACATGAACTTTTTAAATTATTTTATTTAAAATATTATTAAAGTTAAAAAATATAATAAGCAGTTAATAAATATAAATTGATTATTAAAGTATTTTTCAAGCATATTAAATATATTGTTTTATATATTAAGGTTTATTATGTATCGAATTATTACAGTAGATTTAGATGGTACTTTATTATCTCCAGAAAATAAAATAACAAAATATACAGAAAAAATCATAAAATTATTAATCAATAAAGGTTTGTATATTGTTTTCGCATCAGGTCGTCATCATATTGATATGATGCATATTCGAGATAATTTAAATATTAGAATTTTTATGATTACTTCTAATGGAGCTAAAGTTTATAATTTAGATAATAAGTTAATATTTGAAAATAATTTAGATGTAGACATTGCTTTTAAACTGATTTGTTTAAAATATTTAGATTCAGATATTATTACTCAAGTGTATCGAAATAATCAATGGTATATAAATAACAATAAAATTCAAAATAACTTTTGTCCAAGTTTATCATTACTTAAATACAAATATTTTCATCCAGATAAATTTAATTTTAAGAAAGTGAGTAAAGTTTTCTTTACAAGTAATAATTTTGAAAAATTATATAATCTTGAAAAATATATTATTACTTTGTTAGGCAATAAAGTGAATGTTAGTTTTTCGGTTCCAGGATGTTTAGAAGTTATATCTGGGAAAACATCGAAAGGTCATGGATTAAAATTAATATCTAATATTTTAGGTATTTCTTTAAAAGAATGTATTACTTTTGGTGATGGCATGAATGATTACGATATGTTAAGTATTTCAGGGAAACCATGTATTATGAAAAATGCTGATTCTCGTTTAAAAAATATTTTACCATACGCTGAAGTTATTGGTAATAATAAAGATGATAGTGTAGCAGCTTTTTTGGATAAAATGTTTATTACATAAAACTATTATTATATAAACGTTTTAATTTAAATTAATATTTGAAATTTTTAAAAAATCCAGGTTGTAGTATGTGACGAATAAATTTTAAATGAGTATTAGCATGTGAACATATAGAAAAAATAAAATTTTGTATAGCTAGTTCTTTTTGTTCGCCATTTCTTACAGCAGCATATAATCTTTTCCATACCCCTTGACCTAATTGTTTTGTCACAATTAAATTTTGTTTCTCAAAATTATCTACTACCCAATGTGGTAAAGCAGTAATACCCATTTTTGCTGATACCATTTGTATAAGAAGTGAGGTATTATTTACATTTTTAAATATTGGTATTATTCCTGCTGGTTTTAAAAAAAATTTCCATATGTCTAATCTATGACGTTCTATTGGATATGTCATTAATGTTTCAGATACTAAATCTTCTGGAATAATTGTTTTTTCTTTATGTGCTAAAGGATGACTGGGAGATAGAATTAATCGAACTTCAAAATCAAACATTGGTATATAAATTAAATCATTTTTAGGTAAAACTTCTGAAGTTAATACAATATCTAATTTTCCTTGTTGAAGGGATGGTTGCGGACTAAAAATCATATCAGAGTAAAAATCTATTTCTACTTTAGGCCAGTTTTTATGGAAAATTTTTAACGCTGGTGTTAACCAATGAATACAGCTATGACATTCGATGGCGAGCTTAATAACAGTATGATGAGTATATTTGCAGTTTTTTATTGCTTTATCTATCTTAGGTAACATCTCTTTAGATAGTTTTAGTAAAATTTTGCCTTGAATTGTAAATTTTACAGGATTAGTTTTTCGAATGAATAATTTGAAACCTAATCTTTTTTCTAGTGTATTAAATTGATGAGAAATGGCTGATTGTGTTTGATGCAATTGAATTGCAGCAGAGCTTAATGAACCACTATTTTTTAAGGCTTGTAAGGTTCGTAGATGTTTTATTTCGATCATGAGATTCCTTCATATCGAGAATTAAATATTTGCGCTTGCGTATTTTATTTAATACTAGAATTATAAGATATCTATTTTAAATAAATCAATTATTAAATTATTTTAAATAAATATTTATTAAATATTTATAAAAAAATTATAAGGGAAACAAATGGTTATTTCGAGTCATATACTTGGTTTTCCAAGAATAGGTATAAATCGAGAACTTAAAAGAGCTCAAGAATCTTATTGGTCTGGTAATATTAAACAATCAGATTTATTACTTATAGGAAAAAATTTAAGAAAAGATAATTGGAAAAAACAAAAGGATACTGGAATTCAATATATATCAGTTGGAGATTTTGCTTGGTACGATCATGTTTTAAGTACTAGTATGATGTTAGGAAATATACCAGAAAGACATAATGATATTAATGCTTCTATTGATTTGGATTGTTTATTTCGCATAGCTAGAGGATCTTATCCAGATATTTCTGCATCAGAAATGACTAAGTGGTTTAATACTAATTATCATTATATAGTTCCAGAGTTTAGTAAAAATAGAACATTAAAATTTTCTTGGAATCAACTTTTAGAAGAAATAGATGAGGCTTTATTATTAGGTTATAAAGTTAAACCTATTATTTTAGGTCCTATTACATACTTATGGTTAGGAAAAGTAAAAGAAAAATATTTCGATCGTTTAGACTTGCTTGATAGTATACTACCTATATATAAATATATTTTAAGTGAATTATCTGCAAGAAATATTGATTTTGTTCAAATAGATGAACCTGCTTTAGTTTTAGAACTTCCAGAAAAATGGAAAAAAGCTTATTCTTATGCTTATAAATATTTATATGGAAAAACTAAAATATTATTAACAACATATTTTGATAGTATTAATCATAATATAGAATTTATTCGTGATTTGCCTGTACATGGTATTCATATTGATTTAGTTTGTGGAAAATACAATATATTTGATTTTAATAATAAAATTCCTAAAGAATGGATGTTATCTTTAGGAGTTATTAATGGTCGAAATATTTGGAAGTCAGATCTTTTAAAATGGTTTAAAGTTCTTTCTAAAATTACTAAATTTCGTCAAAATTTATTAATTAGTTCATCTTGTTCATTATTACATTCTCCTATTGATTTAAATATAGAAAAACATTTAGATCCAGAAATTAAAAAATGGTTTGCTTTTGCTGTACAGAAATGTAGTGAATTAACGTTATTATTAAAAGCATTAAAAGATAATAATACTACTTTTATTGAACAATGGTCTGATCCACTTTATAAACGTAGTTCCTCTAAAAAAGTTCAGAAATTTGAAGTTCAACAACGTGTTTCTAAAATTTTAAATAATAATTTTCATCGAATTAGCAATTACGCTATCCGTGCTGAAGAACAGAAAAATAAATTTAACTTACCTATTTTACCTACAACTACTATTGGTTCTTTTCCTCAAACAATAGAAATAAGAAAGTTAAGAAGAGATTATAAAGCAAATTTAATAAATTTTGAAGAATATAAGAAAGGTATTAAACAACATATTAAAGAAGTAGTAAAAGTACAAGAAGAATTAGATATTGATGTGCTTGTACATGGAGAAGCTGAAAGAAATGATATGGTGGAATATTTTGGTGAATATTTAGATGGTTTTGTATTTACAGATAATGGATGGGTTCAAAGTTATGGTTCACGTTGTGTAAAACCACCTATTATTATTGGTGATATTAGCCGTCCAAAACCTATTACTATAGAATGGTTGAAATATGCTCAATCTTTAACAAAAAAACCAGTAAAAGGTATGTTAACAGGACCAGTTACGATTTTATTTTGGTCTTTTCCTAGAGAAGATATTTCATTGGAAATTATTTCTAAACAAATTGCACTAGCATTACAGGATGAAGTTTTAGACTTAGAAAAAGAAGGAATTGAAATTATTCAAATTGATGAGCCTGCATTACGAGAAGGTTTGCCTTTGAAAAAAAGTTTGTGGAATAATTATTTAACTTGGGCAGTGGACGCTTTTCGTTTAACTTGTTTTAATGTGAAAAATACTACACAAATTCATACACATATGTGTTATTGTGAATTTAATGATATTATGGATTCTATTGCTTTATTAGATGCTGATGTTATTACAATTGAAACAGCGCGTTCTGACATGGAATTATTAGAGTCGTTTAAAAATTTTAAATATCCAAATGAAGTTGGTCCAGGTGTATATGATATTCATTCTTCGAATATACCTAATATTAAAGCAATTGATATTTTATTAAAAAAAGCAATGAAGTATATACCATTAAATCGTATTTGGGTGAATCCAGATTGTGGTTTAAAAACAAGAAATTGGAAAGAAACAGTATCTGCATTAAAAAATATGGTAGAAGCTTCGAAAAAAATAAGAAATAAAATTAAAAAAAATATCTAATATAATACTATATTATTAAAAATATTTACTTAATAAAATATTAAATCATCTTTTAGATTATTTTATATAAATAAAAATCTAAATGATGATTTAAAAAATATAATAATTTTTTTGTTCATTTAAAATATTAAAGTTATATTTATATTGTTTTAATATCGTAAAAATTAATGTTTAAAATGACGTTTTTGAGTAAAAATCATTGCTATATTATATTGATTGGCACATTCTATTATTTCTTGATCACGAATTGAACCACCTGGTTGAATAATACAACTGATTCCAATAGAGGCGGCTGTTTCTATGCCATCTATAAAAGGAAAAAATGCATCAGATGCCATGGTGGCTCCTTTTGTATTAAATCCTCTATTTTTTGCCTTAAAATTTGCCAATTGAGTTGCATCTACTCTACTTGTTTGACCAGCTCCTATACTAATAGTTGTTTTTTTAAGACCATATAAAATTGCATTTGATTTAACATATTTTACTACTTTCCAACAAAATATAGCGTCTTTTAATTCTTCTTCATTAGGTAATCTTTTTGTAATAAAATTAAATTTTTTTATATTTATTTCATCATTATCATATTCTTGTAGCAGCAATCCGTTATTTATTCTTTTAAAATCTATTTTTTCATTATTTTTTTTAAATTTTCCAGTAATTAATATTCTTATGTTTTTTTTCTTTTTTAATATTTCTAAAGATGTATTGTTTATTTCAGGAGCAATAATTACTTCAATAAACTGTGTTTGAATAATTTCTTCAGCTGTTTTTATATCTATTATACAATTAAATGCAACTATTCCTCCAAATGCAGAAATAGGATCTGCTTTATAAGCAGATATATATGCTTGTAATAGAGATTTATTTTCAGAAACCCCACAAGGGTTACCGTGTTTAACAATAACACAAGCCGGTTGAGAAAATTGTTTAACACATTCTAAGGCTATATCTGCATCAGATATATTGTTGTAAGATAATTGTTTCCCGTGTATTTGATATGACGAACTAATTGTACCAGGATCTAAAAAATTTTCTTTTATATATAAAGCAGATTTTTGGTGTTGGTTTTCTCCGTATCTTAAATTTTGTTTTTTAATAAATTTTAATTTAACTTGATTTGGAAATAAATCATTTTTATATTTTGTGTTAAATTTATTTGCATTTATAAAATACTTTTCAATGTTTTGTTCATAACGTGAGGTGTATGAAAAAGCTTGACTTGCTAAATATAATCTTTTTTCTATACTGACATAGTTATTTTTTATTGAATTAAAAATTAATTTGAAATCAGAAAAATTTACTATAACTATAACATCTTTGTAATTTTTAGCCGCAGATCTAACTAATGTAGGGCCTCCAATATCAATGTTTTTAATCATTTCTTCTATATTATGTTTTTTTTCAATATTTATTTTATCAAATGGATAAAAATTAACAATAACTATATCAATTGGTAGTATATTGTGTAATTTCATAATTGTTTGGTCTTTTTTTCTTCTAGCTAAAATACCTGCTATTATTTTAGGATGCATAGTTTTCACACGACCATCCATTATTTCTGGAAAGTTGGTATATTCTGAAATTTCAACTACAGGTATATTATGATTTTTTAAATATTTTGCAGTTCCTCCTGTTGAAAATAAATTAATTTTTTTTTCTAATAAAACTTTTGATATCTCTAATAAATGTTCTTTATTAGATAAACTGACTAAAGCATTTTTTAATATATTATTTGATAACATAATTTTAGTTCTTTTGTATAAAAAAGTATTTTTAGTAAAATTTATTTAAAAATTTTTCAGATATTTAATTTCATAGGGGCATTTTGCCCCCTTGAAATTTTTAATGTAATGATTTTTTATTTAATTGCATTTTTTAATGTTTTTCCAGATATAAAACTAGGGACCTTTGTTGCGGGAATAATAATTTCTTTTCCTGTTTGTGGGTTTCTTCCTGTTCGAGAAGCTCTTAAATTTACTTTAAATGTACCAAATCCGACTATTTGTACGGATTCACCTTTTTTTAAAGAGTCGACAATAGTCGATAGTGTTGATTCTAAAGTAGATTTAACTTGTATTTTAGATAGATTAGATTTTTTAGAAATAATATTAATTAATTGAGTTTTATTCATTATCTTCCCTTTTTATTTAAAAAAATAATAATTAATTTAAATTATGTTGATGTGAATTTTAATAAAAGAACGTATTTTTTTTTTAATCAAAATAAATTATTTTTAATATAAATTTTATGTTTTTAAAAATTTTAAAAACATATTTAAGTTGATATTTTATATAATTTAAATTGAAATTTGATTGATATTATATTCTTTAAAATTAATTTAAGATAAAAAAAGATTAATTAAATGAATTAAATAAAATTAAGATATATAATATATCTAAAAAAAAATAAAAAGATAGTATAAATAAAGTATATATTGTTATTGTAATAAAAATTTATTTTTAATATTTTTATAAATTATTTAGGCTGCTTTTATAGAGCAGCCATGTTTTATTATATTTTACAAAAATTATATAGATATAGTTTCTATGTAAGAGTAGAGTTTAATAACTCAGATAAACTTGCAGATGCTTCTTCTGCGCTAACTTGTGAAGATGAATTATTATTGCTATTATTTAATGTATGATTATTATTTGTAGTTTTACGACGATTTAATCGTTCTTTATGATATGCATATCCAGTACCTGCTGGAATTAAACGACCAACAATGACATTTTCTTTTAATCCTCGTAGTTCGTCTTTTTTTCCCGCTACTGCTGATTCTGTTAAGACTCTAGTTGTTTCTTGAAAAGATGCAGCAGATATAAATGATTCAGTTGCTAACGATGCTTTAGTAATTCCTAATAAATCTCTTGAAAAAGTAGCTGGCATTTTATTTTTTTTATTTAATATACGATTTGAAATTTTTATTCTTGAAAATTCAACTTGTTCTCCATCTAAAAAATCTGAATTTCCCGATTTAATTATTGTTGCTTTTCTAAGCATCTGTCTAACGATAACTTCAATATGTTTATCATTAATTTTTACACCTTGTAAACGATATACTTCTTGTACTTCATTGACTATATATTTAGTTACAGCTTGTACACCTCGTAAACGAAGAATATCATGTGGTGATTCTGGACCATCAGAGATAACATCGCCTCGTTCGACTCGTTCACCTTCGAAGACATTTAACTGTCTCCATTTTGGAATCATTTCTTCATATGAATCATTGCCATCTACTGGAGTAATAATTAATCTTCTTTTCCCTTTTGTTTCCTTTCCAAATGAAACAATCCCACTAATTTCAGCTAAAATAGCTAGTTCTTTTGGACGTCTTGCTTCAAATAAATCTGCGACTCTTGGCAATCCTCCAGTGATATCTTTAGTTCCTCCTGATTCTTGAGGTACTCTTGCTAAAGTATCACCTGAACTGATTTTAACACCATCATTTAATTGTACGATTGCTTTTCCAGGTAAAAAATATTGAGCAGGCATTTCTGTTCCTGAAATAAGTACATCGTTTCCTTTTTCATCAATAATTTTTAATGAAGGTCTCAAATCTTTACCAATAGTCATTCTTTCAGCTGTGTCTAAAACTACTATTGAAGATAATCCGGTTAACTCATCTGCTTGTCTTGTAATACTTTGACCATCTATCATATCTACAAAACGAACAAATCCATTTACTTCTGTAATTACTGGTATAGTATGTGGATCCCATTTCGCTATAGTTTCTCCAGAAGTAACTTCTTCTCCATTTTTTTTAGCCATTATAGATCCGTAAGGTATTTTATAGCTTTCTTTTGTTCTTCCAAATTTATCAATAATATTTAATTCTACATTTCTTGATGTTATAACTATTTTCCCTGAAGAATTAGTTACAGACTTTGCATTATTAAGATTTATAATGCCTTTATTTTTAATTTGTATACTAGATTCAGTTGCTGCTCTTGATGCAGCTCCTCCAATATGAAAAGTCCTCATAGTTAACTGAGTACCAGGTTCTCCTATAGATTGAGCAGCAATTACTCCTATTGCCTCTCCTTTATTAACTAAATTACCTCTTGCTAAATCTCGACCATAACAGTATGCACATACACCAAAATCGGTATCACAATTAACTACTGATCTTACTTTGATAGTATCAATAGAATTTTTTTCTAATAGATCACACCATTTTTCGTTTAATAATGTATTTCGTTCAATTAGTATTTTTTTAGTATTAGGATGTAATATGTTTTCTGCAGTTACTCGACCCAAAACTCTTTCACGTAATGCTTCCTTAACATCTCCACCTTCGATTAATGGAGTCATTATAATTCCTTCATGTGTCCCACAATCTTTTTTTGTAACAACTAAATCTTGTGCTACATCTACAAGACGACGGGTTAAATAACCAGAATTAGCAGTTTTTAATGCTGTATCAGCTAATCCTTTTCGAGCTCCATGAGTGGAAATAAAATATTGTAATACATTCAAACCTTCTCTAAAGTTTGCTGTAATTGGAGTTTCAATAATAGAACCGTCAGGCTTAGCCATTAAACCACGCATTCCAGCTAATTGACGAATTTGAGCTGCAGATCCTCTTGCTCCTGAATCAGCCATCATAAATATACTGTTAAAAGAAATTTGTTTTTTTAATTTTCCTTTTTTATTTAAAACTAATTCTGTAGATAAATTTTCCATCATTGCTTTTGCTACTCTTTCATTTGCTGCAGCCCAAATATCAATAACTTTATTATATCTTTCTCCTGCTGTAACTAAACCAGATTGAAATTGTTCTTGTATTTCAGCAACTTCAATTTCTGCTTCATAAATAATATTTGATTTTTTTTCTGGTATAACCATATCATTAATACCGACAGATGCTCCTGATCTTGCTGCATAAGCAAAACCAGTATACATAATTTGATCGGCAAAAGTAACAGTAGGTTTTAAGCCTAAAATTCGATAACATATATTTAACATTTTAGAAATATCTTTTTTGCCTAAAGTTTGATTAACCATACTAAATGGTAAACCTTTAGGAACAATCATCCATAAAATTGCTCTTCCTATAGTAGTATTAACTATTTTTTTTACAGGGATTAACTCGTTATTTTCATTTTTTTGATATTCTATTATTCTTATTTTAATTAAAGAATGTAGTTCAGCAATACCTAAATGATATATTTTTTCTGCTTCATGAGAACCATTTAAAAACATACCTTCTCCTTTACCATTTATTTTTTCTCGAGTCATGTAATACAACCCTAAAACTACATCCTGAGAAGGTACGATAATTGGTTCTCCATTAGCTGGTGATAAAATATTATTTGTAGACATCATTAACGCTCGAGCTTCTAATTGAGCTTCTAGTGTTAATGGAACGTGAACAGCCATTTGATCACCATCAAAATCAGCGTTATAAGCAGCACAAACCAATGGATGTAATTGAATTGCTTTTCCTTCTATTAAAACAGGTTCAAATGCTTGAATACCTAATCTATGTAACGTTGGTGCTCGATTTAATAATACTGGATGTTCTCGAATTACTTCATCCAATATATCCCAAACTACAGATTCTTCTCTTTCTACCATTTTTTTTGCAGCTTTTATGGTGGTTGCTAAACCTCGTACTTCTAATTTTCCGTATATAAATGGTTTAAAAAGTTCTAAAGCCATTTTTTTAGGCAAACCACATTGATGTAGTCGTAGATAAGGGCCAACAGTAATAACTGACCTGCCTGAGTAATCTACACGTTTTCCAAGTAAATTTTGACGAAATCTACCTTGTTTGCCTTTGATCATATCAGCTAAAGATTTAAGAGGTCTTTTATTAGATCCTGTAATAGCTCTTCCTCTTCTTCCATTATCTAGGAGTGCATCTACTGCTTCTTGTAACATTCTTTTTTCATTTCGAACAATAATATCAGGAGCAGCTAAATCTAATAGTCTTTTTAATCGATTATTTCTATTAATAACTCTTCGATATAAATCATTTAGATCAGATGTTGCAAATCTACCACCATCTAACGGTACTAATGGTCTTAAATCAGGAGGTAGTACTGGTAAAACAGTAAGAATCATCCACTCTGGTTTATTATTAGATTGTAGAAATGATTCGATTAGTTTAATTCTTTTTGTTAATTTTTTTCGTTTTGTTTCAGAATTTGTTTCATTTAATTCTATTCTTAAGTTTTCACATTCTTTTATTAAATGCATATTTTTTAGTAATAATTGGATTGCTTCTGCACCCATTGTTGCATGAAATTCATCTCCAAATTCTTCTAATGCATCTAAATATTGTTCTTCTGTTAAAATTTGATTTTTTTCAAGATGAGTCATACCTGGATTAATAACAACATAGGATTCAAAATAGAGTACTCTTTCAATATCTCTTAATGGCATATCTAATAATAAACCTATACGTGATGGTAATGACTTTAAAAACCAAATATGAGCTGTAGGAGATGAAAGTTCTATATGACCCATTCGTTCACGTCTTACTTTACTTTGTGTAACTTCAACACCGCATTTTTCACAAATAACACCTCGATGTTTTAATCTTTTATACTTTCCGCATAGACATTCATAATCTTTAACTGGACCAAAAATACGTGCACAAAACAATCCGTCTCTTTCTGGTTTAAATGTACGATAGTTAATCGTTTCTGGTTTTTTAACTTCACCGAATGACCAAGATCTAATTACATCTGGTGATGCTAATGAAATTTTGATAGCATCAAAATCTTCGGTTTTAGTTTGGGCTTTTAAAAATTTTAGTAAATCTTTCACGCATGAGCTCTCATTGGAGTGAAACTTTTGAAGGTTTTAAATCTATATATTGACTTAATATATTAAATATTTTTTATTCGTTTTCTAATTCAATATTAATTCCTAGTGAACGAATTTCTTTTAATAACACATTAAATGACTCTGGCATTCCAGGTTCCATTTGATGATTACCATCTACAATATTTTTATACATTTTAGTTCTTCCGTTGACATCGTCAGATTTCACAGTTAACATTTCTTGTAATGTATAAGAAGCTCCATACGCTTCCAATGCCCAAACTTCCATTTCACCAAATCTTTGTCCGCCAAACTGCGCTTTCCCTCCTAATGGTTGTTGAGTTACAAGACTATAAGAACCAGTTGAACGAGCATGCATTTTGTCATCTACTAGATGATTTAATTTTAACATATACATATAACCAACAGTAACTGGTCTTTCAAACCTTTCTCCTGTTCTTCCATCAAAAAGAAAAATTTGTCCAGATATAGGTAAATTTGCAAATTTCAACATTTGTTTTATTTCATTTTCTTTTGCACCATCAAATACTGGTGTTGCAATAGGCACACCTTTTCTTAAATTTTGTGCTAAATGCAATACTTCTTCATTTGAAAATTCTTCTAAATTTACTTTTTGTCTTAAGTTTTCTCCTAAATCAAAAGTTTTTTGAATAAATTTTCTTAAGTGAGATATTTTTTCTTGTTTTTTTAGCATGTTATTAATTTGATCTCCAATTCCTTTTGCAGCCATTCCTAAATGTGTTTCTAAGATTTGTCCAATATTCATACGTGATGGTACGCCTAAAGGATTTAAAACAATGTCTACTGGTATTCCATTTTCATCATACGGCATATCTTCAATAGGATTAATTTTAGAAATTACTCCTTTATTTCCATGTCTTCCAGCCATTTTATCGCCTGGTTGTATTTGACGTTTTACTGCTAGATATACTTTTACTATTTTTAATACTCCTGGTGCAAGATCATCACCTTGTGTGATTTTTCGACGTTTTATTTCTATTTTTTTTTCGAATTCTTTTTTTAATTCATTATGTTGTTGTACAAATTCTTCTATTTTTTGTTTTTGATCTTCTTTTTGCACATTAATTGAAAGCCATTTTTCAAAAGGTAATTGATTTAAATGTTCTATTTCAATATTGAAAGATAAAAGAGTTTTTTTAATTTTGAGAAATAAGCTTAATTGAAATATTTTAAATTCTTCTGTAAGATCTTTTCTTGCTTTTTTAAGTTGCATATCTTCAATTTCTAAAGCTCTTTTATCTTTTTTTACACCATCTCGTGTAAAAATTTGAACATCAATTACAGTTCCAGATACTCCATTAGGAACTCTTAATGATGAATCTTTTACATCAGATGCTTTTTCACCAAAAATAGCACGTAATAATTTTTCTTCTGGTGTTAATTGTGTTTCTCCTTTAGGCGTTACTTTTCCTACTAAAATATCTCCTCCTTTTATTTCAGCTCCAATATATACAATTCCTGATTCATCTAATTTACATAGAGCCGCTTCTCCTACATTAGGTATGTCTGAACTAATTTCTTCAGGTCCTAATTTAGTATCTCTAGATATACAGGATAGTTCTTGAATATGGATTGTAGTAAATCGATCTTCTTGTACAACTTTTTCTGAAACTAATATAGAATCTTCAAAGTTATATCCATTCCAAGGCATAAAAGCTACTCGCATATTTTGTCCTAATGCCAATTCGCCTAAATCAGTAGATGGTCCATCGGCTAATACATCTCCTTTATTTATTTTTTCATTTAATTGAACACATGGTTTTTGATTGATGCAAGTATTTTGATTTGAACGAGTATATTTAGTTAAATTATAAATATCTATACCAGCTTCTCCCAAGTATGTTTCATTTTCATGAACTTTGATTATAATTCGAGAAGCGTCTACATATTGAACAATACCACTTCTTTTTGCTACAATTGTAACTCCTGAATCTACAGCTACAGCTCTTTCCATTCCTGTACCTACTAAAGGTTTATCAGTTTTTAGAGTAGGTACTGCTTGGCGTTGCATATTTGCTCCCATTAAAGCTCTATTTGCATCATCATGCTCAAGAAAAGGAATTAAAGATGCTCCAACAGATACAATTTGTTGAGTAGACACATCCATATAATCAACTTGATTACAATTAAATAAACTTGATTCTCCTTTATGTCTGCAAGTTACTAAATCATCAATAAAAAAATTGTTTTTATCTATATTTGTATTAGCTTGTGCTATAATATAATTACCTTCTTCTATTGCAGATAAATAGTGAATTTCTTTTGTCACGAATCTATTTTTTACTTTTCTATAAGGTGTTTCTAAAAAACCATATGAATTAGTTCTTGCATATACTGATAAAGAATTAATTAATCCAATATTAGGCCCTTCTGGTGTTTCTATTGGACAAACTCGACCATAATGTGTTGGATGAACATCTCTTACTTCAAAACCAGCTCTTTCTCTAGTTAAACCGCCTAATCCTAAAGCTGAAATTCTTCGTTTATGTGTAATTTCTGATAAAGGATTATTTTGATCCATAAATTGAGATAATTGACTGGAACCAAAAAACTCTTTTACAGCTGCAGATATTGGCTTGGCGTTGATCATATCTTGTGGTATTAAAGTTTCTAAATCTCCTACTGACAACCTTTCTTTTACAGCTCTTTCTACTCTGACTAAACCAAGTCTAAATTGATTTTCTGCCATTTCTCCTACTGATCTAATTCGTCTATTTCCTAAATGATCGATATCATCTACTTCTCCTTTTCCATTTCGGATGTCAATTAATTTTTTTATTACATCAATTATATCTTCTTTATTTAATGTTCCTAGTCCTTCGATTTTTTTACGTGATAAAGATCTGTTAAATTTCATACGTCCAACAGATGAAAGATCATATCGATCTTCAGAAAAAAATAAGTTTTCAAATAAATTTTCTGTAGCTTCTTTGGTAAGGGGTTCTCCAGGTCTCATTACGCGATAAATTTCCATTAATGCACTTGTTCTATCGTATGACGAATCAATACGAAGTGTTTCAGAAATATATGGACCATGATCTAAATCATTAGTAAAAAGTGTCTCAATATATGAAAAATTTAATTTACGTAATTTTGTTAGTGTTTCTAAAGATAATTCTGTATTAGCTGAGATAATTATTTCTTTTGTTATTGGATTTAAGTAGTTTTTTGAGACTATTCTTCCTAGAATATATTCTACTGGTACTATAATAGATTGAATTTTAGATCTATTTAATTCTTGAATATGTCGAGCAGTAATACGACGCCCTTTTTTAATATATATTTTCCCATTTTTTTGAATATCAAAAGAAGCAGTTTCACCTCGAAGTCTTTCTGAAACTAATTCTAATTCAATTTTATTATTATCTATTTTAAAAATATTTTTTTCAAAAAATAAATTTAATATTTCTTCTGTGTCATATTCAAGAGCACGTAAAATAATAGTGACTGGTAATTTTCTGCGTCTATCAATTCTAACAAATAAATTATCTTTTGGATCAAATTCAAAATCTAACCATGATCCTCTGTAAGGAATAATACGAGCATTATATAAAACTTTTCCTGAAGAATGTGTTTTTCCTTTATCACTATCAAAAAATACACCAGGACTTCGGTGTAATTGAGATACAACAACTCTTTCTGTACCATTAATTATGAAAGTTCCATTATTTGTCATTAATGGTATTTCACCCATATATACTTCTTGTTCTTTAATATCTTTAACTGTCGGTTCTAATATATCACGTTCATAAATAACTAATCTTAATTTGACTCTTAATGGAGCAGAATAAGTAGCACCTCGTATTTGACATTCTTTAACATCAAATGTTGCCTCTCCTAATCTATAACTTACATATTGTAATTCAGAATTTCCATTATAACCACGTATAGGAAATACTGATTGAAAAGCTGCTTCTAATCCATGTTGTCCTTCTGGGTCTATTTTGATAAATTTTTTATAAGAATTAAGTTGAATTGAAAGAAGATATGGTATATCCAAAATTTGAGGACGTTTTCCAAAATCTTTACGAATACGTTTTTTTTCGGTATAAGAGTAAACCATAGGGTTCCTAAGCTCGTTGACAGATAAATGCAGACTAATATTATTGCCTTTTAATCTGAAGAAGAGACATTTTTTATTTTAATTATTTGTTTTCAGTTGTTTAAATAATTTTTGTTTTAAAAGTATTTTTAAAATTTTTTAAATATTTTATATTATGTAAAAGGGCTGGTGAATTAAAAACACCAGCCATATGTGGAAGTTAATTAAATTAAAATATATAATATTTTACTTAATTTCGATTTCAGCACCAACATCTTCTAAAGTTTTTTTAAGTGATTCTGCATCTTTTTTATTCATGTTTTCTTTTATAACAGTTGGTGCAGACTCTACTAAATCTTTAGCTTCTTTTAGTCCTAAACCAGTTGCACTACGAACACTCTTAATAACTGAAACTTTATTTGGACCAATAACTTTTAAAAAAAGATCAAACTCTGTTTTTTCTTCAGCAGCTTTTTTTTCATTGTTGTTATTGGACTGCATAGACATATTTGCAGAAACTCCAAATTTTTTCTCCATTGCTGAAATAAGTTCTACAACATTCATAATAGACATTTCTGATACAGCTTCTAAAATTTGTTCTTTAGTAATAGACATAACAATAATTCCTAATAACAATTAGAATTATTTTAGATGTTAATAATACATCAAAAATAATAACCTCTTTTAAGAGGTTTCTTTTTTCTGTTTTATAGCAGATAATGTATAAATAAGTTTTCCAGCAGCTGATATTTTTAATATTAATAAAAGTTTTGCTATTGCTTCTTCATAAGTTGGCATATCTGCAAGTTGATTTATTTCTAAATTAGATAATAGTTTACCTTCAAATACTGCTCCTGTAATTTTAAATTGTTTATTTTTTTTTTCAAATTTTTTAAATAATCTAGCTCCGCTACCTGGATGATTTGTAGAATAAGCTATAAAAGTAGAACCTTTTATAATTTTTTTTAAACATTCAAAAGCTGTATTTTTAATTGCTAAAGATAATAGAGTATTACGTACAATACTCATTTTTACGCCTAATTTACGTCCTGACTGTCTTAATTGATTTATTTGATTTACAGAAATTCCTTGAGAGTTTGCAATTACAGCTGATAAAGCTGAATTAGAAATTTGATTTATTTTAGAAACAATTGTTTTTTTTTTGTTAAGATTTAACGCCATTTTATCGTATTCTCCTATATTTTTATTTAGAGAAAAGATTTTTAATTAAGTATACTAAGTAATAATTGGGATTAGTATTATTGTTTCTTTATGATTATAAAAAATTTATTAAAATAAATTTTGAATTTTTTTTAAAAAGGGGATATCATTATAAATAATTTTTTTTCTATCGTAAAGTAAAAACATCTTATTA
This sequence comes from Buchnera aphidicola (Aphis fabae), assembly GCF_009069125.1. Classification (NCBI taxonomy): domain Bacteria; kingdom Pseudomonadati; phylum Pseudomonadota; class Gammaproteobacteria; order Enterobacterales; family Erwiniaceae; genus Buchnera; species Buchnera aphidicola. Next base: position 453,025 of record NZ_CP042427.1, read on the forward strand.
TAAAGATAGATTCGATTGATCTAGAGTTAAACCGATTCCCATAGTACTAGATAAGACAATTTTTTTTATGTATATTCCTTTAGATTGTGGTGGTTTTGATTTTTTTATTGATTCTAAAAAAGTATTAAAATTGTCTTTAATCTGAATGTTTTCGAAGTTAATTTTTCCGATAGTAGCATGAATGATTCCGTTTTTATCATTTCGATAACAAATTTGTCCTGTTTTTGCATTTTTAATTGCTTCAGCAATATTTGTTGTCACTGTACCTAATTTAGGATTAGGCATTAATCCACGAGGTCCTAATATATGACCTAATTGAGTTACAACTTTCATAGCGTCAGGTGATGCAATAACAGTATTAAACATAATACCTTCTTTTTTTATTTTTTCAGATAATTCTTCCATTCCAATATATTCTGCACCAGCTTTTTTGGCTATTTCAACATTTTCACCTTGAGTAAATACAGCCACTTTAACAATACGACCAATACCATGTGGTAATATAGTTGTTCCTCGTATATTTTGATCTGATTTTTTTGGGTTTATTCCTAAATTAACAGCGATATCAATACTTTCAATAAAATTTACTTTTGATGAATTTTTTAGTAATGTAATTAATTCATCAATATGATATAATTTGTTAATTTCAACATTTTTTTTTATTTTTTTCATACGTTTAGCAATTTTAATCATAATTAATCCTCGATGATCAAACCCATAGATTTAGCTGTTCCTTTGATAGATTGAATCATATTTTGAATATTTGAACCAGTCATGTCTTTTTTTTTGATATTAGCTATTTCTTCAATTTGTAATTTTGTTACTTTACCTTTCATTTCTGTTTTCGGTTTACTAGATCCCGATTTAATTCCAGCGGCTTTTTTTAATAAGATAGAAGCTGGAGGTGTTTTAGTTATAAATGTAAATGAACGGTCAGAATATACTGTTATAATTACTGGTATAGGTAATCCTTTTTCTATATTTTCTGTTTTTGCATTAAATAGTTTACAAAATTCCATAATATTTACTCCTTTTTGTCCCAATGCAGGACCTATTGGAGGACTTGGATTTGCCATGCCAGCAGATACTTGAAGTTTTATGTAAGATTGTATTTTTTTTGCCATTTCAAGATTCTCTTTAGTATTTATATAAAAATGTTTTTAATTTTTTTCAACTTGTCTAAAATCTAACTCTACAGGAGTAGATCTTCCAAAAATAGAGACAGATACTTTTAATCTACTTTTTTCATAATCTACTTCTTCTACCACTCCGTTAAAATCAGCAAAAGGACCATCGTTAACTCGAATCATTTCTCCTGGTTCAAATAAAGTTTTCGGTCTTGGTTTATCACCAATTTGACGCAGTCTATTAACAATAGTTTCTACTTCTTTATTACTGATTGGTGATGGCTTATCTGATTTGCCTCCAATAAAACCTAATACTCTAGGAATATTTCTAATTAAATGCCATGTTGCATCTGTCATAATCATTTGAATTAAAACATATCCTGGAAAAAATTTATATTCACTTTTTCTACGTTGTCCTCCTCTAATTTCTACTACTTCTTCAGATGGAACCATTACTTCCCCAAAAAAATTTTGCATTTTATTTAATTTAACATGTTCTCGTATTGATTGAGCAACACGACTTTCAAAACCAGAAAAAGCTTGTAATACATACCATTTTTTTTTTGAGCTTTCGTGCATTTTTTATAACCTTAAATTAATAATAAATGCTATTAAACGAAATATAATATTATCTAGACCCCACAAAAGTAGCGACATAAATATTGTCACAAAAATAATTATAAGTGTAGTATATAAAGTTTCTTTATATTTAGGCCATATTATTTTTTTCATTTCACTTTTTGAGGCATTTACATATAATAGAATAGATTTTCCTTTTTCTGTACTAATTAAGATACCGATTGTACAACTAATTAAAAAAAATATTAATGAAATTCGGATAAAAAAATTTATTTTACTAAAATAATAGTCAATTAAAATACATAAAATAAAATTTATACATATAAAAATCCACTTTATTTTTTCTATATTTTTAAATTTTTTCTGATTAGGCATTTGTATATTCATAGTTTCTCCTGCGCATTACAAAAAATAAAATAATTAAAAGAAAAAATATGTTAGAATTTTTTAATATTTAATTTTTTAAAATATAAATTTTAAAAAATGTTTTGAAAAATTAAAATCTTTTTAAAGATATATTGATTTTAGGATTTAGAAAATTTTAATTATAGGTGAGATTGAGATGTTTGGATTGAATATTATTTTTGAAATTTTATTAGTTTTTTAAATAAAAAAAATAATGCTGATACCCAGAATTGAACTGGGGACCTCACCCTTACCAAGGGTGTGCTCTACCGACTGAGCCATATCAGCAGTAATTTTTTGAGCGGTCAGCGGGAATTGAACCCGCATCATCAGCTTGGAAGGCTGAGGTAATATCCATTATACGATGTCCGCATTTTTGGTGGGAGAAGGATTCGAACCTTCGAAGTCTCAGACGGCAGATTTACAGTCTGCTCCCTTTGGCCGCTCGGGAATCCCACCTATAAAAATATTGTGCCGGCTACCGGAATCGAACTGGTGACCTACTGATTACAAGTCAGTTGCTCTACCTGCTGAGCTAAGCCGGCTATATTAAAATTATTTTTTAAATTAATCAAATAAATTTGACTTTTTAATATTATATGTTTTTTCGTTGTTATTGCAAGGTTTTTTGAAAAATAATTTTTTTTTCAAATTATTAGTTAATATAATAAATAAAATAATGTTTTAAGATAAAAAATTTGATTTATAAATATTTAAATTAAATATTTTTCAATAATTTTATTTTCCCTGAAGAATTAATAAAATCTATTTCAGGTTCTAACCATATTTTAAATTTTTTTAAAATAGATTCTTGTATTATTTTGGCTAGTTTTAAAATTTCTTTTGGTTTTGCTTCTTTCTGATTAATCAATATAAGCTTTTGTTTTTGATAAATAGCTGCGTCTCCAATTTTAATATTATTAAAATCATATTTTTCAATTAACCAAGCAGCTGAAATTTTTATAGATCCATCAATTTGGAAATAATATGGTATATTCATATATAAAGATAAAATTTTTTTTGCATTTTTTTTAGAAATAATAGGATTTTTAAAAAAACTACCTGCATTTCCTAGTTTATTAATATTAGGTAGTTTTTTTTTTCTTATTCTACATATACTATTATATATTTTATAAGGATTTATTTTTGTAATATTTATGTTTTTAAAAAATGACTTAAAAACAATAGGATTCCATTTTTTTAATATTTTTATACCAACAGCAAGTACTGCATATCCTTCTGTATACTTATGTTTAAAAATACTATTTCGATAAGAGAATTTACATAAATCTTTTTCAATTCTTATTATTTTAGAATTTTTTAAAGAAATAATATCAACATATTGACATACATTTTTTAACTCTAAACCATATGCACCGATATTTTGAATTGCAGCAGATCCTAAACAACCAGGAATTAATGCTAAGTTTTCTAATCCAAAAAAACCCATTCTTAATGTATATTTAACTAAATCATTCCATTTTTCTCCTGAAAGAACATGTAATAACCAAAAATTTTTTTTTTCTTTAATTGTAATTCCTTTAATTCTATTAATAATAACTATTCCTTTGTAATTTTCTAAAAACAGTACATTACTACCCTCTCCTAAAATGATATAAGGAATATTAGATAAGTCACATTTTTTACAAATATCAATTAATGACTTAATGGTTCTAATAAAAATAATTTTTTTTGCTGTTACATTTATAGAAAATGTGTTTAAATCTTTTAAAGATTTTTGATAGATTTGATTTTTATGCATATAAATTTTTAATATTGTTTAAAGATATACTATTTTAAGTATAAAAATCGTATGTTTACTTATAATATTATAGATGAAATTAAAATATTTTAGTGGAGTTTTTATAAATGAGTTTTTTAAAAAATAAATATCATAAAGATATAATTGATCAAAAATTGAATAACTTAAATAAAAAAATGAAATATTCTTTTGAATTTTTTCCACCTAAAAATATAGATTCAGAAAATAAATTATTTAATTCTGTGATTAAATTAAATGAATTAAAACCATTTTTTTTTTCTGTCACCTATGGAGCAAATAGTGGTGAACGGGAAAAAACATATAAAATTGTAAAAAAAATACATGAAAAAACTGGTGTTATCACAGCCCCTCATTTAACTTGTGTTGATTCAACAACACTGGAGTTAGAAAAAATAGCAAAATTTTATTGGGAAAACGGTGTTCGAAGCATATTTGCTTTAAGAGGAGATTCTAATGATAAATATCATTTGCATGAAATGTATGCTTGTGATTTAGTTATTTTATTAAAAAAAATAGCTGATTTTGATATTTCTGTAGCCGCTTATCCTGAAACACATCCAGAATCAACAAATTCAAAATCTGATATTTTAAATTTAAAAAAGAAAATAGATGCAGGTGCTAATCGAGCTATTACTCAGTTTTTTTTTAATACTGAAAGTTATTTACGTTTTCGAGATAATTGTATTAAAAATAATATAAATGTTGAAATTATACCAGGTATACTACCTATTTATAATTTTGAACAGTTAAAACGATTTTCTAAAATGACTAATGTTAGTATTCCATATTGGATGTTTGAAATTTTTGATACATTAACTGATGATCTAGTTGCTCAAAAAGTTATAGGTGCAAGTATAGTAATAGATATTATAAAAAATTTATCTGAAGAAGGTGTAAAAAATTTTCATTTTTATACTTTAAATCAATCAGATATAGTATATTCTATCTGTCGTTTATTTGGTTTGTAAAATGTAGAAATTATATACATTATTTTTTTAATAGCAAAAATTCATTATTATTTTTTTTAAAATTTTTTTTGTAGGTTGAATAAAATCACAATGTAAATATTCATCTGGATAATGTGCTTGTTCAATTGAACCAGGACCTAAAATTAATGTAGGTGCAATATTTTTTAAAAATGGTGCTTCTGTACAATAATTTACACTTTTAGATTTAATTTTACAGAAACTTTCTATTTTTTGAACTATGTGATGAGTTTTAGATATTTCATATGCAGGAACAGAAAAAAAAAGATTTTTTAAAAAAATTCGATTTGGCCATTTTTTTTTAATTTTTTTTAGTTTTTCTTTTAATAGTACTTCAAGTGTTTTAAGATTTAGTTGAGGTATAGGTCGTATTTCAAAAGTTATACTACACAATGAACAAATTCGGTTAATTGAATTGCCACCTTTTATAGATCCAAAATTCATAGTTGGATGTGCAATAGAAAAATCTTTATGTGAGTATTTTTGTTGAAGATATTTTTTTAAATTAATTAATTCTTTTATTACTTTATATGCAATTTCAATGCTATTAATACCATTATCAGGATTACTTGAATGCCCAGTATGACCAAAAATATCAATTTTATATGACAAATGACCTTTATGAGCATTGACTAATTTTAAACATGTGGGTTCGCCAATAATAATACAATCTGGTTTAATACTTGTAGATTGAGCAAAATATCTTGCTCCAGACATATCTGTTTCTTCATTGGCTGTAGCAAGTATATAAATTGGTTTTTTAATTTTTTTTATGTTTATAGAAGATATAATATCTAATAAAAAAACAAAAAATCCTTTCATATCTACTACACCTAATCCATATAATTTATTATCTTTTTCAGTTAATTTAAAAGGATCTTTAGTCCATGTATTTTGATCGAAATCAACTGTATCTGTATGTCCAGAAAATAATAAACCTCCTTTTCCTGTTCCAAATGAGGATAACATATTAAATTTATTTGTATTAGGTATGTTTTTTATTTGTATTGAAAAATTTAATTCTGAAAAATAATTTGATAATAAATCAATAAAAATTTTATTACTTTGATCTATTGTTTTTTTTTCGCTACTAATTGTAGGTATTTTAATTAGTGATTTATATATTTCAATAAAAGAAGGTATTTTTCTATTCATTTAATAAAACTTTTTGAGATTTTTTATATATTAAAACATATCTTACTTGTAAAGTAAAAACATCAATGAGATTAATAAAAGTGTAATATTGTTTTATATTTAAATAATTTAATAAATTAATTTTTTATAATAGTTTTTTGTTTTTTAAGGTTTTTAATTTATGTTAAATGTTGTAATTATTGGTGCCAGTGGATACTCTGGAGCAGAATTAGTTAATTATATTAATCGTCATAAATTTGCTAGAATAAAAAAAATTTTTGTTTCTAAAGATAGTATTAATATAGGAAAATCATTTTCTGATTTGTATCCAGAATATACAAATATTATAAATATTCCATTTGATTCTATTGAAGATTTTACTTTAATCAAAGATAATATAGATGTTGTATTTTTAGCTACAGATCATAATGTTAGTCATACTTTGGTTCCTTTGTTTATGGAGTATAATTATATTGTAATAGATCTATCGGGCGCATATAGAATAAATAATATTGATATTTATTTAGAATATTATGGTTTTATTCATAATTATGAAAAAATTTTAAAAAAATCTATTTATGGACTAGCTGAATGGAATTATAAAAAAATTCAAAAAGCTAAATTAATTGCGGTTCCAGGTTGTTATGCTACTTGTATACAATTAGCACTAAAACCTTTTGTAGAAGCTGATGTTTTATCTAAATCATATATTCCTATAGTTAATGCAATTAGTGGTGTTAGTGGTGCTGGTAGACAACCTAATATTAATAATAGTTTTTGTGAAGTTAGTTTAGCTCCATATAATATTTTTACACATCGTCATACTCCAGAAATTATAGAGCATCTAGGTATTCCAGTAGTTTTTATTCCACACTTGGGTTCATTTTCAAGAGGTATCATTGCCACTATTGTATGTAAATTAAAAACAAATCTTAAGTTAACTAACATTTATGATATATATAATACTTTTTATAAAGATAAATCATTAATTAGAATATATAAAAACACTTTTCCAAGTATTAAAGGAATAGCAAAATTACCATTTTGTGACATTGGATTTACTATTAGAAATGAATATCTTGTTATTGTAACAGCTGAAGATAATTTATTAAAAGGTGCAGCTGCTCAAGCAGTACAATGTTTTAATATTCGTTTTGGATTTTCTGAAACAGAATCAATTATTTGACGAGGTATTTAATGATGACTCCTTTAGTTATTAAATTAGGTGGAGTTCTTTTAGAAAGTGATAATGCAATGATGGGTTTATTTAAAGCTATTTATGAGTATCAACAATCTAATAAACGCAGTATTGTAATAATTCATGGAGGTGGACGATTAATAGATAATTTAATGAATGAATTATCTTTACCAGTAAAGAAAAAAAATGGATTACGAATTACTCCTTCTGAACATATAAATATTATTACGGGTGCTTTGGCTGGAACAGCTAATAAAATTCTTCTAGCATGGGCATTAAAAAATAAAATTAATGCTGTAGGATTATGTTTATCTGATGGAAAGAGTACAAATACAGAAATATTAGATAAAGATTTAGGACATGTTGGAAAAGTTACATCGGGATCTCCTGTTTTTTTATTAAATTTATGTAAACAAAGTATTTTGCCAATTATTAGTTCTATAGGTATTACTAATGATGGTCAATTAATGAATGTAAATGCAGACTTAGCTGCAACAGCATTAGCAACGACATTGGAGGCTCATTTAATTTTATTATCAGATATCAGTTCAATATTAGATGGTAAAGGTCAAAGAATTAAAGAAATAAATAATATTCAAGCTAAAAAATTAATTTCTCAAGGAATTATTACGGATGGTATGATTGTTAAAGTAAATGCAGCACTAGACGCAGCTAAAATTTTGAATCGTTCAGTAGATATTGCAAGCTGGCAAAATATAGAAGATTTAAAATTATTATTTAATGGTATAAATATTGGAACACGAGTTTTATCATAGTTTGATTATATTAAAGGTATTTAAATATGAATAAGAATCTTGAAAAAGTTGTATTGGCATATTCAGGAGGATTAGATACTTCTGCAATTATACCTTGGTTAAAAGAAACTTATAAAGTTGATGTTATTGCTTTTGTGGCAGATATCGGTCAATCAAAAGATGATTTAAATGATATTAATAAAAAAGCATTGCAATCTGGCGCTTCTAGCTGCCATATTTTTGATTTAAAAGATGAGTTTATAGAAGATTATGTTTTTCCTATATTAAAAACAGGTGCTTTATATGAAGGTACTTATTTATTAGGAACTGCTTTAGCTAGACCTATTATAGCAAAAAAACAAGTAGAACTTGCTTTAAGTGTTGGAGCTAAATTTTTATGTCATGGTGCAACAGGAAAAGGTAATGATCAAGTTCGTTTTGAGATTACTTATGCAGCATTAGCTCCGCATCTTAAAGTCATTGCTCCTTGGAGACAATGGAATTTAAATTCAAGAGAATCACTATTAAAGTATTTAAATAAAAAAAATATTTCTACTACAGCAACGTTAGAAAAAATTTATAGCAAAGACGAGAATGCTTTACATATTTCTACAGAAGGTGGTTTGCTGGAAAATCTTTGGAACAGAACAAATTCAGATTGTTGGAGTTGGACTATAGAACCAGAAAAAGCTCCAGAAAAACCAGAATATATTTTGTTACATATTATTAAAGGATCTGTAGTATCTATTAATAATAAAGATGTAACTCCTTTACAATGTATTAGTAAATTAAATAAAATTGGATCTAATCATGCTATAGGACGATTAGATATTGTTGAAAATAGAATTGTTGGAATTAAATCTAGGGGTTGTTATGAAACTCCAGGTGGTACAATTATTAATATTGCTTTAAGAGCAATTGAACAATTGGTTTTTGATCGGGAAAGTTTTCAATGGAGAGAAAAAATTGGTTTAGAAATGTCTTCAGTAGTTTATGATGGTCGATGGTTTACTCCAATTCGTGAATCTTTACAATGTGCTGCTGATTCATTAGCTGCTTCATTAAATGGAGAGGTAGTTTTAAAATTATATAAAGGTAGTGTAACTGCTGTTCAAAAAAAATCTTTAGATTCGCTATATTCTCAAGAATATGCAACTTTTAGTAAAGATGAAGTTTATAAACATTCAGATGCAGAAGGATTTATTCGTTTATTTTCTCTTTCTTCTAGAATACGTGCTTTAAATAAGTTAAAATAATTTTTATAAAAAATAATTATTTATCGAGTTCATTACTTTTATTAGAGAAAATATATGTCGCTTTGGGGTGGAAGATTCCTTGATGAATCTAATAAATTATTTAAAAAATTTAATACTTCTTTATCATTTGATTATATTTTAGCTCAAGAGGATATATTTGCTTCAATTGCTTGGTCTTATGCACTTGTTGAAACAGGTGTTTTAACTAAAAAAGAGCAAGAAAAAATAGAATGCGCATTAATTTCTTTAAAACAGGAAATTTATAAAAATCCAGAACAAATTCTTAAAAGTGATTGTGAGGATATTCATAGCTGGATAGAAGTTAATCTTATTAAAAAAATAGGAGAAGTAGGTAAGAAATTACATACAGGTCGAAGTCGTAATGATCAAATTACAACTGATTTAAAATTATGGTGTAAAAATAATATTCAGATTTTATTAGAAAGTATTTTATATCTTCAAAAACAATTTATTTTAAGTGCTGAACTACATTGTGATGTTATAATTCCTGGATATACTCATTTACAACGTGCACAACCCATTACTTTTTCATATTGGTGTTTAGCTTATGTAGAAATGTTAAAGCGTGATTTTGGTCGTTTAAAAGATACTTTAAAAAGATTAGATATTAGCCCATTAGGATCAGGTGCATTATCTGGTACGGCATGGAATATTGATCGTGAAAAATTAGCATTATCTATGGGTTTTAGTTCCGCAACTAATAATGCATTAGATAGTGTTTCAGATAGAGATTATATTATAGAGCTATTAGCTTCAGCTTCAATTAGTATGATGCATTTATCTAGGTTTTCTGAAGATTTAATTTTTTTTAATTCTAGTGAAGCAAATTTTATTGAATTATCTGATTCTATCACATCAGGTTCATCATTAATGCCTCAAAAAAAGAATCCAGATGCTTTAGAATTAATACGTGGAAAATGTAGTCGTGTATATGGATCTTTATTTTCAATTTTAGTTGTTTTAAAAGCTTTACCATTGTCTTATAATAAAGATATGCAAGAAGATAAAGAAAGTCTTTTTGATGCAATTAAAACTTGGAATAGTTCTTTGTCAATGGCTAGCTTAGTTTTAAAAAATATAAAATTAAATCGTTTATTGTGCTATCAAGCAGCAGAAAAAGGTTATTCTAATGCTACAGAAGTTGCAGATTATTTGGTGAAAAAAGGAATTTCTTTTCGAGAAGCGCATCATATATCTGGGAAAATAGTATTGCAAGCTATAAATGAAAATAAAGCGTTAAAAGATTTAGATTTATCTAAATTTCAAGAATATAGTCAGCTTATAGAAAATGATATATATGATCATATTACTTTAGAAGCATGTATTAAAAAACGTGTATCCAAAGGTGGAGTGTCATTAAATCAAGTTCAAGAAACAATTAAAAACGAAAAAATACGATTAAATATCGTATAATTTTTTTATTAAATATTAAAGTATAATTATCACTTTTAATTTTATATTTTCAGGCATTTAAAGTTTTTTTAAATGCCAAAATTAAAACTATTTAAATATACAATTATTATAATTTACAAAAAGTAGGATTTTTATTTCGTGAATAATATATTATTATTTATATCGAACAATTTAATACTTAGTACCCTATGGTTTTGTTTACTTAGTATTATCATTTTTTTAACTTTTAAACAATTTTATTTAAAAGCAAAATTAATTAATAGTTTTTATGCAATTAATTTAATTAATAAAAAAAATGCTAAAATAATTGATACACGGTCTTTAGAATTATATAATTCAGGTCATATTTTAAATGCTATTCATATTCCATTAAAAAAAATTTCTTTTAAAAAAATTCAAGAATTAAATTTATCTACTGTTATTCCTGTTATTCTTATAATACATTCATCATCAAATAATAATAAATATATTAAAAACTTTATGGATAATGGGATAAAAAATATTTATATTTTAAAAAATGGAATGGATTCTTGGAATATGGAAAATCTACCTGTTATTAAAAATTAAAATAATAATTGTTAACCATTATAAGATAAAATTTTAATTAAATATTAAGTATTAGGATATTTCATGCCAGAAAAAAAATTAAATCAAAAAGTTTTTTCAATTCATCGAATTTATATAAAAGATATTTCTTTTGAAGCACCTAATACACCAGAAATTTTTGAACAACAATGTATTCCAACTATGAAATTTAATATGAATACAAATGTTAAAAAATTAAAATTAAATATTTTTGAAATTATTTTACAAGTTAGAGTAATAGTACAAACTAAAAATAGTTTAGTTTTTTTATGTGATGTACATCAAGCAGGTATCTTTCTTATTGATAACTTTAACGAACAAGAATTAAAATATTATATAGGTTCGTATTGTCCAAGCATTTTATTTCCATATGCTAGAACATGTATATCTAGTTTAGTATCCTATGGAAGTTTTCCTCAATTAAATCTTGCTCCTATTAATTTTGATGATATTTTAAAAAAAAATAATATTAATACAAACTAATGTTTTAAATTTTTAATAATGTTTTTAAGGAAAAAATATGTGTTCTTCAGAAATTTTAGAACTATGGAATATAATATTATACGAAGCTAAAATTGCGTCGAAAAAAGAGCCAATTTTATCTGTTTTATATGAAGAAAATATATTAAAACATGATAAATTAAGTAGTTCCTTAAGTTATATATTATCGACTAAGTTATCTTCTTTAACAATTTCTGAAAAGAATATTCAACATATTTTAAATAATATATATCTAAATGATTGTTTAATGTTAAATTTAGTAGCTAAGGATTTAAAAGCTATTTTACAAAGAGATCCAGTTGTCAATAACTATTTAACACCTTTTTTATATTTTAAAGGTTTTCATGCATTAGAATCCTATAGAATCAGTCATTATCTTTGGAATAAAAAAAAATATGCGTTATCAATGTATTTGCAAAGTAGAATTTCTACTGTTTTTTCAGTTGATATTCATCCAGCTGCATCTATTGGTTCTGGAATAATGCTTGATCATGCAACTGGTATTGTTATTGGAGAAGGGGTAATTATAGAAGATGATGTTTCAATTTTACATTCTGTTACTTTAGGTGCAACAGGTAAAAACCATAGAAAAGATAGACACCCCATAATTCGGAGTAAAGTTAGTATAGGTGCAGGAGCTAAAATATTAGGGAATATTGAAATTGGTTCCGAAACAAAAATAGGTGCTGGTTCAGTAGTTTTAAAAAACATACCTCCATGTGTTACAGTTGCTGGAGTTCCGGCTAAGATTGTAAAGCAAATAAATAATTCAAGTTCTTTTTTTAAAGAAGATAAAAATACATTTTTAGATGGTATAGAACAATTTAAATATGGAGATGGTATTTAATATTATTTAAAATTAAAACTCCTGTGTTTTATTAAAAACATAGTTTATATGTTATAATTATTTATTACAGAAGTTTTATTATTTTAATTTGTTATATATATTAATCATCTAAAAAACTACGCAATACTTCTGATCTACTTGGATGACGTAGTTTTCTTAATGCTTTTGCTTCTATTTGTCTTATTCTTTCTCGAGTAACGTCAAATTGTTTTCCCACTTCTTCTAAAGTATGATCAGTATTCATATCAATTCCAAAACGCATACGCAGAACTTTAGCTTCACGAGCTGTAAGTCCTGATAAAACATCATGTGTTGCTGATCTTAAACTTTCAGATGTAGCTGAATCTAGTGGAAGTTCTAATGTAGTGTCTTCTATAAAATCACCTAAATGAGAGTCATCATCATCTCCTATAGGGGTTTCCATAGATATAGGTTCTTTAGCTATTTTTAAAACTTTTCTAATCTTATCTTCAGGAATTAACATTTTTTCAGAAAGCTCTTCAGGAGTTGGTTCACGCCCTGTTTCTTGAAGTATTTGCCTAGAAATACGATTAAGTTTATTAATAGTTTCTATCATATGAACAGGTATACGAATAGTACGTGCTTGATCAGCAATCGAACGAGTAATTGCCTGTCGAATCCACCAAGTTGCATAAGTTGAAAATTTATATCCTCTACGATATTCAAATTTATCTACTGCTTTCATTAAACCAATATTACCTTCTTGAATTAAATCTAAAAATTGCAAGCCTCTATTAGTATATTTTTTAGCAATAGAAATAACTAGTCTTAAATTTGCTTCTACCATTTCTTTTTTTGCTCTTTTAGCTTTTGCTTCTCCAATAGACATTCTTTTATTAATATCTTTTACTTCTTGAATGGTCAAACCTGTTTCTTTTTCTATATTACTTAATTTTTTTATACTTATAAAAATTCTTTCTTCAATTTCTTTTAATTTTTTAGACCAGGATTGATTTAAATTTTTTTCTTTTATGAACCAATCTATGTTTGTTTCATTTCCTGAAAAAATTTTTATAAAATTTTTTTTTGGCATTTGACATTCTTCAATGCATAATTTCATTATAATTCTTTCTTGTGTTCTTACTCTTTCCATCATATCACGCATATTATTAACTAAATGCTCAAATTGTTTTGGAACTAATCTAAATTGCTTAAAAATTTCTGAAAGATTATAAATTTCTAACAATGAATCTTTATGATTTCTATTTTTGATTTTAATTGTATTGCTTGTGTTAGTGTATTGTTTCCGTAATGCAGAAAATTTTTCATTTGCTAATTCTGGATCAATACTATTTTCTTCATCTTCTTCATCTTCTTCATCTTCTTCATTTTCTTCATTTTCTTCATCTTCTTCATCTTCTTCATGATGATCATGAACTTCATCATTAGAAACTTCATCTAAAAGTTCAGATCCTAGATGGATATTATTAGAAAGAGGTAGCATTTCTTCTGCATTAGGATCAACAAAACCTATTATTATATCAGATAATCTTATTTGACCAGTTTTAATTCGATCATATTGATCTAAAAGATAAGTAATAGCTTCTGGATATTCTGATACTGAAGATTGAACTTGATTAATTCCTTCTTCAATTCGCTTAGCTATATCAATTTCACCTTCTCTTGTAAGTAATTCAACAGTACCCATTTCTCTCATATACATACGAACAGGGTCAGTTGTTCTTCCTAATTCAGATTCAACACTTGATAAAACTTGTGTTGCTGCTTCTACTGCATCTTCATCTGTATCCGTATTTATTTCATTTAAAATTAGATCATCTGCATCAGGTGCTTCTTCGACGACTTGAATTCCCATATCATTAATCATCTGAATAATGTCATCGATTTGTTCGGAATCAATAATATCTTCTGGAAGATGATCATTAACTTCTGCATAGGTTAAATACCCTTGCTCCTTACCATGTGTAACAAGCAGCTTAAGTTGTGACTTTGGGTTTTGCTCCATAAGAAAATATCCAAATTCTGTTAATATAATGAATATTAATTGACTATTTAGTCAATAATGAATATATAGAATTGTTTTAATTTTAAGATATACTATAAGGCAATTTCAATGAATAACACAAAAAATTATTAACTATTTTTCAATTTTTTATTAATCGACCAAATTTCTTTTTTTTCGTGTATTGTAAGCCCGTTAGTTCTTTCTTTTGCAATTAGATGTTCTTGTCTTTGTTCCAAATCTTTTTTATATATACTTTTTAATAAATCCAAAAAAACATTCTGAATTTTGTCTTCAACTATCATATGGTCAAATATTGATAGGGTTTTTAAAATATTTATTATTTTACTATTTCTATAAAATTCTAGTAATTGACCTGTATTAAAAGATATGTTTTCTGAACATGTTTTTAAAATTTCTAAAAAGATAGGAATTCCTTTTATTTTTGAATTTTTTAATTGTTTTGTTGAAGTTACTAAATATGCTAAATTAGGGTTTTGGACAAGTAAGCCTATAAGAGTTCGCATTGGAGTTTGTTTAATTTTATATTGTAAAATTTTATTTTTTTGTTTTTGTTGATACAAAAATTTTTCAAATTGGTAATCATCTAAAATTCCTATTATTCGTGCTAATATTTGTCTTAAGTAAATTCGTATTGTATCACTAGATATACAATTTATTAAAGGTAAAGCACGTACACTTAAATAAAACTTATCATCATTAGATGACAAATTAATTCCTTTTAAAATATTTTTAAAAAAAAATTTAGACATTGTAAGCGCATTTTGAATACGTAGTTGAAAATTTTTAGCTCCTTCTTTTTTAATAATACTATCTGGATCTTCATTTTCAGGTAAAATTATAAATTTTATAGTTTTTTTATCAGAAATATATGGTAATGTAATTTTTAAAGCTCTCCAGGCAGCATTTCTTCCTGCATCATCACCATCATAACAATATATAACTGTATCAGTATTTCGAAAAAGTATTTTTACATGTTCTTTTGTAATTGATGTTCCTAAAGAAGAAACCACATAATTAATTTTATTTTGTGTTAACATAATAACATCAATATATCCTTCTACAACTAATAGATATTTTGGTTTTGAATTTTTCTTTTTTACTTGGTATAACCCATAAATTTGTTTACCTTTGTAAAATATATTTGTTTCAGTTGAATTTATATATTTTGGAAAAATATTTTGTATTGTTCTACCCCCAAATCCTATAGTTCTTCCATATTTATCATGTATTGGAAATATTATTCTTCCTTGAAACGGGTCATATATTTTATTGCTTTGATTAATAGAAATCAGTTGATAGTTTAATAATTCAGTCTCAAATTCTTTTTTTATGTTTAATTTTTGATAAAATAAATCCCAAGTAAAACTTGCAAAACCAATACAAAAAAATTGCATCATATTTCTACTAATTCCTCTATGAGTGAGATAATCATAAGCAGAACTAGTGAACATTATATTTTTTTGATATAATTCAGACATTTTCTTTGTTAATAAATATAATTTTTGTTTTTTAAAATAATTATTTTTTTCAGATATTATATTTTTTTCAAATGGGATTGAAAGTCCATGTATTAAAGATAGTTCTTCAATACTTTCTACAAAATTTAAATTTTCATAGTTTATTAAAAAATCAATTGCATTTCCATGTTTATTACATCCGAAACAATAATAAAATTGTTTTTCATAACTAACTGTAAATGATGGTGTTTTATCGTTATGAAACGGACAGTTAGTTTGATAATTTTTTCCGTTTTTTTTTAATTTTATTCGTGTATTAATAAGATCAACAATATTAGTTCGAAATAATAAATCGTTAATAAAATATTTAGGTATTTTTCCAGACATAAATTTTTTTATAATATAATCCCGTTCTTTTAAAAGAACGGTTTTTAATTTTTTTTGTACGTTGAAAATATTTTAGTACATTCGGATTCGTTTTGCATTTTCTCGTGTAAGTTTTTTTGCTAAACGTTTTATAGCAGAAGCTTTTGCACGTTTTCTTTCAGTAGTAGGTTTTTCATAAAATTCTCTTCTTCGTATTTCTGCTAAAATACCAGCTTTTTCACAAGATCTTTTAAAACGACGTAGTGCAACATCAAATGGTTCATTTTCACGTACTTTTATTATTGGCATTCAATATTTACCTCAATTATTTAATTTATGTTGTATATCATAGTTATAGCATTTAAATTTATTATTTAATTTTATCGATGTTATTTAGTAATATAAAATAAATCCTATCTTAATTAATATTATTTTGTAAAGTATCATCTTTTAAATTTAATTATTTTTTATTGTAATAAAATTTAATTTTAATTATTTTAATATTAATTATATTGTTTTACTTTAAATGAATAGGTATCGAAATGAAAGTATTAGGTATTGAAACATCTTGTGATGACACTTGTCTTGCTGTGTATGATAACGTTCAAGGTTTATTGATAAATGAATTATATAATCAAAAAAAAATACATGCTAATTATGGTGGGATTGTTCCAGAATTAGCATCTCGTGCACATGCAAAAAAAATAATTTTTTTAATTGATAAAATTTTTAAAAAAATAAATATAAAGAAGGATATTGATCTTATTGCATACACTGCAGGGCCTGGTTTAGTTGGTTCTTTATTGGTAGGTGCTACATTTGCTTGTTCTTTAGGTTTTTCTTTAAATATTCCTGTATTACCAGTAAATCATATGGAAGCACATTTATTATCACCAATGTTAGAATGTAAGTCAATAAAATTTCCATTTATTGGATTATTAGTATCTGGTAAGCATACTCAAATTATTGCAGCTTATAAATTAGGGAAATATGAAATTCTTGGAAATTCATTAGATGATGCTGCAGGTGAAGCTTTTGATAAAATAGCAAATTTATTAGGTTTAAAATATCCTAATGGTCGAGAATTATCTAATTTGGCACTAAAAGGTGTAAAAAGCGACTTATATTTTCCTCGTCCTATGAAAAATCATTCTAATTTAAATTTTAGTTTTTCAGGTTTAAAAACCTTTGCTACTAATATCATTAAAAGTAGTATTTTAAATATCCAACAAAAAGCAAACATTGCAAAAGCTTTTGAAGATGCAGTTATTGATATATTATTAATTAAAACTCAAAAAGCTTTATATCAAAAAGGATGGAATAATTTAGTGATAGCTGGAGGTGTAAGTGCAAATAAATTATTACGTAAAAAATCAGAGATTATGATGAAAAAATTTTTTAATGGAAATGTATTTTATGCTGCATCAAAATTTTGTACAGACAATGCCGCAATGATTGCTTATTTGGGATCGTTGTATTATAACAAATTAAATTTTTCTTCATTAGAAATTTTAATAAAACCAAAGTGGTCTTTAGATGATTTATCTTTATTATCATAATTATATTTTGTTTATACATCCATTTTTTTGAATATACAGAATTAAATCTTTTATAGTTAATATTGTCATTTTTTTTTCTATTGAAAATTTAATAATTTCAGGCGTACGAGACATTGATCCATCTTTATTAGTTAGTTCACAGATTACTCCATAAGGTTTTAAACCAGCAAGAGATACTATCTCAATGGCTGCTTCTGTATGGCCAGCTCTTGCTAAAACTCCACCAGTATCACCTCGTAAAGGAAATACATGACCTGGTCGATTTAAATCACTGGGTTTAGCATTATCTGCTATAGCTGTTTTTATAGTTGTTAGTCTATCTCGAGCTGAAACACCAGTAGAAACACCTTTTGAAGCTTCTATTGTAACTGTAAATCCTGTTCGGTAAGTGCTTGTATTATTTTTAACCATCATAGGTAAATTTAATTTTTTACGTTTAGATTCTGTTATACATAAACATACAATACCACTACCATACCTTATTGTTAGTGCCATTTGTTCTACTGTCATTTTTTCAGATGCAAAAACAAGATCGCCTTCATTTTCTCTGTTTTCATCATCTAATATTATAACACCTTTTCCAGATTTTAGAGCTAATATTCCTTTTTCCACACGTTCTATAGGGTTTCCAAACTTATAAAGTAGTTTTTGATTCATTTTGAAAATCTTATTAAATTAAACTATTAAATAAATAATTTTAAAATTTTTTACATATGTATAATAATATAAAAAATAAATAATTATTATATATTGTATCTTGAACAAAAATTAAGATCAATCTTAAAGTATATTATTTAAAAAATATATTTTTTATATCTAAGTATTACATGTAATATTTAGACATAAAATTTATTTTAGTTTTTTTGATAAATAATATAAATATTTATTTTAGATATTATTGATTACATATTTAAAACTGTGTTTAATTCATTAATATTTAAGGTTTCGGTTCCTATTTTTTGTATTACTATACTTGCTCCAACATTAGCGTAAAAACACGATTCTTCTAAAGAATAACCTGTAGCTAAAGCAGAAGCGATAATAGAAATTACTGTATCACCTGCACCTGTTACATCTGATGCTATTTTAGATATTGCTGGAAAATGTATTGGTTTTTTTTCAGGTTGAAATAATGTCATACCATTTTTAGAACGAGTTACTAATAATGCTGATAAATTTAGTTCATATACTAATTTCATTCCTCTTGTTAATATTTGTTTTTCTTCATTACATTTGCCTACTATTTTTTCAAATTCAGAAAGATTAGGTGTTAATAAGCTAGCTCCAGAATATTTTTTAAAATCAACTCCTTTTGGGTCTATTAGTATATGAATAGACATTTTTTTTGCTAAATTAATAATTTGTTTAATATTAAAAAGTGTTCCTTTTGCATAATCTGATAGAACTAAAACTTTATAATATTTTAATGAATTTATAATTTTTTCATATAATAAATTAAAATCATTAAAAATATATTTTTCTTGAAAATCTAGTCGAATTAATTGTTTTTTTTCTGATAAAATTCTAATTTTGGTAATTGTTTTGCTATTTTTAATACTTATTAAATCAGAATAAATTTTAATATGTTTAAGTAATTTTTTTAATATTATACCTTCACTATCTTCTCCAATTAAACCAATAATTTTGCATTTTCCACCTATTTCTGCAATATTTTTAGCTACATTTCCTGCTCCACCTGGTTGTTCTTTAATTTTTTTAATTAATGCAACAGGCATTGATTGTTCTGATAGCATATAATAATTTTTGCTATACCAATAACAATCTAATATTAAATCTCCGACTACAAGAACAAGTGCATTATTAAAATCAATGATTTCTTTTTTCATTGCGGACCCTTTTAGATGTTATTAAAATAATTATTGTGTTTTTATATATTAATATTATGTATAAAATTATTATAATACTTAATTATTACAAATAATCTTTAAACATTTAAGTATTTTATATTTTTTATTTAAAATAATATTTTATTTTTAGTATGAGAAAATTTTTATGAAAATATATTTAGTTGGTGGCGCTGTTCGTGATCAATTGTTAAAGTTGAAAATTAAAGATAGAGATTGGGTAGTAGTTGGGGCTACCAAAGAAGTGTTATTAAATAAAAATTTTCAACAAGTTGGTAAAGGTTTTCCAGTTTTTTTGCACCCAGATACACATGAAGAGTATGCTTTAGCAAGAAAAGAAAGAAAATTAGGACAAGGTTATACTGGTTTTCATACTAATTTTAATTCCAATATAACTTTAGAGGAAGATTTAGTTAGGCGCGATTTAACAATTAATGCTATTGCTCAAGATGAATTTGGAAATTATATTGATCCATATCAAGGTATCAAAGATTTAGAAAATCGTTTATTGCGTCATATTTCGGAATCTTTTATTGAAGATCCATTGCGTGTTTTACGAACGGCTAGATTTGCAGCTAAATTAATGCATTTAGGATTTAGAGTTGCAAAAGAAACTATGATTTTAATGCGTAAAATAGTTAAAAATAAAGAACTATTGTATTTAACTATAAATAGAATTTGGAGTGAAACTGAAAAAGCATTTAAAACTAAAAATCCACATGTTTATTTTCAAGTATTATATGCTTGTGAGGCACTTAATTTAGTATTTCCAGAAATATATTTTTTATATCAAAAAGAATTATTTTTTACGAATATGTTTAATCATTTAAATAATTTTTTTTTATCAATTGGTTTATCTAAAATATCTCTTTTAACTAAAGATATTTCAATACGTTTGTCTTATTTATTTCAATTTCTTTCTTTAAATATCAGTGATATTTCTAATAAAAAATTTTATGATACAGTGTCCGCATCTATTGTTAAAAATTTTTGTAATCGTCTTAATATTCCTGTACATATTAAAGAAATAGCTATATTAAGTGTTGGTTTTTATAATTTTTTAAATTTAATTAACCATCAATCTTCTGAAAATATCATAAATTTTTTTTGTAAGATAGATGCTTGGAGAAAACCAGATCGTATTAAAAAATTTGCATTTTTAAGTAATTTTAATTTTTTAAATAATAAATTAAATAATATTTATAATGTTAATTTATTACCTGGTTTATTTTTAGAAAAATCTTTTTATATTTTACAAAATATATCTATTAAATCAATTTTAAATAAAGGTTTTAAAGGGAATCAAATCAAAAATGAATTAAATCGATTAAGAATTAAAAAGTTAGATCTATGGAGAATAAAAAATTTTAGTAAATCATTTTAGTTGTATAAAACATTAAATATTAGTTTATCAAGTAAATTAAGCTAGCTAATATTAATCGATAAAATCCAAAAATATTTAATGAAACTTTATTAAGTATTTTGATTAGTTTTTTAATTGATAATAAAGAAATGACTAAGGATATAAAAAAACCACTTAAATAATATGGTATATAATTAATATTAATGTTATTTATGTTTTTTATTAAATCTAAAAAAGATGCTCCTATTGTTAATGGAATTGAAATAATAAAAGAAAAATCTATTGCAACAGAGCGTTTTATACCTAATAATATCGAAGTGCCTATAGTAGCTCCTGATCTTGAAAAGCCTGGATATAAACAAAGTGCTTCAAAACACCCGATAATAAATGATTGTAATAAATTAATATCATTAATAGAATTTATTATTGGTTTTTTAGGTTTGAAAATTTCAGAAATAATAAGAAAAATACCTCCACAAATTAATGCATACATAATATTTTTAGGATTAAATAATAATTTTATATCGCTATAAAATATAAAACCTAAAGATGCTGTGGGTATAAGAGATGTTAAAATATGAATATTTTTTGTTTTTTTTTGTTTTGTAAAGTTTATTAAATTTATTATTTTTTTAAAAAAAAATATTAATATTGCTAATGTTGACCCTAATTGAATAAATATTTTTAATATATTCGTGTTTTTATTGAATACACCTAACCAATGACTAATAACGATTATATGACCTGTGGATGAAATAGGAAGGAATTCGGTTATTCCTTCTATTGTTCCAAGAATTATAGAAACAATTGTTTTATAGATATAAATCATTTATTTTCCTTTTTTTAGGCAAAACGGTACTAAATAATAGCACCGTTTTTATTTTTTTAGGAATTAATTATATAAAGACATAATTATTGTTTCACCGGCAATAATAGAACCTGATGATTTTTCTATTTTTTTAAATTTTTCCATATTAGATATTACTACAGGTGTTAAAATAGAACGTGCTTTTTTTTCTAATATATTTAAATCAAATAATATAATAGTATCTCCTATTTTTACTTTTTGATTATCTTTTGCTATTTGTTTAAAACCTTCCCCTTTTAGTTTTATCGTATCAATTCCAAAATGTACAAATAATTCAACACCATCTTCTGAAAGAATTGAAAAAGCATGTTTGCTATCAAGTATTTTACCAATAGTTCCATTTATTGGTGATATCATTTTGTTGCCTGATGGTTTAATTGCAATTCCATCACCTACTATTTTTTTTGAAAAGACTACATCTGGAACATCTTCAATATTTATTATTTCACCTGATAAAGGCGCAAAAATTTCTATTTTTTTTAAAAAATTAGATTTTTTTCTATTAAAAAAATCTGATAAGAAACCCATTTTATTCTCCTAAGTACTTCTATCATTAAATTTTTTTTAAAAAATCAAATGACTCCTTAATTAAATTTATTTAATAAATTAAAAATTTCATCTGTTGTAGGTAAAGTTAATATTTTTTTTGCTAAATTTTGAGCTTTTGAAAAAGATATTTTTCGAATTGTTTCTTTAATTTTAGGAATACTTGTTGAGCTCATACTAAATTCATCTAAACCCATGCCTAATAAAAGAGCAGTAATACGTTCGTCTCCTGCCAATTCTCCACACATACCAGTCCATTTCCCATTTTTATGCGAAACATCAATAACTTTTTTAATTAATTTTAATACAGATGGGCTTATAGGATTATATAAATGTGAAATTAAATCATTACCTCTATCAACAGCTAAAGTATACTGTGTTAAGTCATTAGTACCAATACTAAAAAAATCTACTTCTTTTATTAAATATTCTGCTATTATAGCTGATGCAGGAGTTTCAATCATAATGCCAATTTTAATATTTTTATCAAAAAGTATATTATTATTATTTAATTGATTTTTTAATTTCTTAATTTCTGTTTTTAATATTCTAATTTCCTCTACGGATATAATCATAGGAAATAAAATATATATTTTACCAAAAGCGGAAGCTCTAAGTATAGCTTTTAATTGAGTATGCAAAATTTCTTTTCTATCCATTAAAATACGTATAGCTCTCCATCCAAGAAATGGATTTTCTTCTTTTGGTAAGTTCATATATGGAAGATCTTTATCACCTCCAATGTCCATAGTTCTTATAATAACTGATTTATTTTCCATCGTTTCTGCAATTTCTTTATATGCTTGAAATTGTTCTTGTTCAGTTGGAAGTGTATTACGACCCATAAATAAAAATTCTGTTCGATAAAGACCAATACATTCAGCACCATGTTTTTTTGCTGATTGTACATCTTGAATATTACCAATATTAGAACCAATTTTAATATTATGTCCATCAGTTGTAGTTGCTGGTAAATCTTTTAATTTTTTAAAACTATTTTTTTTGAGAAAATATTTTTTTTCTACTTCTCGTTTTTTATCTATCAATTCAGAAGATGGATTAATAAAAATTTGATTATTAATTGAATCTAAAATAATATAATCATTATGTTTTACTGTATTTGTAATATTTCCAGTCCCTACAATTGCAGGTATTTCAAGTGATCTTGCCATAATTGAAGTATGCGATGTTGGACCACCTAAATCTGTAATAAATCCCAGTATATATTTTAAATTAATTTGAGCAGTTTCTGAAGGAGTAAGATCTTTTGAAATTAAGATTACTTTGTTTTTTATATTATTTAAATCAATAATATTAATATTAAGTATATTTTTTAATAAACGTAACCCAATATCTCTTATATCAATTGCTCTATTTCTTAAGTATTCATCTTTTATTTTTTCTAGTGCTTTAGCTTGTTTATCAATTACAAATTCGGCGGCTTCTGCTGCTGATATTTTTTTTTCTTTAATTAAATCTATTATTTCTTTTTCTAGTTCTTCATCTTCAAGAAGCATAATATGACCTTCAAAAATACCTTCTTGTTTTTTTCCAAATTTTTTTCCTATAGTTAATTTGATTTCTGTTAATTGGTTTACTGATTTTTGTCGTCCGTTAAAAAATTTGTTTATTTCTGTTTTAATATTTTCAGCAGAAATTATTTTCCGGTTAATGACAATATCTTCATTTTTTAATAAAAGCGCATTGCCAAAAGCTATACCCGGTGATGCTAAAATGCCTGAGATCATAACATTACCTTTAACTATAAATTTTATATTTGTTGCAGAGAGGAAAACATTAAATGTCAGGCGAATATATTGTCTTTATAAGAGAAATCCGGAAGTAATATTAAACCTCCGTATCTTTATAAAAATTCATAAATTATTTTTAATTATGATTATTCTAATTCTGTCATTATTTTAGATAAATGTTCAATAGCTTCTTTTTCATCTTTTCCTTCCGCAGATAACGTAATTAAACTTCCATGAACTAAACCAAGTGTTTGAATTTTAAATAAACTTTTTGCATTAACAGATTTTCCATTATAGATAATGTGAATATCAGAAATAAATTTTTTTGCTTCTTTTACAAATTCAGCTGCAGGTCGAGTATGTAACCCATGTAACGCAGTAATTTTTATTTCATTTTGAAACATGTTTTTTCCTTAGTAATATTAAATTTTAGAGAATATTTTTATTTTAAATATTAAAATACAACTTCTATAATAAAATTTTTATTATTTCTTATTAAAGAAGTTGTATTTTTTAATATTTATTTCTATTTTGAAATGATTTAGAAAACAATTCTGTACTTAAATAACGTTCTCCAGAAGAAGGAAGTATTACTACTATTTTTTTATTTAAAAATTTTTTTTGATTTTGTATTTTTAAAGCAGCTGCAATAGCAGCACCAGAAGAAATACCAGCTAATATTCCTTCTTTTTTCATTATATTTTGAGCATGTAATATTGATTCTTCACTTGATATTGTAATCACTTTATCAATCAAACTTAAATCTAAATTTTTAGGAATAAAACCAGCTCCGATACCTTGAATTTTATGTAATCCAGGATTTATTTTTTTTCCTGATAAAAATTGTGTAATTACAGGTGACTCTAAAGGTTCTACAGCAATACTAATAAAATTTTTTTTTCCTTTAATGTTTTTTATATATCTTGTAATTCCTGTAATTGTTCCTCCTGTACCTACTCCTGAAATTAATATATCTATATTTCCATTTGTATCATTCCAAATTTCTGGTCCAGTAGTATTTTCATGTATTTCTGGATTAGCAGGATTTTCAAATTGTTTTAATAAAAAATATTTTTTTTCATGAGAAGAAGATGCAATTTCATTCGCTTTAGAAATAGCTCCTTTCATTCCTTTATTGCTATCTGTTAGGATTAACTTTGCACCTAAAGATGTTAGTAGTGTTTTTCTTTCCATCGACATGGATTCTGGCATGGTAAGAATTAACTTATAGTTTCTAGCAGCTGCAACATATGCTAAAGCTATACCTGTATTTCCGCTTGTAGCTTCAATTAAAGTAATATTTTCATTTAAATTTCCTTTTTTTTCTGCATCCCATATCATATTAGCACCAATTCTACATTTAACACTAAAACTTGGATTTCTGGATTCTATTTTTACTAAAATATTTCCATTTCCTATTTTATTCAAACGAACAAGTGGTGTTTTTCCAATAGTCAATGAATTATCTTTATATATTTTATTCATTTTTTTCCAGTTTTTAAATTAATAGTATGTAATATAAATATTCTTTAAAATTAAATTTTTTATTTTTTAAAATTTTTTAATTTTATATTTTTTTATTATACTTTGTATAATAATTAGAAAAATTTATTTTTATAAATTGATAAAATTTAATTTTATTCAATTTTTTTAAGTGTTTTGTTTTTTTATATTATGACCTTTATAGATAGTATATTTTAATTTAAATATTAACTTTTATATTATTTTATTTTTTATATACATTTAGTGTATAAAATAATATTCTTTTAACCTATTAATATAATAAAAATTTTATTTTTTATAATCTATTCATTTCTGAAAATAAAATATTTTTTATATTTTAATAATTATATTATAAAAATATTAATGTTTTTGATGAAAACTTTTAATAGCATTTCTATTTTTTATATTAATTTATTGTCTAATATATTTATGAAAAAAATTAAATATCAAATTAATAAATTACGTCAAAAAATTCTAAAATATGATTATTTTTATCATACTTTAGATCAACCAATTATTTCTGATCCAGAATATGATTATTTATTGAATCAATTATATGATTTAGAACTAAAGCATAAAGAATTTGTTACTTCTGATTCACCTACTCAAAAAATCGGTTCAAATTTACTTAATAAATTTAAAAAAATAAGACATTTTTTTCCTATGTTATCTTTAGAAAATACGTTCGATTTAAATGGATATGTAAAATTTGAAAATAGAATTAAAAAAAAATTTATTAATGAATCTGTAATAGATTTTTGCTGTGAATTAAAAATTGATGGAATAGCAGTTAGTTTAATTTATGAATTAGGAACGTTAGTTCGTGCTGCAACTCGAGGTGATGGTTATTTTGGAGAGAACATTACAAAAAACATAAAAACAATTAAATCTATCCCGATACAACTAAAAGGATGTAATATACCGAAAAGGTTAGAGGTAAGAGGTGAAGTTTTTATGTTAAAATCTGATTTTTTACAGTTAAACAATATAGATTCTACAGTTAAAAAAAAACATTTTTCTAATCCTAGAAATATAGCTGCTGGATCATTAAGACAAATTGATGCTCAAATTACAGCGAAAAGAAAATTAATGTTTTTTTGCCATGGATTTAACTTTTTTGAAGAAATAATATATTTTAAAACTCATTATGAGGTACTTATACAACTAAAAAATTGGGGAATACCTATTAATAAAGAAATGTTAATTTGTTCTAATTACTTGGAAGTATTAAATTTTTATAAAAAGTTTGAAAAAAACCGTTTATCATTTGATTTTGATATAGATGGTATTGTTGTTAAAGTCAATTCACTTTATTTTCAAAAAAAGTTAGGTTCTAATAATAAATCACCTAGATGGGCTATTGCTTTTAAATATTCTTCTAAAGAAGAAGTTACTAAGTTGAATGATATAAAATTTGAAGTTGGAAGAACCGGGGTTATTACTCCAGTCGCTTATTTTAATCCAGTTTATATTTCAGGAGTATTGATTAAAAAAGCATCGTTATATAATAAAAATGAAATTAATAAATTAAATTTACATTTTAATGATTATATTATTATAAAGCGTTCTGGAGATGTTATACCAAAAATTATAAATGTTGTTAAAAATAAACGTCTTACCAATGCAAAAAAAATATTTTTTCCAATTTATTGTCCAGTGTGTAATTCAAAATTAATGTCAAATAAAGAAGAAAAAATAATACGTTGTCTTTCTGGATTAATATGTGATGCTCAGAAAAAAAAAATATTTTGTCATTTTTTCTCTAAAAACGCATTAGATGCTAATGGATTAGGTCCCAAAGTTATTAATGAATTAATTCAAAAAAAAATTGTTTTAAATTTAATAGATTTTTTTTATCTTACAGAAGAGCAATTAAAAGATATAGAAAATGTAGGTAAAAAAAAGAGCATTAAAATTATTAAAACTATTGTTAAATCTAAAAAAACTACTATGAGTCGTTTTATTTATGCTTTAGGAATTTTTTCTGTAGGTGAAATTATAGGACAAAAATTATCTAATTATTTCAATACTTGCAATAATTTAATTAATGCTTCAAAACAAGAGTTAGAATCAATTGATGGAATAGGAAAAGTAGTTGCTAACAATATATTTAACTATTTTTCTATTTTTGAGAATCGCAGATTAGTTAAAAGATTGATAGAAATATTAAATATTATTCCATGTAGTAAACATTCTATTAATAATAAAATGACACGTATTTTTAATAAAGATATTGTTATAACAGGTGTATTTAAAGAGTATTCTAGAAATGAATTAAAAAAAATTTTATTAAAATTAGGTGCTCGTATTAATAATAGAGTTTCTCAAAAAACGGAACTATTAATATACGGAGAAAAAGTTGGTAGTAAGTTTTTAGAAGCAAAAAAATTCAATATAAAAATGATTAATGAAAAAGAATTTTATTTTTTAATAAATAATACTAATTAAAATTTTTTTATTTTTGGGTCGTGCAGGATTTGAACCTGCGACCAATTGATTAAAAGTCAACTGCTCTACCAACTGAGCTAACGACCCAAATTATTTTTTTGGGTGATGACGGACTCGAACCGCCGACTTCCTCCGTGTAAAGGAGGAGCTCTACCAACTGAGCTAATCACCCTTTTATAATCTATATTGTAAAGATAAGAAAATTAGAGTCAATCTTTTTTTTAAAAACATCATTTGTTTGTTGTAATTTTAATCATTTCGATGAAATAATTATCTATATTTATTATATATAAAATTTATTTTAAAAACTTTATATAAATTTTTTAAAATATTTCAAGGAATATATGAAAGTTAAAACTCGTTTTGCACCTAGTCCCACTGGGAATTTACATATTGGTAGTATTCGTACAGCTTTATATTCTTGGTTATTCGCTCGTCGTCATAATGGAAAGTTTGTACTTCGAATAGAAGATACTGATTTCGAAAGATCCAAAGCATTATCAGTGCAATCTATTTTTCAAGGTTTAAAATGGTTAGGATTAAACTGGGATGAAGGTCCTTATTTTCAAACTGAAAGATTGGAACGTTATAAAGAAGTTATTGAAATTATGTTAAAAACAGGAAATGCATATAAATGTTATTGTTCTCCAAACAAAATAGAAGAAGAACGTTTTAAACAACTTTCTGAAGGGAAAAAACCACGTTATACTGGAGTTTGTAGAAATTTACAGACTAAATATGGTATAAATAAAAAATACACAGTACGCTTTAAAAATCCTACTTTTGGAACAGTGACATTTGAAGACAAGATTAGAGGAAAAATTACTTTTAATAATATAGAGTTAGATGATCTTATAATTCAACGTTCAAATGGTATTCCAACTTATAACTTTTGTGTTGTAATTGATGATTTAGATATGAATATTACACATGTTATTCGTGGAGAAGACCATATTAATAATACACCTCGTCAAATCAATATTTTAAAATCTTTAAAAGCAAATATACCTATTTATGCTCATGTTTCTATGATACTTAATGAAAATGGAAAAAAATTTTCTAAGAGAGATGATGCTGAAAATATTATGAATTACTATAAAAAAGGATTTTTACCGGAAGCATTAATTAATTATATAATACGATTAGGTTGGTCTTATGGGAATCAAGAAATTTTTACGCTTTCAGAACTAAAAAAGTTATTCAATTTAAATGCTATTAACAAATCTGCTAGTGCTTTTAGTATGAAAAAACTTTTATGGTTAAATAAATATTATATTAATAATTTACCATTAGATTATGTTGCTAAACTTTTAAAAGATTATATGGAAAATGAGACTATAAATATAGAAAAAGGACCTAATTTAGAATGTTTATTAAATTTATATAAAAACCGTTATCATACTTTAAAAGATATTTCATGTTCTTTAAGATTTTTTTATGAAGAATTTAAATTTTTTGATATAAAATCTGATAATAAATACTTAATTTTAAAAAGTTTTTCTATTTTAAAAGAAATTTATAAAAAATTACAACAGTGCTCTTTTTGGACAATTGAAATATTATCTAAAATTATTAATAATCAATCTATAAAATCAAATATTGAACTGAAAGAAATAAATATGTTATTAAGAGTTGTATTAACAGGAAACATGCATTCACCAAATATAAGCTCTATAATGTTTTTACTTGGTAAAGAAAAAACTTTATTTAGATTAAAAAAAGCAATGATTTTTATAGAAAAAAATCAAGTTAATATGAAATGTTAACTTAAATGATTTTTTAAATATTTTTTATAATATTAAATTTAATTATTTTAACTTTTTTTAAATTGATTAGTGTTTAATATAAAAATCATTTTATAGAAAAATAAATTGACAGAATTCATGTGTTTTTATATTGTAATAATTTTGGGGCTATAGCTCAGTAGGTAGAGCATTTGCATGGCATGCAAAATGTCAGCGGTTCGATTCCGCTTAGCTCCAAAAATTTAAATCATCTTTACATGTTAAACGGTTTTTATTAAATAATTTTAATATTTTTTAAAAGCATCCTAAAATGCTGTGCGAAAATAAATTTAGCACAGCTTTTTAAGTTAAATTTGTTGATTCATTATTTCTTTGTAAGCTGAAACAACTTTATTTCTAATTTGAATAGCTAATTCTATAGAAATAAAAGATTTTTGCAAATTTATCATTACGTCATTTAAAGACATAGAAGATGGATTTAATTCAAACTTTTCAATATTTTTTTGTGCATTATTTTGAGTATTATTAATTTCTCCTAATGCTGTTTGAAAAAATTGAATAAAATTATTAGATTCTTTAATATTTTGTTTATTTTCATCTAAAAAATTAATCTTGGTATAAACATTTTGATTATGAATGTTATCAATAAACATGTCTTCCTCTAAACTTTTTACTGTGACTTATTTAAATAATATCATATCTTTTATAAAGATGAATATTTTATGTTATAGGTAATTTATCAGGAAATTTTTTTATTTCAAGTGAAATTTAATTGTTGTTCAATTATAGTTAAGATTATCTACTAGATTAGGAAGCTGTTATGAATTTTAGTGCTATAGAAGAATCAATTGCAGAAGAGAAAAAAAAATTTAGTAATTTTTTATCTTATTTTTTTAAAAATGCGCGTGTTTTAATAATTTTATTAGTACTTGCGGTAATTACTACTATTTCAATTTCTGTCTGGAGGAAATCTTCTGATTATCAAGTTTTATATAATCACTTGTCTACTGAAGATGGAGAATTTATTATTGATTATTTAAATCAAATGAAAATTCCTTATCAGTTCTCTGAAAATTCTGGGAGATTATTAGTTCCAAAAAACCAGATTTATGATTTACGTTTGCATTTGTCAGAAAAAAATTTACCTCGTAATGGAGTAGGTTTTGAAATTTTAGATAAAGAAAAATTTGGAATTAGTCAATTTAATGAACAAGTTAACTATCAACGTGCTTTAGAGGGTGAGTTAGCTCGGACTATAGAAAGAATAAATATTGTAAAAAGTGCAAGAATACATATAGCAATTCCAAAAACTTCTTTGTTTTTGCAAGATAAAAAAAAACCATCAGCTTCAGTGATTTTAAGTTTAAAATCCGGAACTGCATTAAACTCAAGTCAAACAAATGCTATATTACATTTAATCTCTAATAGTATATCTGATTTATCTATAGATAATATAACCATAATTGATGAATTTGGTAAGTTATTAAACAATTCTTCATTCTCGTCAGATCAAATAAATGATGCGAAATTAAAATATTCTGAACAAGTTGAATTAAGATATGCTAATAAAATTCAAAGTATTTTAGAACCATTATTTGGAATTGGAAATGTACACGCTCAAGTAACTGCACAAATTGATTTTAATTCTCAAGAAAAAACACGAGAACAATATGATCCTAATGCACATTATAAAGATCAGTCAATTCGTTCACATCAAACTAGTATCAACGATAAGATAAAAAGTAAAAAAGAAAATGATGAAAATGATTATTCTTTTCGAAATAATTTATCTAATAGTAACGATAATAATAAAGCTAATAAGTCTGATTTGACACAAAATCATAAATTATTTAAAGATAGTTTTATACATTCTAATTCTGCTATTAATCATGATGATACAATTAATTATGAGTTAAATCATACTTTATCGCACATAAAAATGAATATTGGAGAAGTTAAAAGATTATCTGCTGCAGTAGTTATAAATTTTATTAAAAATAAAACTGGACAAGTAGTTCCTTTAAATTCAGAACAAATAAAAAATATTAAAAATTTAGTCTGTGAATCAATAGGTTATTCTAAAATTAGAGGTGATAGTGTACATATAATTAATGAGTCTTTTTCTCAATATAATAAAAATACTTTTACTAAATTTAACCATTTTAATCAACCTAATATTTTTAATACTGTTTCAATTTTAATCCCTTGGTGTATTTCAGCTTTGTTTTTTTTGTGTTTTTTAAAAAAATATATTTGTTCTTTTGCAAAAATTATTTTTAAAGATAAAAAATTAGATAAAAAAAATATAAAAAAAGAAATTATAAACTCTAATGAAAATGAATTATCTAGTAATATTGAAACAAAATTTTTAAAAAATTCCAATACAGAAAATACAGATAATCTAATTCATCAAATTTGCAATATATCTAATCAAAATCCACGTGTTATAGCGTCGATTATTCGTCAATGGATGAGTGATAAAAAATGACTTTAAATGGTACCGAGAAAAGTGCTCTTTTATTAATGTCAATAGGAGCTGATCAAGCATCAGAAGTATTAAAATATTTAACTCCTTTTGAAGTTCAAGAATTAGTTGCTTCCATGGTTAACATGAATCAGTTTTCTAATTCAACATTAAATCAAGTATTAACTGAATGTTATAATCTGTTTATGAAAAATAATAATTTAGTTTATAATAATAATGATGAATATATATCTGATATGTTGATCAAGGCGATAGGTGATAAAAAAGCAAATATTTTATTAAATGACGCATTAGAGACAAGAAACATTAAAATGTCTATTGAATCTCTTAATTTAATGGATCCAGCGAAATTAGCTGATTTATTAGAAGAACAACATTCTCAAATTATCACAACAATACTTGTATATTTAAATAAAAATCAAGCAGCTCAAGTTTTATCTTATTTAAATAAAGAAAAAAGAATTGAAATTATAATAAAAATTTCTGAATTTAATGGACTTGAAGAAACAAAATTTATTGAATTAAAGAATATTATTAATAATTTAATAAAAAAGAAAAAGTTTACTTTTTCAGATAAAGGAGGTATAAAAACTGTTTCTAAAATTTTATCTTCTATGAAAATAGAACATGAAAAAGATTTACTTAAAAAAATTAAATTTTCTAATAAAAAATTATTTAATAAAATTGTTAAAGAACTATTTTATTTTGAAAATATATTAAACATTGATGATAGTGTTATTAAATGTGTAGTAAATTATTTAGAAGAAGAAAAATTACATATTGCACTTCAAGGAACTAGTAAAATTATAAGAAATAAATTTTTTAGTAATATGGATAAAGAAAAATTAACAAGATTATTACTTTGTTTAAAAGAAAAATCTTATGTTTCTAAAACAGCCATAGAAAATGAACAAAAATTAATTTTAATGATGATTAAAAATATTTTAGATCATGGTATGTTTTCAATAGAAAATTTAGGAAAATATTATGTCTAATCTAAATTTAAAAAAAGTATGGGAAAAATGGTCGCCAGAAGAAATTTTTTTAAATAATTCAAAAAAAAATTATGATTTTTTTTCTGATACAAGGTTATTAAAAGAAACAGATTTTTCTGCTGTAAAACAAAATAAATTAACTAATGAATTTAAACAATCAGATCAAATTAAAAGAAAAGTTTTTAAGAATGAAGAATCATATTATTTAAATATAAAAAAAAATCTTGAAGAGAAAGAAAAAGAATATATTTCATTAAATGAAAAATTAAAAAATTTATGTGTAAATTTTGAATCTACAATTTCTATATTTGAAAAAATGTTATTTTCACGTTTATTAAAAACAATTTTAATAGTTTCTTCTTATATTGTTGGAGAAAAATTTTTAATTAATGAATCAATTTTATTAAAAAAAATAAATAAAATCATCAAAAATGATGATTTTTTTTTAAAAAAACCACAATTAATTATTCATCCTAATAATAAAAAAATATTAGAAAAAGTTTTAAAACAATCTAAAAACAATAAATGGGAATTAGTTTGTAATAAAAGTATTGATATTAATAGTTTTAAAATTCACTCTGAACAGAGTGATATAGATGCTACTATTTATGCTAGATGGAAAGAAGTATATCGTATCATTCTTGGAGAAGAGGAGCATTAATGAAATTAAAATGTTCTAAATTATTTGATAAAATTACTTTTTTTGAAAATAAGATAAACAATCTTTCTGATATTATTATATATGGTCATGTAATTAGTATAAATGGTTTCGTATTAGAAGTAATAGGTTTAAAAGCTCCTATTGGAGCTGAGTGTATTATTGAAAGAATAATAGATGGTAAAGTATTAAATATTTCAGCTGAAGTAATAAAATTTAATAAAGAAAAAACGTTATTATTTTCTTTTCAAGAAACTTATGGTATTTTACCTGGTGCCAAAGTTTTTTTAAAAACGCTTAAAAACTCAGATGTATTTATTAAAAAAGTTCCATTAGGAATGAGTTTGTTAGGTAGAGTATTAAATGCCAAAGGACGCGCATTAGATGGGCTGCCTGAATTAGATTCAAAGTCTTTTACTATGATTAAAACAAGGCATATTAACCCATTAAATAGAAAACCAATTACTGAAATATTAGATACAGGAATATGTGCTATAAACGGATTAATAACTATTGGAAGAGGACAAAGAATAGGAATTTTTTCAAGCTCAGGAATCGGAAAAAGTATTCTTCTTGGTATGATGGCGAAATATACAAAAGCAGATATAGTAGTGATAGGATTGATTGGAGAAAGAGGAAGGGAAGTAAAGTATTTTATCGAAAATATATTAGGATCAGATGGATTATCAAAGTCTGTAGTGGTTGCTTCCCCAGCAGATGTTTCTCCTTTATTACAAATTGAAGCTGCATCATATGCTACAAGCATAGCTGAATATTTTCGAGATAAAGATAAAAATGTCTTATTAATTATGGACTCTTTAACTCGTTATGCAATGGCTCAAAGAGAAGTTTCATTATCTTTAGGTGAATTACCAGTATCTAGAGGATATCCATCTTCTATTTTTTCAAAGATTCCTATTTTAGTAGAACGTTCAGGAAATATAGATAATAAAGGATCAATTACTTCGTTTTATACAGTTTTAACTGAAAATGATGAAGATCAGGATCCTATTTCTCAGATTTGCCGTTCTATCCTTGATGGTCATATTGTATTGTCTCGTTATTACGCAGATTTAGGACACTATCCTGCTATTGATATCGAATCTTCTATCAGTCGTGTAATGCCAGATATTATTACCAAAGAACAATATTCAAAAGCTTGCTATTTTAAAAAATTAGTAGCTTCTTACCAAAGAAATAGAGATTTAATTAATATTGGAGCTTACGTTAAAGGTAATGATTTAATTTTAGATGATGCTATTAAAAAATGGACAGATTTAGAAAAGTTTTTGCAACAAAAACCATCAGAAAAAAGTAATTATTCAGTTTCTTGTGAAAAATTAAGTAAAATATTTACTTAAGATTTTTTCATTTTTATATTAATTCATCTTATTTTAAAATTTAATAGGATATATTTTATGAAATATAAAAAAATTTTATTTTCTATTTTAGAAAATATAGAAAATAAAAAAATAGAACAACAAATAATTCATATTAAAAATTTATATATTCAAAAAAAAAACATATTAAACAACTAAAATTATTGATTAATTTTCAAAATGAATATATTAAAAAATTAAATATTCAGCTCAAATTAGGAATATCCGTTTCTTCTTGGAAAATATATAATAATTTTATTTTTATGTTATATATTGCAGTTGAAGAAAATAATAATATTATTAAAAAATATGAAAAAATAATTAAAAAAAATTTAGATGAATGGTTGGAAAATAATATTAAATTAAAAACTTGGAATTATTTAAATCAAAAACATAAAATAGCATTTAAAAAACGTCGAATTTTAGAAGAGAATATTATTAGCGATGAATTTTCTCAATTTAAATTTCTTAAAAAAGGAAGTTATTAATGTTAAGTCATCTCAATAATATTTTATTAAAAAAAAATATTGTATTAAATTTAAATCATAATGTTTATTATGATATGAATAATTTTAATTTTTATCAATTTATTTTAAATGAATGTAAAAAAAATTTATTAAACAAAGAAATTAAGTTTGATAATATTTCTACAAAACAAAAGAAAAAAAATAATGAAAATATTATATCTACTAATTTTATAGTAAATAATTTATTAAATATTTTAAATGGAAAAAATATAAAAAATAGTTTGTATATTAAAAAAAATATTGATATAAAAAAACAAAAAAAAAAATTAGATGAAAATATTAAATTAAAATCTTATACGTCTTTAAGAAATAGATCAAAAATTAATGTAGAAACAAATGAAAAAGAATATAAAATATTTAAAAGTAATGAAATATTAAAAAATTTAACACATATTAAAAATAAATATTTTTTGTTTTATAATGATAAAATTATTAATTTATCGAAAAAACCCTACAATAAAAGTACTTTTAATGAAACCAGTAATTTAAATATTATAAAAAGTATAAAAAACTCTATTAAAGATAGTAAAAATTTTATATATTTTAAAAATCGTATAAATAATATATCTAATATTCTTGATTCTAAAAATACACATAAAAATCAAAATTCTATTTGCGAAATAAATTCTTTAAAAAAAACAGATGTAAATAATGTTTTTAAACTAAACAAAAAATCAACACTGTTTTTAAGTAAAAAAGAAAATATGCAATGGAAGAAAGCAATTAGTCAACAAGTTTTATTATCTATTTCTAACAAAGAAAACAAAGCCGAAATTCGTTTACAACCAGAATCTCTAGGTTCAATATATGTAAAAATTCAAATGAAAGATGATCAAGCAAAACTAAAATTTATTTCAGATCATACAGAAATTAAAAATTTTTTAAATAATTGCATTCCATTTTTACGAGATTCTTTAAATAAAAATGGTATTTTTTTAAAAAAAGTTAATATTTCTAGTTTTTTTAATTCAGAAAAAAATAAAAATTTATTGATTTCAAAATATAGACCAAGAATATCTAGTTCAATTAAAACATTTTATGAATATTTAACACAAAACAAAGTTTTTGATATGTATGTTTAATTTTTATAAAAAATATAGTTAAAATTTTAATTACATTTAAAACTTAAAAAATAAGTTTTAATCTAATTTTTAACCATTTTTACCTATAAGGTATATAATAAATGGGCAAAAGTAATCCTTTGAATATTGAAAATGAAGTAACTAATAGAGAAAAAGAAATACATAATATTTTAAATATAAATGAAATTAAAATATTAGAAAAAATAAATGAAAATTTTATAAAAAAAATAATAATATCTTTTTCAAATTTTATTCAAAATAATATAAAATTAAATTTTTTTTCTATTAAAATAAATTCTTATACAGATCATGATAAAGATATAAAATATTTATTTTCAAGTGAAGTAGAAATATTAAATTTAAACAAAAAATCTTATGTATTTTTTTCAGATAATTTATTATCTATTTTTATAGATTTATTATTTGGAGGAAATGGTACTTATACAGATAAAATTAATAAGCAAAGAGATCTTACATATACAGAAAAAATTATTTCTCAAAAAATTTTACAACTAATTTTTAATGCTTATTGTGAATCTTTTAAAAAAATTTTTTCTATTGATATAAAAAATTTTAATATAAAAATTTTCGATATTAAAAAAGATTGTTGCATAAAAGAAAATTATATAACTAATTATTTCAGTTTAAGTTTAAATAATGTAGAAATTTTTTTAAGTATTGTCTTTCCTCTTTCAATAGTTAAAAAGAATTTTCAGAAAATATCTTTTTCAGAAAGCAATAAAAAATCTTTCATAAAAAATATAAATGTTTCAAAAAATATTCCTATTGTTAATTTATTCGATATTGAACTTAATTTAATCACAAAGTTAATAATATCTTCTAAAACAAAATGTAATAGTTTATCTGTAGGAGATATTTTAATAGTTGAGAGTCCTGATAAAGTGATTGTTTCTATAGAAAAAATACCTATATTTTTAGGTTATTATAAAAATTTTAATAAAAAGTTAGTTGTTTTTTTAAAGAAAATAATAAATAAAAATTTAGATTTAAATAGATATAAGGAATTTTTTAATGAATAAGTTGAAAAAAAAAGATAATTCTGAAGATATGAGTAATTCTATTAAAAATAATGAAAACATTAAAAATGAAAAAAATTTTGAAGAACAAAAATCTATTAGTGCTGAAGCAATAATAAATAAAAAAGAAATAATATTTGATATACCTATGAATATAACTATAGAATTAGGAAGATCAAAAATTAAAATAAAAGAATTATTAAATTTTTCAGAAGGAAGCATGTTTTTTTTAAACACAAAAAAAGAGGATCCTTTGAAAATTTTTGCAAATGGTAAATTAATTGCACTTGGTGAAATTGTTATGTCAGAGAATACATATGGTATACGTATCATCAGTATAAAAAATTCTTTCAATACTATGAATTAATCAATTTAAATTTTATGAAAAATAATATTTCATCACAATTAACATTAAATAATCCCCAATCAGTACTTAATGGTATCAATTTTTTTCAAATAGCTAGTTCGTTAGGACAAATAATATTATTAATATTAGTTTTAAGTTGGATTATAAAAAAAATTTCATTAAAAAAAAATAAAAAAAATTCTTACATAAATATTATAGAAAGAACATCAATAGGATCAAACGAATCTATTATCATGATAGAAGTAAAAAAGGTAAAATTAATATTAGGTGTTACAAAAACTAATATTACTCATCTGTATACATTAACATCTCAATTAAAAGACGAGTTGCCTAGTCAAGAAGAAAAAATTATGTTGCCAAAAAAAAATTATTATGATTCTTTCAAAAATTTTACCAAAATATTTTTAAAAAAAATAATGTTTTATCGAACTGTTCCATTTTTATTTTTATTATTGTTTTGCCCTTTAGTTTATGCCGATATACCTGGACCAACAATTCATAATTTAAATGATGGTACGCAAACTTGGTCGCTACCTATACAAACTTTAGTTTTTTTAACTGCACTTACTTTTCTTCCAGCTTTTCTTTTAATGATGACTAGTTTTACACGAATTATTATTGTTTTTGGATTATTAAGGAATGCTTTAGGAACTCCATATGCTCCACCGAATCAAATATTGTTAGGCTTAGCACTTTTTTTAACTTTTTTTATTATGTCTCCCACTTTTGAAAAAGTTTATGAAGAAGCTTATCTTCCTTTTAGTAAAGAACAAATAAATATGGATGAAGCTATTTTAAAAGGTTCAATTCCCTTAAAGAAATTTATGATTAATCAGACAAGAACTGCTGATTTAGAATTATTTTCGAAAATAGCACATATTTCTTATTATAAAGATAAAAATGATATTCCTATGCGAATTTTATTACCTTCATTTATTACGAGTGAATTAAAAACAGCTTTTCAAATTGGTTTTACTATTTTTATACCTTTTTTAATTATTGATTTAGTTGTAGCTAGTGTTTTAATGGCTCTTGGTATGATGATGGTTCCGCCTTCAACAATTTCTTTACCTTTTAAATTAATGTTATTTGTATTAGTAGATGGATGGCAATTATTAGTAACTTCTTTATCTCAAAGTTTTAACATGTAATTTTTTAATGGAATTTTTTATGACTCCTGAATATATAATGGTTTTATTTAGTCAAGCTATGAAAGTTGCATTGATGATTGCGTCTCCACTATTATTATCTGCTTTAATAAGCGGATTAATTATTAGTATATTACAAGCTGCTATGCAAGTAAACGAACAAACTCTTTCGTTTATTCCTAAAATAATTTCTATTTTAGCTACAATTGCTATATTTGGTCCTTGGATGTTGGGTGTTATGTTGGATTATATGCATAACTTATTTAATAATATACCAGCAATTATAAAATAATGTTAATATTTAATAATTTACAGCTAATAACGATTATAAGTAATTTTTTTTGGCCTTTAGTACGTATTTTAGCGTTTTTTTCAACTGTTCCAATTTTTAATGATCAACATATAAATAGAAAAACTAAAATAATTTTATCTATATTAATCACTTGGATAGCATTCCCATTTTTACCAAAGGTAAATACAGAATTATTTTCTTTTATTGGTTTATTACTTTTACTAGAACAAATTTTGATTGGTATCACTTTAGGATTTACTTGTCAGTTTTTGTTTGCTACAGTTAATTTTTCAGGAGAACTAATAGGATTGCAAATGGGTTTATCGTTTGCAACTTTTTTTAATTCAAATAATAATATTGGTGTTTCTATAATATCTCGTTTATTAAATGTTTTAATGCTATCTTTCTTTTTATCAATTAACGTACATCTATATTTAATATCTATATTAATTAATAGTTTTTATAGTATTCCTATTGATATGATTTTTTTAAAAAGTAACGTGTTTTTTATTTTATTAAAATTTTCTAGTAATATTTTTTTGAATAGTATTATGCTTATTCTACCAATTATGATTTTTTTATTATTATCTAATTTAATAATGAGTATTTTAAATCGTTTATCTCCTCAAATATCTATTTTTTCTATTGGTTTTCCATTAAATTTATTAATAGGAATAATAATGTTGTATTATTTAATATTTATTTCTTTTCCTATTTTTAATAAATTGTTAAATCAATTAATTTTGTTTTTATCTGATACTTTTTTAAAACTATAGTTATTGTTTTTATAATCTGTTAAATATTTTTAAGTATAATCAATTATTTATAAAGTATAATTTATATTAAATTATACTTTAGTTTTAAAATAATGTTTTTAAATTTTATTTAAAATTTTTCTATTTAATTTTTCCTTCATTGTATAATACATGTTTTCGAATAGTTGGATCATATTTTTTAAAAACTAGTTTATCAGGTGTATTTCTTTTATTTTTAGTAGTAGTATAATAATGTCCTGTTCCTGCAGAAGAAATCATTTTTATTTTTTCTCTATTTTTTTTAGCCATATTAAAACCTTTATTTTTTATTTTTTATTTTTTTTATAATTGATTCAATTCCATATTTATCAATACAACGCATTCCATTAGCAGATATACGCAATTTAATAAATCTTTTTTGTTCTGGAATCCAAAAACGATGATTTTGAATGTTTGGTAAGAATTTTCTTTTTGTTGCATTTAAAGCATGTGATCTATTATTACCAATCATGCGTTTTTTACCTGTCACTTGACATATACGAGACATATAAAATTTTTCCTAGAATGAATTTTGTGCTATTTTTATTTAAAAAAACTAGTGAATAGTATAAAAACATACATATTAGTATATATTAATCTAAAATTCATGTATTTTTTAGATGATTTTACTATAAAAAAAAAATAAAATTAAATAGTAGTTTATTTAAAGAGATAAAAATTTTTGTTTTAAATTAATATAATATATAGTTTGACATTTTCAAGTATTAATTAATATTTAATTCAGGATTATTTATATGAGTATATATCAGAGATATTTATCTAAATCTTTGATTTTTTTTTCTAGCTTAATTTTTTTAATAGTATTTTTCTTAGAAAGTAACTTGGGATTTAAATTGTTTTTTAATATTACTAATTATTTTTTT
Organism: Buchnera aphidicola (Aphis fabae); assembly: GCF_009069125.1. Taxonomy (NCBI): domain Bacteria; kingdom Pseudomonadati; phylum Pseudomonadota; class Gammaproteobacteria; order Enterobacterales; family Erwiniaceae; genus Buchnera; species Buchnera aphidicola. The sequence continues at coordinate 494,742 of NZ_CP042427.1, forward strand.
TTGGGGTTAAAAAAAGAATCAATATCAGGTAATTGGCGTGATTTTACATTAAAAAACATTACTTATAATTTTTTTGGGACATCTATTAAAGCTACTAGTATTCATATATTAATTGATCCAACATCTTTATTTAAAGTACATAAAATTTTTAAAAAAATTGAAACAAAAAACTTAATTTTTTTATTTAATAAAAATAATTTATTTTCGTTAAAAAGAGAATCTTTTAAAAAAAATATATCAGAAAAATATATTTTTTTTAGTAATTATATTATTTTAAAAAACATTTATTCTGATAAAATTTTACTAAAGTCACATGATATTAATATACTTTTATCAAATGTTAATAGTGGAGTAAAATTAATTAATAATAATTTTACTATACTTAGTACTTATGTTGATTCTATTTCTTTAAACTTAAAAAAAAATAATCCAAAAGACTTTTTAAATAAAAAAAATATTTTTAATAAAAAAAAAATAAATAATTTTTTATCTTTTCTTTCATATCGTAAAAATTTTTCATTTCCAATAAATATAAATTTAACATCTATACAATGTAAAAAAATGAATTTTTTTCATTATCAATTTAAAAATATTTTATTTCGAGGAAGTGTTAATAGTCAATTTAAATTTAAATTAAAATTTAATGATTTTTTTAAATGTAATTTATATGGAAAAGTATTATTAAATAATTTAAATCATCCTATATATATTAATCTATATATTCATCGTTTATTATTTCCAATTAAGAAAAATTTAATATTTGCTTCAAAAAATTTTAATATAACTTTAAAAGGTACCATTAATAATTATTACGTATCATTAAAAAATATTATTAATATACCAGGTATGCCATCAGTTATTTTAAATATTTTCGGTGGTGGAAATTTAACAAATATTTATTTAAATCAAATTCATTGTACTCCATTTTTTAAAAAATATAAAAATAATAAATTAGTTGGTTTAAATAAAGAAAATAATGATCAATATATTTCTAAAATAAAAGGAAATATTAATATATTAAATAATTTTAAAAAAGGAATAAATAGTATTAATATTCCTAGTTTTAATGTAAAAGCTAATATAATAGATAAAAAATTATTAGTATTAGGTGCTTTATACTACAATCAAATTAATGGTATACAAATACCTAAAATAAGTTTTTTTTCAGGAAAAAATAAAGGCTTTTTAGCAGGATCAATATCAAATTTAATTAATATTAATTCGTCTATCAATGCTAACAATTTAGATTATTTTATACCTAATTTAAAAGGTGCAATTACATCTACATTCAATATATATGGTTTTTATTTTTCACCTATTGTTTCTGGTTTAGTTTTAGGAAATAAACTAAATTGGAATAATATGATTTATTTAAATAGTTTTAAAATGCTCATTAATATAAATGCTAAAAAAAATATTTCTTTCACTATGAAAAAAATAAAGTTTTTGAAATTTTATTTAGATTTTTTAAATGTTAAGTTTCATTGGAATAAGATGAATCAAAATTTTTATTTTTATTTAAAAAATAAAAATTTCACTATAAATTTTATTGTAAATGGAAAATTTAATTATCAAAAAAGATTTTGGAAAGGTATTTTTAAAAAAATAAATATTTCAACTTTTAATAAGCAATGGATTATAAATAATCATCCAGTTGTATTTTTATATAATTATAAAAATATAGAAATAAATAAAAAAAACGAAATAAAATATAAAAATTCTATTTCTTCTAAAATTCGTATAGTTAAAAAATTTTTATATTCGTCTATTTTAAACTCATCTATTAATTTTAAAACTAATTTATTTTTTCAAACAAAATTTATATCAACAACTAAAAAAAAGTTTTCTAATATAAAAATATTTTTACATGCTAATAATATAAAATTACAAAAAAAAATAAAAAATAAATCTTTTTTTAAAAAAATATCTTGTTTTAAATTATTTGTAAATTTTAAAAAAAATAATCTTATCACTCATTGGGCGATATATCCATTAAAAAATAAAAATAAAAGATTATTTGGATTTTTAAATGTATTTGATTTTTTTCATAAACAGAATATACAAGGTAAATATTTTTTATTGAATTTTCCTTCTTCTATTTTAAATTTTTTTATTCCACATTCAACAATAATAGAAGGAACATGTATTGGTAATATAAAGTTTTTAGGCACTTTATATCAGCCTCATATATCGGCTGATATTCATTTAAAAAATTTTTATATTAAAAGTAATAAAATACTAAAATATATTGTTTTGTTTTTTTATCCTTCTTTAAATTTAATTAAATATGTTAAAATTAATCAATCAATTTTTATAAAGCAAGGAAATGTATTATTTAAATTATATTCAAATCCAAAAAATAATCTTCTTCCTTCTTTAGAATGGAATATTTTTTTTAATAGTGATCATGTTCTTTTTTTTGTACTTCCAAAAATGAAATTAAATCTTTGTTCTCAATTGAATTTACATTATTTTTTATTAAAATATGATTTAATTGGATATTTAAAATCTCATTTATTTTATTTTAAAATTGATGAAAAAAATTTTATTTTTTGAAAAAATAAACTAAAAATAAATTTTTATATATTTTTTTTATTTTTAAATCGATCATATGAAGAACTAATTTCTAATTTTGCAGCTTGATGATTACCCCATCCTATAATTTTTGTCCATTTTTCTGTTTCTATTTTTTTATAATATTTGAAAAAATGTTCTATTTGTTTTTTTAATAACTCTGATATATCTGAAATATCATTAATACATTCATATGTTGTACAAATTTTACTTGTTGGAACAGCTATGATTTTAGCATCATCTCCTGATTCGTCTTTCATCTGTAACATTCCAATAGGTTTACAGTGAATAATTGAATGAGATTGTATAGGATATGGAGATGGCACTAAAACATCTAACGGATCACCATCCATAGATAATGTTTGGTTAATATATCCATAATTACAAGGATAAAACATTGGTGTAGATATAAAACGATCTACAAAAAGAAAGCCTGATTCTTTGTCTACTTCATATTTAATAGGAGATGAATTAGATGGTATTTCAATGATAACATATATATCATTTGGTATATTATCACCTGCAATGATTTTATTATAATTCATTGATATGTACCTTTTTATATTTTTTTATATAGTTATTTATAAATTAATATTAATATATCTTACTTATATATTATATATATTATTTAGGAGTTACAAATGAAATTAATTCATCAAATTAAAACTGAAGAAAATTTATTAATCAATACAGTAAAAAATACCCTGCAATTAGCAAAGCAAACAACTAATTGTTCTATTGAAGTTTTTATTAAAAAAACAATAGGAATTAATGTTAATGTTAGAAATAATATTGTAGAAAATATCGAGTTTAATAGTGATGGTGCACTATTTATTACTGTTTATAATAAGTTTGCTAAAGGTAGTGTTTCATCTACAGATTTTAGTGCTAATAGTATTAAAAAAATGTTAGAAATTGCTGTAGATATTTCTAAAAATTCTTCTTCTGATTTTTTTGTGGGATTACCAGATCTAAAATCACTTTGTTTTCATGCTAAAGATCTTAATTTATTTCATCCTTCTGAACTGAATATTAAAAATGGAATTGATTTTGCTTCTATAGTAGAAAAAGAAGCATTTAAATTTGATAAAAGAATTGTTAATAGTGAAGGGAGCTTTTTTAGTAATCATATTACTATAAATGTTTTTGGAAATAGTTTAGGAATGTTAGAAAAATATAAGTCTACTCTTTATTCAGCTTATAATTGTATGATTGCAAAAGAAAAAAATTCAATGCAAAGAGATTTTTATTATTCAACTGCTAGAAAAATAGAAAATTTAGAAAAACCTGATATTTTAGGTAAAAAAACTGCACAACGTGTTATTGCTCGATTATTTCCTAAAAAAATTAATACTATGAAAGCTTCAATTATATTTTCAAGAGAAATATCTGCTAATTTTTTTTCTCATCTTATAACGGCTATTAGTGGTGATAACGTTTATCGTAAATCTACTTTTTTACTTCATGATTTACAAAAAAGAATTTTTCCTACTTGGTTGAATATTTTAGAGAATCCACATATCCAACAAGGATTAGGCAGCAAACCATTTGATAATGAAGGTGTAACAACTTCTGTAAAATATATAGTTGAAAATGGAATATTAAAAACTTGGTTGCTAAATAGTTATAATGCTCGTAAATTAGGATTAATTAGTACTGGGAATTCTGGAGGTATTTATAACTGGTTAATTTCGCATAAAAATATATCATTTCAAAACTTATTAGAAAATATGAATATCGGATTATTAGTAACGGAATTAATGGGACAAGGAGTAGACATTGTTAGTGGAAATTATTCACAAGGTGTAATGGGTTTCTGGGTTGAAAATGGGAAAATTCAATATCCAGTAAATGAAATTACTATATCTGGTAATTTAAGAAATATGTGGTGTAATATTCTTAGTATTAGTAATGATATTGATATTAGAAATAATATTCAATGTGGTTCTATATTAATATCTGAAATGCAGATTTCAGGAAATTAGTTTTTATTTTTAATAAATTAATCTAAGTAAAAAGGTAATAAATTTATTACCTTTTGAAATATTTTATTATTGATAATTATAATTATTTTATGTTAAGAAGTTGACTGATAAGCCGGGTTCTGTTTTTAAACAGTCATTCATCTAGATTAGCAATTACTTGCTAATTCAAGCAGTCTACCCAGGTTTTTTTTTAGTACGAGCAACACTTAATAACCTATATTTGACTTTGCTCCAGGTGGAGTTTACCATGCCATAAATTGTTACCAATTATGCGGTGTGCTCTTACCACACCTTTTCACCCTTTCCATTTTTAATAATATATCTTTAATATTAAGTTTGGTGGTTTTTTTTCTGTTGCACTAGTCATAAGTTCGCACTTTCCAGGTGTTACCTGGCACCTTGCTCTATGGAGCCCGGACTTTCCTCTCTTTAGTGAATAACTACTAAACAGCGACTGTTTTAGTCAACTTCTTAAAAATATTATATGTTATTTTAATAATAATGTCATTTTTCTTTGTTTTTTATTGCATATTGATATAAATTATTTTTATTAATTTTATGGATTTTAGAAGTAATAAATACTGATTGCTTTAGTGATAGAAATTTTTTTAATATTGTAAAAGTATTGATTATCTTATCTGAAGGATTTATGCTTTTTAGTTCTTTATAACCATCTATAATAATAACATTTTCTCCTTTCTTATGACGATTTACATCTGATTTTATCCAAGAAAGCATTAAACTAGCTTTATTTCCATGAATTATTTCCCATTTTTTTGTTATTTCTCTAGCAATTACTATATGTCTATTTTCTCCAATTTCATTTATTATATCTTTAATAGTTTCAATTATTCTATGTTTTGATTCATAGCAAATAATTGTTCGTTTTTCTTTTTTTAAAGAACATAATAAATCACGTCTTAATTTTTTTTTAGAAGGAAGAAATCCTTCATAACAAAAACGATGAGTAGATATTCCAGAAGCGCTTAATGCAGTAATAGCAGCGCAAGGTCCAGGGAGAGGAATAATTTTAATGTTAAATAAATGGCATTTTTTTATTAGTAAATAACCTGGATCATTGATTACTGGGGTTCCAGCATTAGATACTAGAGCAATGTATTTTCCTTTTTTTAGTATATTAATTAAATGATCAGTTTTTTGAACTTCGTTATCTTTGCTAAAAGATATTAAAGTATTTTTTATATTGAAATGTTTTAGTAAAATATTAGTATGTTGAATATTTTCACAAGCTATTAGATTAACTTCTTTTAATGTTTCTAAAGCACGATAAGTAATATCAGATAAATTGCCAATAGGTGTTGGTACAATATAAAGAATTCCAGTATTTTTAAATAAACTCACTTTTTTATCCAAATATATTTTATATTTATTTTAATGAAAACAATTAATTATTTATTATATAAATAATATTAAATTTAATAAAATTTATTATTAATAAGGAAAGTGAGTGAAAAGAGTTGTTATTACAGGATTTGGTATTATTTCTAGTATTGGAAATAATAAACAAGAAGTTTTAACTTCTTTATATCATGGTCGTTCCGGGATAACATTTTCAGAACAAATGAAAGAATTAGGTATGCGTAGTCAAGTATGGGGAAATATTAAGTTAGACCATAAAAATTTAATAAGTAAAAGAGCATCTCGTTTTATGACTGATGGCTCTATTTATGCTTTTTTATCAATGGAACAAGCTATTAAAGATGCTAATTTAAAAAATAAAGATTATCAAAAAAATTCTCGTGTTGGATTGATTGTTGGTTCTGGAGGAGGTTCTCGTAAAGACTATTTAAAAGATATAAATATTGTAAAAAATAGTTATAGTTTTCGTTCTTTAAGTCCATATACTGCAATTAAATCTATGACGTCTGGAATTTCGGCTTGTTTATCAACTATATTTAAAATTTACGGTGTAAATTATTCTATTAATTCTGCTTGTTCAACTTCTGGACATTGTATTGGAAATGCTTTTGAATTAATTAAATCTGGCAAACAAGACCTTATTTTTGCAGGTGGTGGAGAAGAAGTAAGTTGTGAATTAGCTGCTGAATTTGATTCGATGAAAGCACTTTCTTCAAATTTTAATAAAACTCCTATTAAAGCATCTCGTGTATATGATTTAAATCGAGATGGTTTTGTAATATCAGGTGGAGGAGGAATTTTAGTTATTGAAGATTTAAATTCTGCTATTTCTCGTTCTGCTAATATTTATGCTGAAATTATTGGATATGCTGCAACATCTGATGGTGATAATATGGTTATACCTTCTGGAGAAGGTGCTTTAAGATGTATGAATTTAGCAAAAGGTAACAAACAGTTATCTATTGATTATTTAAATGTTCATGGAACATCAACTAAAATTGGTGATTTAATTGAATTAAAAGCAATTGAAAAATCTTTTTCAAATGAAAAAAAACCAATGATTTCAGCAACAAAATCTATCACTGGTCATTCTTTAGGGGCATCTGGAGTGCATGAAATTATTTATACTTTATTAATGTTACAATATAATTTTATAGCTCCTTCAATTAATATTGAAATATTAGAACCTCATGCAAAAAAAATGAATATTATTCAAAAAACTATTTCTAAAAAAATTACGACTGCAATGTCTAACAATTTTGGATTTGGAGGAACTAATGTTTCTTTAATATTAAAAAAATACTAATTTTTTTATAAAAATAAATATTATTTAAATTATGTATAAAATATTAATATTATTAATACAATAAAAAATATATTTTATATCTTTATTAAATTTTTACTACCTTAATAACAATGGTGATATATGAATCAGTTAGAATTATTAAGAAAATTTACAACAATTGTTGCAGATACAAGTGACATAGATTCTATTTGTAAATATAAACCTGAAGATGCAACTACAAATCCGTCTTTAATATTGAAAGCAGTAAATTTAAATACCAATCAAAAGTTTTTGAATCAAGCAGTAAAATATGCTAAAAAAAAGGGTGGTTCAAAAAAAGAGCAATTAGTAAATGCAAGTGATAAAATTTTAGTTGATCTTGGGGTGGAAATTTTAAAATATATACCGGGTTATATTTCGAGTGAAGTAGATGCTCGTTTATCTTTTAATCAAGAAAAATGTATTTTAAAAGCAAAAAAAATAATTAAAATGTATGAAGAGCAAGGTATTTCTAGAAAAAAAGTATTAATTAAATTAGCAGCTACATGGGAATGTATAAAAGCAGCAGAAGAATTAAAAAAAGATAATATTTTTTGCAATTTAACTCTTTTATTTTCTTTTGCTCAAGCACGTGCTTGTGCAGAATCTAATGTATTTTTAATATCTCCCTTCGTTGGTCGTATTTATGATTGGTATATAGCTCAAAATTCAACATTAAATTTTTCTTATAACGAAGATCCCGGGGTTCAGTCTGTTTGTAAAATATACAATTTTTATAAAAAACATAATTATAAAACTATTATTATGGGTGCTAGTTTTCGAAATATTCAACAAATTTTATTATTATCTGGATGTGACCGATTAACTATTTCTCCTGACTTATTAAAAGAACTTGAATTAAATAATACAGTATTTAATAGAAAATTAAATCCACCTACTACTTTTTCTAAACCACCTGCCCCTCTTATTGAATCAGAATTTAGATGGGAACATAATCAAGATGAAATGGCTGTCCAAAAATTGTCAGAAGGTATAAGAAATTTTGGAAAAGATCAATTTCTTTTAGAGAAAATCATTTCAAAATTAATATAAATATTTAATAAAATATTGATTTATTTTTTACAAAATTAGAATTTGGGAAAAATCTATGTCTTTAGAAAAAGAATTATCGAACGCCATTCGTATGTTAAGTATAGATGCAGTTCAAAATGCAAAATCGGGTCATCCTGGTATGCCAATGGGTATGGCTGATATTGCAGAAGTATTATGGAGAAATTTCTTAAAACATAATCCAAAAAATCCTAAATGGGATAATCGAGACCGTTTTGTATTATCTAATGGTCATGGTTCAATGTTACTATATAGTTTGCTACATCTTACTGGATATAATTTATCAATAGAAGAAATTAAAAAATTTAGAACACTCGATTCTAAGACTCCAGGACATCCTGAAATAGAAGAAACACCAGGTGTTGAAACTACTACTGGTCCATTAGGTCAAGGTTTAGCAAATGCTGTGGGAATGGCTATTGCAGAAAAAACATTAAGTTCTTATTTTAATCGTTTAAATTTTGATATAGTAAATCATTATACCTGGGTATTTGTAGGAGATGGATGTTTAATGGAAGGAATCTCACATGAAGTTTGTTCTTTAGCTGGAACTTTAAAGTTAGGAAAATTAATTGTTTTCTATGATAGTAATGGTATTTCAATAGATGGGAAAATATCAAATTGGTTTACAGATAATACAGTAATGCGTTTTAAGTCTTATAATTGGCATGTAATAGATAAAGTTAATGGTCATGATTCCTATTCTATTATGAATAGTATTAAAGAAGCAATGTTTATAAAAGATAAGCCTTCTATTATTATTTGTAAGACGATTATTGGTTTTGGATCTCCTAATAAATCAGGTACATCAGAATCTCATGGTGCTCCTCTTGGTGAATCTGAAATTATTTTAACAAGAAAAAATTTAAAATGGAATTATTTACCTTTTGAGATTCCTCAAGAAATCTATAAAAAATGGAACTTTATTAAACAAGGGTTAGAATTAGAAAAAGAATGGAATAAAAAATTTGCTTTATATAAATCAAAATATCCTGAACTTGCAGAAGAGTATTTAAGACGCTTTAAAAAAGATTTACCTATAACATGGTATAAAGAAAGTAATGAGTATATTACTAAATTACAGAATAATCCTAAAAATATCGCAAGTCGTAATGCTTCTCAAAACACTTTAGAAAAATTTGTAAAATTATTGCCTGAATTAATAGGTGGATCAGCAGATCTATCTCCTAGCAATTTAACTCTTTGTTCATCTTCTAGTTCTATAGCAGAAAATCCATCAGGAAATTATATTCATTATGGTGTTCGTGAATTTGGTATGACTGCAATTGCTAACGGTATTGCACATCATGGTGGGTTTATTCCGTATACTTCAACATTTTTAATGTTTGTTGAATATGCAAGAAATGCTGTTCGTATGGCTGCTTTAATGAATACTAAACATATTTTTGTGTATACCCATGATTCTATTGGTTTAGGTGAAGATGGTCCTACTCATCAACCAATAGAACAATTAGCTAATTTAAGAATGACTCCTAATCTAGATGTATGGCGACCTTGCGACCAAGTAGAAACTGCTATAGCATGGAAGTTTGCAATTGAGAAGAAACAAGGACCGACAGCATTAATCTTATCACGTCAAAATTTATCTCAGTTTCATAGAAATAAAGAACAATTAACTAATATTTCATATGGTGCGTATATATTATATACTTCTAAAGAACCTATTGATGTTATTTTTATATCAACCGGCTCAGAAGTCGAAATTACTTTACTAGCTGCAAAAAAAATTATTTCTTTAGGCTATTCTGTGCGTGTAATTTCAATGCCTTCTAACAATGTTTTTGATAGACAAACAAATGAATATAAAGAATGTATACTTCCTTCTTATGTTGCTAAAAGAATTGCAATAGAAGCAAGTGCAAAAGATTTTTGGTATAAATATGTAGGAATAAATGGTTTAATTATTGGTATGGAAACTTTTGGAAAGTCAGCTCCAGCTGATGTTTTATTTAAACAGTTTGGTTTTACTGTAGATAATATAGTTAACAAATCAAAAAATTTTTTAAAACATTAATTTTCTAACTATTAGCAATAGTTGTAAGGGGCTTTAAGCCCCATTTTAATAATTTTTTAAAAATATTTCAAATTATAAAAAAATATTTTAAAGAGAAAAATATGACTTGTTCAGTAACTGAATTGGCAAAAAAATTAATTCGGATTCCATCTATCAGTCCAAAAGATTTAGGTTGTCAAGATATTATGATAAATTTTTTATCTAATCTTGGATTTAAAATAAAAAAAATTAATATTAATGATACAAAGAATTTTTGGGCGACTAGAGGATCAGGAAAAACTTTAACATTTGCAGGTCATACCGATATAGTATCACCTGGAGAATATAAAGATTGGAATAATAATCCATTTGATCCTATAATACAAGATGGTGTTTTATTTGGTCGAGGCGCATCAGACATGAAAGGTGCTTTAGCTGCTATGCTAATAGCATCAAAAAGATTCATAATAAAATATCCTGATTACAAAGGTCGTTTATCTTTTTTAATTACTTCAGATGAAGAGTCTTCTGCTATTGATGGAACAAGAAAAGTAGTAGATTATTTAATATCTAAAAGAGACATAATTGATTATTGTATAATAGGAGAACCTACCAGTTCTAATAAAATTGGTGATTTTATAAAGAATGGACGACGTGGCTCTTTGACAGCAGATTTAAAAATTTTAGGTATTCAAGGACACATTGCATATCCTCATTTAGCTGATAATCCAATTCATAAAGGATTGCCTGTTATTCTGCAATTATTATCTGTTCCATTAGACAAAGGTAATAATTTTTTTCCCCCAACTAGTGTAAATATTTCCAATATTCATGCAGGTAATGGAAGTAATAATATAATTCCCGGTTCTTTATTTGTACAATTTAACTTTCGTTTTAGCAATGAAATATCTGAAAATCAAATAAAAATAAATTTTTTAAAAATATTAGAAAAAAATAATATTAATTATTCTATAAAATGGCATTTATCTGGACTTCCTTTCATTACAAAAAAAGGATTACTAACAGATACTGTAATTAAATCTATTTTAAATATTACCAAAAATAAACCGATTTTATCTACAGATGGTGGCACTTCAGATGGACGTTTTATTGCTAAATTTAATGCACAAATAATTGAATTAGGTTTAATTAATAAGACTATTCATAAAGTTAACGAATGTGTAAAAATATCTGATTTAAAAATATTAACTTTAATTTATGAAAATATTATGAAAAATTTATTCGTATAAAACATTAATAACTTATTAATTATTCAAATATAAATGATGCAGAAAATCTTTTAAGATAATCTGCACCTGTTTTTTAGCATATAAATAAAGTTTTTTATATATTTCTTATCTAATTAATTTATCTAATTAATTTATACAGGAGGAAATATATCAATTTTATCTTTTTTTAAATCTTCTTCTGTATAAGGTATTTTATATTCTTGATCTTCAGTAGGAATATTTATTTCTTTTGGAATAATTAGTTTTTTAAATTGATTTTGATTATTTTCATTAATAAAAAGGTTATGATTTTTTTGTAAAACATTTATGTTGCAAGAAGTTACTGAAAGTATAATAAAAATTTTTAAAATGATTATTTTTTTTTTAAAAAAAAACACATTTTTATTAAAGGTTAGCATATTGAAGAGCTTTTTTAAGTTGAATCTGTCCAGAAGATGAAATTGGAGTCATTGGTAAACGAAGGGTATCATTTTTTATTAAACCCATTTTTTTAGCAATCCATTTAATTGGAATTGGATTTGGTTCTATAAATAATGCTTCATGTAATAAAGACAAACGTTCATTTATAAATCTTGCATTAATAAAATCTCCTTGTAATGCATATGAACACATTTTTGTCATTTCTTTAGCAGCAATATTTGCTGTTACTGATATTACTCCTTGACCACCTAACTGTATAAAATCTAATGCTGTTGCATCATCACCACTAATTAGTAGAAAATTATTTTTTACAATTTTTTTAATTTGATTAATTCTTGATAATTCTCCAGTTGCTTCTTTGATTCCGATAATATTTTTAAATTCAGATAAACGAGCAATAGTTGGTGGTAGCAAATCACATCCTGTACGACTAGGAACGTTATATAAAATTTGCGGTAGTTCTGTGTTTTCTGATATTGCTTTAAAATGTTGATATAATCCTTCTTGAGTAGGTTTATTATAATATGGAGTTACAGTAAGACAAGCCGAAATTCCAGATTTTTCAAATCTTTTTGTTAAAGATATTGCTTCATTTGTTGCATTTGCACCTGTTCCTGCAATAACAGGAATTCTTTCATTTGCAATTTCTAATGTTGACATAACAACTTTAATATGTTCTTCTTGACTTAAAGTAGCCGATTCTCCAGTTGTACCCACAGAAACAATTGCTGTTGTTTTATTTAATACATGATAGTCGACTAAATTTTTTAAACTAGAATGACAAATTCCGCCTGATTTATTCATTGGTGTAATTAGTGCCACCATACTTCCTGTGAACATTAGTTTTATTTTCCTTCATAAAAAATATTTTATATTTTATGGTATATTTATATAAAATTTAAAATCAATCAAATAACAATTTTAATATATTTAAATGATTTTAATGAATTTAAATTTTTTAATGTGATTAATGATATACTTTAAAGATTACTTTTGAATGTTTAATTAATATTTGTTTAGTTAGTTTTTTAAATTTGTTATATAAATATAAAATAAATTTATTAGATAATTCAAAAATATTATGTTTTTTTAAAAGTTGTAATTTCAAATTAAATACGATTAAATTATACTATTTGAATTTATTTAAAAAAAAATAAAATTTATAGTTATATCATAGATACTAATTATTTTTTATAATAAAGTTAAATTCAATTTAACTGGCTAAAATATCAAGTGAAATAAGTTAAAATATAAATATAGTTGAAAGCTATTTTATCATGCTAATAAATATATAATTTTAGTAATAAGTTATTATTTTTGATAAATTATATATTAATCAATTATCTTGTCACATTGTGCTCTAAATCTTAACATATGATCCATAATTACAATTGCAACCATTGCTTCAGTTATTGGTACAGCTCTAATCCCTACGCATGGATCATGTCGACCTTTTACAGTTATTTCTGATTTTTCATTGTTTATATTAATTGTTTTGCCTGGTATTTTTATACTTGAAGTAGGTTTAAATGCTGCTTTTAGTATAATATTTTCACCATTGCTAATACCTCCTAAAATACCTCCACAATGATTGCTGGTAAATCTATCTGGAGTAATTTCATCACGATTTTGACTTCCTTTTTGGTTGATAACTGAAAAACCATCTCCAATTTCTACTCCTTTGACTGCATTAATACTCATTAATGCATGTGCTAAATCTGCATCTATTCGATCAAAAACTGGTTCTCCAAGTCCTACAGGAATGTTTTCAGCAACAATAGTTATTTCAGCTCCGATTGAATCACCTATTTTTTTTAATTGTTTAATTAGTTCTTGTATATTTTCAATTTTTTTTGAATTAGGACAAAAAAAAGGATTTTTATTTACTTCTTCCCATGATTCAAATGTACATTTAATATGACCTATTGTTGATAAATATGCTCTAATAATTATTCCATATTTTGTTTTAAGATATTTTTTCGCAATAGCTCCAGCTGCAACTCGCATCACAGTTTCACGTGCTGATGCTCTTCCACCTCCTCGATAATCTCTAATACCATATTTTTTTTGATAAGTATAATCAGCATGTCCTGGTCTAAATAGGTCTTTTATTGCTGTGTAATCTTGAGATCTATGATCAGTATTATTAACAATTAAACCGATACTTGTTCCTGTTGTAATTCCATTAAAGACTCCAGAAAGTATTTCAATTTGATCTGATTCACATCTTTGTGTAGTGTATCTAGAAGTTCCCGGTCTTCGTCGATTTAAATCATTTTGTAAATCTTCGGAAGATAATTTTAGACCTGGCGGAACGCCATCTACTATACATCCTAATGATTTTCCATGTGATTCGCCAAAAGTTGTTACACAAAATATTTTTCCAATTGTATTTCCAGCCATATTTTTCTTCTTTTTTATTTGTTTTATATGGAAATAACTTATATTTAAATAATATAACTATACAGAAAAAAATAAAAAAATAATTTTTTTATTAAAATATAATGATAAAATTTTTATTTTGTTGTTTTTATAAAAACTAAATTATATAATTAAAACAATATTTATTAAAACAATAATTTTAAACAATATGAATTTATTTAAGCTTTGGTAATTAATGATTATGAACAAAAATCGAGAATATACTGATAACGGTAATATTTTATTTCGTAAGTATTTAAATGGTACACGAGAAATAGTACAAGATACTATATTTCATTCAAGAATAAATAAAATAGTTAATAAAAATATAACATCAAAAAGAAAGGTTTTTGAACAAGAAGCTCATAGCTATTATTTTTCTCGTTTTCAAAACGAAAAAAATTTTTTTAAGGAAAACCCAGTTTCTTATATACGTAGTAAAAATTCAAATAATGTTTTAAAACGATTAAAACAAGGAAAATATTTGCCAGATATTTCTCTTGATTTACATGGATTAACACAATATCAAGCACAAAAAAAATTAGGTCAACTAATTACTATTTGTCAAAAAGAAAAAATTTTTTGCGCCCATATTATACATGGATACGGAAAAAATATTTTAAAACAACAAATACCTTTTTGGTTATCGCAACATCCTGATATAGTTGCTTTTCACCAAGCTCCTAGAATTTTTGGAAGTGATGCTGCGATTATAGTAATTATTGAAGTTTATAACTAAAAATAAAGTAGAAGTTTATAATTGAAGATAAAATAAATTTAAAATATATTTTATAACAAATATATTATAATTTGAAATATTTATATAATTTATAATAAATAGAAATTAAATTAAACGTATATATTTTTAAAAATATTTGTATAACTTAAAAATATAATAATAAATAATATCTTTAAAATAAAAATAATTTTTAAAAACCCTAATTTTTTTTGGGTTTTTTTGCTTTATAGAAAGTGTAATTTTATAAATTTACTTTTAAACATAAAAATATTACAGGGTTTTGAAGATGTTAAATAATAATCGTGTACGTATAGCCATGCAAAAAACTGGTCGTTTAAGCAGTGAATCTATAAAATTATTAATATTATGCGGAATTAAAATTAATTTAAAACAACAGAAATTAATAGCTTTTGCTGAAAATATGCCTATTGATGTTATGTTAGTGCGTGATGATGATATTCCTGGTTTAGTAATGGATGGAGTAGTTGATTTGGGTATAGTAGGAGAAAATGTTTTAGAAGAAGAATTATTAAATCGAAAATCACAAAATATAGATAGTTCTTATATTACGTTAAGACGTCTTGATTTTGGTGTTTGCAGACTATCTCTTGCAATTCCTGTTAATACTTCCTATATTGGTATAGAATCTATAAAAAACTTTAGAATAGCCACTTCATACCCTCATCTATTAAAAAACTATTTAGATCAAAAAAAAATTAATTTTAAATCTTGTATGTTAAACGGTTCTGTAGAAGTTGCGCCTAGAGCTGGATTAGCTGATGCTATTTGTGATTTGGTATCAACAGGAGCTACATTAGAAGCAAATGGATTACGTGAAGTACAAGTTATCTTTCGTTCATATGCATGTCTAATCTGCAAGCCAGGAGATATTAATCTTATAAAAAAAGAAGTAATTAATAAATTAATGACTCGTATTACAGGTGTTATTAAAGCTCGAGAATCAAAATATATTATGTTACATGCTCCTATTAACAAGCTTGATGCAGTAGTATCTTTATTACATGGTGCGGAAAGACCAACAATTTTAAAATTAGCTGGAGATAAGAATCGAGTCGCTATGCATATGGTGAGCACTGAAACATTATTTTGGGAAACAATGGAAAAATTAAAATCATTAGGAGCTAGTTCAATTTTAGTTTTGCCTATTGAGAAAATGATGGAGTAGAGTTTTATGCAATATTTTAACACAATTATTGATTGGAATAAGTTAACTTCTAACGAACAAAAAAAAATTTTATTAAGACCTATTCATTTAGAAAATAATATTATTAAAAAAAAAGTAAAAGACATAATTAAAAATGTGAAAGTATTAGGTGATAAAGCTGTAAAAAATTACACCAACTTATTTGATAAATATTTATTAAATAAATTTCAATTATCTCAAAAAAATATATCATCTTCTTTATTAAGAATTGATTTTATATTACAAGAAGCAATTGAAGTTGCAAAAAAAAATATTACAGCATTTCATCAGGCCCAAATTTTACCTGAAACAGATATTGAAACGCAAGTTGGAATTCGTTGTCAACAGATATATTTACCTTTAAATTCTATTGGAATTTATATTCCTAATGGAATAGCACCTCTTTTATCTACTGTATTAATGCTTGGTATACCAGCTAAAATTGCCGGTTGTAAAGAAGTAATATTATGTTCTCCCCCACCAATTAGCGATGAAATTATTTATACTGCACATGTTTGTGGAATTAATAAAATATTTCAGATAGGTGGTGCTCAAGCTATTGCTGCTATGGCTTTTGGAACTGATAGTATTCCTAAAGTAGATAAAATTTTTGGACCAGGCAATACTTATGTTACAGAAGCAAAATTGCAAGTTAGTTCTATGTTAAATGGTCCAGAAATAGATATGTTAGCTGGTCCTTCTGAATTATTAATTATTTCCGATGAAACTTCTAATCCAGATTTTATTGCTGCTGATTTATTGTCTCAAGCAGAACATGGAATATCTTCTCAAGTAATATTATTAACTTCTTGTATGCAACTAGCAGAAAAAGTTGTTTTATCTATTAATAAGCAATTAAAAAAATTTTTTAGGTCCTCTAATATATATACTGCTTTAAAAAATAGTTCAATAATTTTAACAAAAAATTTAGTTGAATCTATTAATATATCTAATATATATGCACCAGAACATTTAATTATTCATACAAAAAAACCAAGATCATTACTTCGTCACATATTGAATGCTAGTTCGATTTTTTTAGGACCTTGGTCTCCTGAATCAGCAGGTGATTATGCTTCTGGAACTAATCATGTTCTTCCAACATATGGAAAATCTATTTCCAAGTCTGCTTTAGGTTTATCTGATTTTAAAAAACGTATATTAGTACAAGAATTGACATCTCAAGGATTTATGGATCTATCAAATACGCTTGATGTTTTATCTAAAGCAGAAAAATTAGAAGCACATAATAATGCTGTTAAAATTCGAGTAAATTTTTTAAAGGATAGATATGAAGGATAGTATAATACATTTAGTTAGATCAAATATAAAAAATTTAAAACCTTATCAATCAGCAAGACGTATTGGTGGAAATGGTAATATATGGCTTAATGCAAATGAATGTCCTATACCCAGTCTATTTAGAACTAATATTGAGTCATTTAATCGTTACCCTGAATGTCAACCTAAGAATTTAATTTTATCTTATTCTGAATATGTTGGTTTGTTAAGTAATCAAATTTTAGTCACTAGAGGTGCTGATGAAGGTATCGAATTATTAATTAAAGCTTTTTGTAATCCTGAAAAAGATGCAATTATTTGTTGTCCCCCAACTTATGATATGTATGCTTTAAATGCAAAGATTTCAAATGTTGAAATAAAAGAAATTCCTACGTTTAAAAACACTTGGAAAATAGATTTAGAAAATATTCAACGTAATCTTAATAAAGTTAAATTAATATATATATGTAATCCTAACAATCCTACTGGAAATATTATTTTAAGAAAAGATATTATTAATTTATTAAAAATAACTTTGGGATGTGCTCTAGTTGTAATTGATGAAGCATATATAGAATTTTCTTCTGAAAATAGTATGGTTAGTTGTTTAAAAAATTATCCGCATTTAATTATTTTAAGGACTTTATCCAAAGCATTTTCATTAGCAGGTATAAGATGTGGTTTTACTTTAGCAAATAAGGAAATTATTGATATTTTAAATAAAGTAATTAGTCCGTATCCAATTGCTACAATTGTTGCTGATATTGCCATCCAGTCTTTAAGTAAAAATGCAATAAAAATTATGAAAGATAGAGTTTTAAAACTAAATTTAAATCGTAATTGGTTGATTAATGAATTGAAACAAATTTCTTTAGTAAAAAAAATTTATAATAGTCATGCTAATTATGTTTTAGTGAAGTTTCATATGTTTGAGAAAATATTTCAGAAATTATGGGAAAAAGGTATAATTTTAAGAAATCAACATCATAAGATGCATTTAAAAGAATGTTTAAGAATATCAATTGGCTCTCATGTAGAATGTTCACGTTTTATTGAAGAAATTAAAATTTTATCTAAGCTATAATGTTGTAATTATAAGGTTGTATAAATGAAACAAAAAATATTGTTAATTGATCGAGATGGTACTTTAATTGATGAGCCTAAAGATAATTTCCAGGTTGATAAAATTAATAAAATTATATTTAAAAAAAAGGTAATTTCTTCATTATGTAAATTAATGAAGTTTGGTTATAAATTTATTATGGTTACAAACCAAGATGGATTAGGTACACAATCATTTCCATTAGAAAAATTTAATATACCTCATTTTTTTATTTTAGATGTTTTTCGATCAGAGGGAATAATATTTGAAGATATTCTAATTTGTCCACATTTTGCACATGATAACTGTGAATGTAGAAAACCTAAAATTAAATTGTTAAAAACATGGATAAATAAAATTGAAAAAAAAAGTAGCTATGTTATTGGTGATCGACAAACAGATATGGATTTAGCAAAAAATATAAAATTACAAGGTATACAATATAAAGACGATACTTTTAATTGGGTAAATATTGTAAAAGAAATTACACAACAAAATAGATTTGGAGAAATTTTTAGAAAAACAAAAGAAACCTCTATACATGTCAAAGTTTGGATAGATTCAGAACATTCAAGTAATATTAAAACGGGAATAAACTTTTTTGATCATATGTTAGAACAATTGTCAATACATAGTGGTATTTCTATTTATATAAAGGCTGAAGGAGATTTAAAAGTTGATGATCATCATACAGTAGAAGACACAGGTATTGTTTTAGGGGAGGCACTATTAAAAGCATTAGAAAATAAAAATGGAATATCTAGATTTGGTTTTGTTTTACCTATGGATGAAAGTATAGCAAAATGTGTAATTGATTTATCGAATCGTCCATATT
Source organism: Buchnera aphidicola (Aphis fabae) (assembly GCF_009069125.1). Classification (NCBI taxonomy): domain Bacteria; kingdom Pseudomonadati; phylum Pseudomonadota; class Gammaproteobacteria; order Enterobacterales; family Erwiniaceae; genus Buchnera; species Buchnera aphidicola. The sequence goes on from NZ_CP042427.1 coordinate 514,342, forward strand.
TAAATTTTAAAGGTAGTTTTCGATATCAGAAAGTTGGGGATTTAAGTACTGATATGGTAGAACATTTTTTTTATTCTCTTTGTCAATCTATGAAAATTACTTTACATTTATCGTTTAAAGGAAATAACGATCATCATTGTGTTGAAAGTTTATTTAAAGCATTTGGAAAAGCACTGAGTCAATCAATTAAAATAGAAGGGGAAACATTACCAACATCAAAAGGAATATTATAGTGACAATAGTGATATTAAATACTGGATGTGCTAATTTAACTTCAATTAAAATAGCTATTAAAAGATTAGGATATACGTCTCAAATTACTTCTGATCCTAATTTGTTAATAAAATCTAAAAAACTTATAATACCTGGTGTAGGAACTGCTTCAGCAGTCATGAATATTTTAAACCAAAAAAATTTAATTAATATTATTAAAAGTATTAAGCAACCTGTATTAGGTATTTGTCTTGGAATGCAGATTTTTTGTAAATTTAGTGAAGAATGTAATGGAATAAATACACTTGGTATTTTAAATAATTCTTCAACTATTTTGTTAAAAAATTCACATTTATCTTTGCCGCATATTGGCTGGAATTATATTACTTTTAATAAAGTGCATCCATTATTTAAAAATATTCAAAGAAACTCTAGATTTTATTTTGTACATAGCTACATTGTACCAGTGAATAAATATACTTTAGCAACAACTAATTATGGAATATCTTTTAGTTCTGTTATTCAAAAAAATAATTTCTTTGGAGTTCAATTTCATCCAGAAAAATCAGGTGATGTAGGGGCTCAATTACTAAAAAATTTTTTAGAGATATAATTTTATGATTATTCCAGCATTTGATTTTCTAGAAGGAAAAGCAGTTCGTTTGTATCAAGGCAATTATTTACATAAAAAATTTTATAATATAAATTTATATGAACATTTTATAGAATATAAAAAGAAAGGAGTAAAAATTATTCATTTAGTTGATTTAAATGGTACAAAGAATGTAGAAAAAAGACAATTAAAACTTTTTAAGGAGATAATATCTTATACTAAAATTCCCATTCAAATTGGTGGGGGAATACGAACTGAAAAAGATATAAATACATTATTTGAATTAGGTTTTAAAAGAGTTGTTATTGGTTCTTCTGCAGTAACAAATAAAATGGAAGTAAAAAAATGGTTTAAAATTTATGGTTCTAATAAAATTGTTTTAGCATTAGATGTTAATATTATAAATAATGAAAAAAAAATATTAATTAATGGTTGGCTACAAGAAACTAATTCTACATTAGAAGAAATTATCGATTTTTTTTCTTCTGAAAATTTAAAACATGTACTTTGTACAGATATATCTAAAGATGGTACTTTATCAGGTCCTAATACTATATTGTATAAAGAAATTGTAAGAAGATTTAAACATATTCAATTTCAAGCATCAGGAGGAGTATCAAGTATATCTGATATTTTTTCTTTAAAAAAAACTGGAGTAAGTAGTGTGATTGTTGGTCGTAGTTTATTAGAAAAAAGATTTACAATAAAAGAGGCTTTAAAATGTTGGCAAAACGAATAATAGCATGTCTTGATGTTAGTAATGGAGTTGTAGTAAAAGGTGTTCAATTTAAAAATCATCAAATTGTAGGTAACATAATTTCATTGTCTGAACGCTATGCAAAAGAAGGTATTGACGAATTAGTTTTTTATGATATAACTGCCGCAACTAATAATACGTTAGTCGATAGAAGTTGGATTGAAAAAGTCGCTGAAGTAATTAATATTCCCTTTTGTGTAGCTGGTGGAATTAAAAGTGTAAAGGATGCGGAAAATATATTATCTTTTGGTGCTGATAAAATATCAATTAATTCTTCCGCGTTAATTGATCCTACTTTAATAACAAGAATTTCAGATCGTTTTGGTGTACAATGTATGGTTGTTGGTATTGATTCATGGTTTGATAAAGTCAGTAAAAATTATATGGTACAACAATATACAGGTAATATTAATCGTACTTATCAAACTAACTGGACAACATCTGATTGGATAAAACAAGTTCAAAAATATGGTGCTGGAGAAATTGTTTTAAATATGATGAACCAAGATGGATTACAAAATGGATATGATTTATTGCAATTAAAAGAAATGAAAAAACTATGTAAAGTACCTTTAATTGCATCAGGTGGAGCTGGAAATTTAAAGCATTTTTATGAAGCACTATATTATTCTAATGTTGATGGTGTATTAGCTGCTTCTGTTTTTCATAAAAATATAGTTAGTATAAAACTTTTAAAAGATTTCTTAATTCAACAAGGAATAGAGATTCGAAAATGTTAATAAAATCAAAAAAAATACCAAAATTAGATTGGAATAAAACTCATGGTATGGTTCCAACAATTATTCAAGATTATTTGTCTAATGAAGTTTTGATGCATGGTTATATGAACGAAGAAGCTTTTTTAAAAACACAAAAAGAAGGTTTTGTGACTTTTTATTCTCGCAGTAAAAAAAGATTATGGACAAAAGGAGAAACTTCAGGAAACTTTTTAAGAGTGATAGAACTAACTACAGATTGTGATAATGATTCATTATTAGTTTTAGTTGAACCCACTGGAAAAACATGTCATTTAAATAAAAAAAGTTGTTTTTCTTTAAAAAATAGTTATTTATCTTTTCTTTCTGAATTAGAAAGAACAATAGAAGACAAAAAAAATAATAATTTAAAAGATTCATATACATCTAGTTTATATAAATCTGGAACTCAACGAATTGCACAAAAAGTAGGCGAAGAAGCTGTAGAAACAATATTAGCTGCAATGAAAAAAGATACACATGAGTTAATTAACGAATCTTCAGATTTAATTTATCATTTAATTGTATTACTACATGATCAAAATTTAAATTTTAATTTAATTATTGAAAACTTAAAAAAAAGAAAGACAATAAGATCGTAAAAATTTTATTCTTAAATTGATATTTTTTATAAAACAATTAATAAAAATAATATTTAACTTAAAATATTTTAAGTTTATTTTAATTTCAAAAAATTTCAATAAAATTAACATATAATATATGTAAATTTTTCTTATTGTACAAATCAATTCAAACAAAAAAACAAAACATTTATAGAATTACAAGATATACAATTAATTTTTAGTATTGTAATAATCTTAATTTTTTATATGTTTATTAAAATGTTTTTTGTTTAAAAAATGAAAAATTGAAAATAGTTGTAATATCATTTATTGTGTAATAAATATAATTTAATAGTGTAATTTTAAAAAAATTATATATTTTTAAAATTGGAGAAACAAATGTTAAAGCAACAAATTGGTGTTGTAGGTATGGCTGTAATGGGCAGAAACTTAGCATTAAATATTGAAAGTAAAAATTACCGTGTATCTATCTTCAATAGAACTAGATTAACAACGGAAGAAATAGTAAGAAAAAATAAAGGAAAAAATATTTTTCCATATTTTTCTATTAAAAATTTTATAAACTCTTTAATTAAACCAAGATGTATTTTATTAATGGTAAAAGCAGGATCTCCTACAGATAATACTATTTCATCTATTCTTCCTTATTTAGAAAAAGGAGATATATTAATTGATGGAGGTAATACTTTTTATAAAGAGACTATTAGAAGAAGTAATGAACTTTTGAAGAAAGGTATACATTTTATTGGAATGGGTGTTTCTGGCGGAGAATTTGGTGCATTACATGGTCCTTCTATTATGCCAGGTGGATCAAAAAAAGCATATGAACTAATTTCTCCTATTTTAAAAGATATATCTGCTAAGTTTAACAAAGAATCTTGTGTGACCTATATAGGTCCTAATGGCTCTGGACACTATGTAAAAATGATTCATAATGGAATCGAATATGGTGATATGCAATTAATTTCAGAATCATATTTTATTTTAAAAAATTTATTAAATTTAAATAATGAAGAACTTGCAAGTATATTTTCTGACTGGAATAAAGGGGAATTAAATAGTTATTTAATTGAAATAACAAAAAATATTTTTCTTAAAAAAGATAAAAAAAATAATTATTTGTTAGATTTGATTCTAGATCAAGCAGAGGATAAAGGTACTGGTAAGTGGATCAGTAAAAATGCTTTAGAACTAAGAGAACCTCTTACATTAATTACTGAATCGGTTTTTTCAAGATATTTATCTTCGCTGAAAGAACAACGTATTATTGCTTCAAAAATACTAAAAGGTCCTACTTTAAAACATATATCATTTGAAAATAAAAAACAATTTATTGAAGAAGTTCGAAGAGCTTTATACTTAGGGAAAATTATTTCTTATGCTCAAGGATTTTCTCAATTAAAAAAAGCATCAGAAAAGTATTCTTGGGATTTAAAATATGGTGAAATTGCTAAAATTTTTAGAGAAGGATGTATTATTCGAGCTAATTTTTTAGAAAAAATAACAGATGCATTTAATATTGATAATAATATATCTAACTTATTATTAACATCTTATTTTTCACAAGTATCTAATGAATATGAAAAATCTTTAAGAAATATTGTTATATATGGAATAAAATATGGTATTCCCGTTCCTGCTTTTTCTTCTGCTATATCATATTATGATAGTTATCGAACTTCTTCTTCATCAGCTAATTTAATTCAAGCTCAAAGAGATTATTTTGGTGCGCATACTTATAAGAGAATTGATAAAATAGGGTATTTTCATACAGATTGGTTGATTAAAAAATAATTTAAACTATAAATGTTTTAGTTTTTTATAAATTAAATTGATTATATAATTTATTATGATTTTAATGTTTTTAAAATAGCAGAAGATGTGCGAACATATCTCTCTGCTATAAATAAATGTATAAGATATCAATATTAAGAGATTTTAAAAATATAGGAAAAATCATGCGTTTATGTGATCAAGATATTGAAGAGTGGTTGGCTCAGAAAAAATTAATTATTACACCTCACCCTCAGAAAGAACTGATTAATGGAATTACTGTTGATATACATCTTGGAAATAAATTTCGTATTTTTTATGATCATACTATTTCTTGTATTAATTTAAGTAGTTCACAAGAAAAAATATCTAAAAATTTAAAAAAAGTAATGAGCAACGAAAAATTATTTTCTAAAAAAAATCCATTTTTTTTAAAACCAAAATCTTTAGTATTATTTTCAACTTTAGAAAGTATTACTTTACCTAATAATTTAGTCGGTTGGTTAGATGGTAGATCTTCTTTGGCAAGACTAGGTTTAATGATTCATGTAACATCTCATAGAATTGATCCGGGTTGGAATGGTAATATAGTTTTAGAAATTTTCAATGCTGGTAATTTAACACTAGTATTAACCCCGAAAATTAAAATTGCGGCATTAAGTTTTGAACTACTTTCTAAATCAGTTATTCGTCCTTATAGTGCTCGTTGTGAATCCAAATATAAAATCCAAAATGGAGTAGTTCCTAGTCGTATTTATAAAGAAAAAGTATTTTAAACTTATAATTATTTTTAAAAATTTATTTATAGATTTTTAAAATAAGTACTTTACGATTATTTTTTTGTATATTATATTAATTATTTTGATAAATGAAATATTAATTTTATGTCTACTACACTTAGAAAAATACTAGTTACTTGTGCTTTGCCATATGCCAATGGTCCTATTCATATAGGACATATGCTTGAACATATCCAAGCAGATGTTTGGGTTCGTTATCAAAGGATGCGAGGCCATGAAGTTTGGTTTGTTTCTTCTGATGACGCACATGGTACAGCTGTCATGTTACGTTCTAAAGATTTAGGAATATCCGAAAAACAGTTAATAAAATATATTCAAAAAGAACATAAAATAGATTTGATGAATTTTAATATTTCTTATGATAACTATCATAATACACATAGTATAGAAAATTTATTTTTACTTAGAAAAATATTTTCTGCTTTAAATGATAAAAAACTTTTACATAAGAAAAAAATTATTCAATTTTATGATAATAAAGAACAAATATTTCTTCCAGATAGATTTATTAAGGGCACATGTCCTGTTTGTTATTCAGAAAATCAATATGGAGATATTTGTGAAGTATGTGGTTCAATTTATGAACCTATAGATTTAATTAATTCTATTTCAGCAATTTCAGGAACACCTCCAATTTTAAAAGAAACTGAACATTTATATTTTAATTTGCCATTTTTTTCAAATATGTTGAACAAATGGATATATTCTGGGGTTTTAGAAAATTCAATAATAAAAAAAACAGAAGAATGGTTAAAATCAGGTTTAAAGACATGGTGTATTTCTCGTGATGCGCCATATTTTGGTTTTAAAATTCCTAATTTTTTAAATAAATATTTTTATGTTTGGTTAGATGCTCCTATTGGATATATAAGTTCATTTAAAAACCTTTGTTTAAAAAATAAAAATTTAAATTTTAATGAATTTTGGGATATAAATTCTAAATGTGAATTATATCATTTTATTGGAAAAGATATTATTTATTTTCATACATTATTTTGGCCGTCAATATTAGAAGCATCTTCTTTTCGAAAACCTAATGGTATTTTTGTGCATGGTCATCTTACACTGAATGGGTTAAAATTATCAAAATCTAGAGGTTCTTCAATTAAAGCATCAGATTGGTTAAAATGTTTTGATTCTGATAGTTTACGTTATTATTATGCAAGTAAATTAACAAATAATATTAATGATATTGAGATAAATTTAGATGATTTTATATATAAAATTAATAGTGATATTGTAAATAAATTAGTAAATTTAGCATCAAGAAGTGCTAGTTTTATTAATAAGTATTTTAATGGATATTTATCTGATAGATTAGATGATTATAATTTATACGAATCTTTTGTTAATGCAACTAAAAAAATAGAAATTTTTTTTGAAAATAGAAAGTTTAGTTCAATTATTCGAAGTTCTATGAAATTATTAGATATAGCAAATCAATATATAAATGAAAAAAAACCTTGGATGATTCAAACAAAAATAGAAAAAAACAATACATTACATATGATTTGTACTACAGGAATTAATTTATTTAGAATAATTATGATTTTTTTAAAACCTATTCTACCTGTTTTATCTAAAAAAACAGAGCTATTTTTAGTTTCAAATCTTATTTGGGATGATATTAAAAAACCATTATTATCTCAAAAAATAAAAGATTTTCCAAGATTATATGAAAGAATAAGTTCTGATAAAATATTAAAATTGTTAAAATTATCTAAGTAATTTTGAACATTAAAACAATGTAAGCTCATTTAATTAAATAAAAAATTATTACAATAATTTAATTGAATATTATTTATCCACGATATATTCCATTCGTTTTTATTGTTTTTTTCTACATTTTTAATTTTTTGATTAATAATAAAAACGCCTAATGCACTAATTAATTGATCATTATAAAATAACAGAGGAATTTGATTACGTAACCAAGGAGGAATATTATATTCTTGCCAAATTTTTTTAATATTTCTTCGTTTTTGTCTTCCTAAAATTAATATTTTTCCTGAATATTGAAAACGAATATTAATGAATTCACTATTTTTAGGTGTTGGTATGTTAATACCTTCTTTGTTATTTTTTATAATATATCCTAAATTATTAGGAAGAGTTAATTTATGATTAGTATCGTGCCAAAATATAATCATATTTTTAATGCTTTTTGTTGTTTTAATAAAATAAAGAGATGATTTATAACGTCTGATTTCGTTTTCTTTGATAATTACTTTTATGTTAGCATCTTTTCGACTATATATAATTTCATTATATATACGTTGAATAGTTTTATATGATGGTAATTTAATATTTTTTAAAGAAATCCAATATCGAATTAATGCTTTACATACTTCTTCTTTCAAATTTTTAAAATTTTTAATATTTAAACATTCGTTAAAGTGAAGAAATTTTTTAATTTTTTCTTTTAAAAAAATATTTTTTAATTTAGTTTCTTCATTGCATATTTTTGTAGTACGGAAACAATTTCTTAAAAAGAACGGCCATTTTTCTTCTAAAATTGGAAGTATTTTATATCTTATAAAATTACGGTCATAGTTTGTATCAAAATTAGTAAAATCTTCAATCCATGTTAATTTATTTAAATTAGCCCATTTTTTAAGTTCTTGTTTTGTTGTTGTTAAAAATGGACGAACAATTTTAGTTTTTCCAAAAATTGTTTCAGAAGACATTGCAGATAATCCAGTCGGACCACTACCTCGTTTTAAAGATAAAAATAATGTTTCGCATTGATCGTTTAAGTGATGTCCTGTCAGCAGTATTTCTTTATTAAATAAATGTTTATAAATCAAGTTATATCTTTTAATACGTAATTTTTCTTCAATATTTTTTGTAATATTTATATTTATTGTTTCAATAATTAATGGTATATCATGTTTTTCACAAGTATCGAAACAATGTTTTTGCCATATTTTTGAATGAGTATGAATATTATGATTAATATGAATAGCACGTATTTTAATTTGATCGTCTGTTTGTTTAATTTTTAATAATTGATATAATAATACTGTAGAATCCATTCCACCACTATATGCTATTAAGAATAGTTTATATTTATATTTTTCAATAATATTTTGAATCAAATAAGAATCGCCTAGTTTAAAAATATATTGTCATTTTTTATTACGTTCGAGTGGACTTGAACCACTAACTTCCACCATGTCATAGTGGTGCTCTAACCAATTGAGCTACGAACGTAAAAATTAGAATAATTATTTGAAATATTTTATCATAAAAATATTTTTTTCTCTATTAAAACATACATGAATTTTTTAAAAAAATAAATGTTTTTTATAAATAAAAAAAATTTAAATAACATTAAGTTAAGGATATTTTATGTTTACAGGTATTATTCATGGAATTGCTCAAGTTATTTCTATAGATAAGAAAAAAAAATTATATACTTATACCATGCATTTTCCATCTATTTTATTAAATAAATTACAACTTGGAGCTTCAGTTTCGCATAATGGATGTTGTTTAACAGTTAAAAAAATTGACCAATGTTATGTAATTTTTGATGTAATGCAAATAACAATTGCCCATACTAATTTAGGGCTTTTAAATATAGGTGATTATATTAATATTGAAAGATCTGTTAAGTATGGTGATGAAATTGGAGGACATATAGTATCTGGTCATATTATGAATACTGCTGAAGTATCTAAAATAATAAAATTAGATAATAATTATATTATATGGTTTAAAATAACAGATATATCTTTAATAAAATATATTTTTTATAAAGGTTTTATTTGTATAGATGGAATAAGTCTAACAATTGTTAATATTATTAAGAATGAGTTTTGTGTAAGTATAATACCAGAAACATTATCTTTAACAACAATAGGTTATAAAAAAGTTGGAGAATTAGTTAATATTGAGATTGATTTATGCACTCAAATAACTGTAGATACCACAGAACGTTTGATCAATAATTTTCTTTTTATATATAAATAATTTAAATTTTTTTATAATATATTATCCAATTATATTGTATTTTTTATAAATGGAAATTATAAGTGAAAAATTATTTTTTATTTTTTGTATCAAATATATTAATTGATAATTTTATTTTAGTAAAATTTCTTGGTTTGTGTCCTTTTACAGGAGCTTCAAATAAATTAGAAATTGCAGTAGGTATTAGCTTTGCGACTACTTTTGTTGTATTTATATCTACTATGATTTTATGGTTTGTTAATTTTTTAATTTTATCTCCATTTAATTTAGTTTATTTAAGAATTATTATATATATGTTAGTAATTTCATTTTTGGTACAGTTTTTAGAAATAATTTTACGTAATACTAGTCCTTTTTTATATCGCATACTTGGTATTTTTTTACCATTAATTACAACTAATTGTGCAGTTTTAGCAATTCCTTTATTTTGTTTGTATGAAAATTATACATTTTTAGAGTCAATTTTTTATGCGATGAGTTCTGCTTTAGGTTTTTCTTTAGTAATGATTATATTTTCAAGTATTAGAGAGCGTATATTATTATCTGATATTCCTATTGCATTTAAAGGTTCTCCTATTGTTCTTATTACCATCAGTTTAATTGCTATTTCGTTTATGGGCTTTAGAGGTTTAATAAAAATTTAATCATGTCTATAATAATAATTATTTTAATTTTTTCTTTGGTATCTTTTTTATTAGGATTAATACTTGCATATACTCATTATCTTTTTCCTGTAAAAACAGATCCTATTATAAATAAAATTAATAATGAATTACCTCAAAGTCAATGTGCACAATGCGGTTATCCAGGTTGTTATCCTTATGCGAAAGCCATAATAAATAAAAATGAAAAGATTAATAAGTGTATACCTGGAGGAAGTGAATTAATCTTTAAAATTACTAAATTATTAAATTTAGATAAAAATATAGAAGATATTAATATTCAAAATAAATCACTTGTATATACAACAGTAAAAATTGATGAAAAAAATTGTGTAGGCTGTTCTAAATGTGCTATTTTTTGCCCAGTAGATGCAATAATTGGAGCTCCTAACTTCATGCATACAGTAGTACAAAAATTTTGTACTGGTTGTAATATCTGTTTATTACATTGTCCAACTAATTGTATTAAAATCATTAAAGAATAATATTATGTTAAAAATAACACGTATTTTAAAAAAATATTTATTTAATAAATTTTGGAAAAATTTTGTATTACACTTTGTTAATAAAAAAAAAATATAATTTTTCAGGTGGAATTAAATGCTTATCAATAAACACAGAATTAGATAATTATATTATTAATTATATTCCTTATCCTAAAGAGTTTTTTGTTCATGTTAAATATAATACTTTAAAAAAAAATATGTTAAGAGTAAAAATTAATCAAAAAGTATTGTGTGGTGAACCGTTAACTTTTGGTGACTGTTTGAGTGTTCCTATTCATGCTCCTACTTCAGGTTTAATTAAAAATATAGAATTTAATTCTAATTGTTTTGGTATTAATAAAGAAAATATAAAAATTACAATTATATCTGATTATTTAGATCAATGGATTAGACTAAAAAAAATTAATAATTATAAATTGTATTCTCCTCAAAGTTTAATAAAAATTATTTATCGATCAGGTGTAGTAGGTCTTGGAGGTGCTTATTTTTCTTCGTCTAAAAAATTAATGTTAAGTATTAATAAAGTACATACATTGGTTGTAAATGCAGTTGAAAGTGATCCTTATATAACTGCTGATTATTGTTTAATGAACAATTATTTGAATGAAATATTTATAGGGTGTGAAATTATATCTTGGATATCTAAAGTAAAAAATATTTTTATTGTGATTCAAGAAGATAAAATTAAATTAATTTCACAAATTAAATTATTAATTCAAAATAAACCATTATTTAAAATTTGTATTTTTAAAAAAAAATACCCTGCAGGTAGTAGTAAAATAATTATTCAATCTTTAACAGGAAAAGACATTCCTTATGGACAACATTCTATAGACATAGGATATCTTATTTTTAATATTGCAACTGTATATGCTATTAAAAGAGCTGTTATTAATGGAGAACCATTAATTCAGAGAATTGTTAGTTTATATAATGATAAAAATCATTTATCTAAAAATTTTTTAATTAGAATAGGCACTCCTATAAATTTTTTTTTAAATTATTTAAAGATTAAAAATAATTTAGATTATATGATATATATAGGAGGTGTATTTATGAATAATATACTTATTGATTTAAATTATTCCATATCAAAAGACATAAATTGTGTTTTAATAAGAAAATACGAAAAAAAAACGAAAAAACCTATTAATTATTCATGTATTAATTGTGGCTATTGTGTTCAAGTATGTCCAGTTAATTTGTTGCCTCAAAAACTATATTTACATTCTAAATATAATCATCATGAAAAAGCAAAATCATCGTATATTATGGATTGTATTGAGTGCAAAATTTGCGAAAAAGTTTGTCCTAGTAATATTCCATTAGTAAAATATTTTAAGCGTGAAAAAATAATTCAAAATGAAATAGATACAGAAATTAAGCGAAAAAAAATGTTTTTTAATCATTTTCAGCAGAGAGAAGCAAGAATATTAAACCAAAAAACAATTGTTCATGAAAATAAAAACGATTTTAATAATACAAATTTAATGAAGTTTTCTGTTTTAGAAAAAACGTCAAAAAAAGAATTTGTTAATAAACAAGAAATAGAAAAAAATATTAGAAAAGAAATATTACGATCTTCAATAGAACGCGCGAAATTAAAAAAATAAAATTTTATAATCTTACCTTTTAAATAATATAAAAAATGAATCTTCCTTATATATATAATCATTACAGTGTAAAAAACATTATGTTTTTTGTACTTATAGCATCTATTCCAGCTATATTAACAGAATGCTATTTTTTTGGTGTAGTAGTATTAATACAAATCTTATTATTTATAATATTTTCTTTGCTATTTGAAATAATTATATTAAAAATACGTGGTAAAAATATTAAAAATAACATATTAGATAATTCATCAATCGTAACTGCAGTATTACTAGGTTTAAGTGTTCCTGCTACGTTAACTTGGTGGATGATAATGTTTAGTTCTTTTTTTGCTATTGTTGTTGCGAAACATTTATATGGAGGATTAGGTCAAAATATATTTAATCCAGCTATGGTTGGTTATGCTGTACTACTTATATCTTTTCCTTTATATATGAGTGCTTGTTATAAGGAAAATACTAAGTTATTTTCTTTAGATGATGTAACAATTTCAATAAATAAAATTTTTTTTCAAACAAGTAAAAGTGACGTTTTTATAGATAACGATCCTGATATTTTTACAAAAGCAACTCCTTTAAATGATTTTAAAAATAAATCTCGTGCTTCTTATAATACCTCATTAGAAAATATAAGTCTAAAAAATAAAAAAATAATTATTTTTTCATCTTGGAATTATATTAATATAAGTTTTTTATTAGGTGGTTTTTTTTTATTATATAAAAAAATTATTTGTTGGCGTATTCCATTTAGTTTTTTATTTTCTTTGTTTATTTTTTCGACTATTAACTATTTTTTTTCAACTAATCTTATTGTATGTCCATTGTTTCATTTTTTTTCTGGTGGAACAATGATATGTGCTTTTTTTATTTCTACTGATCCAGTTACAACTTCTTATAGTAATATAGGGAAAATAATTTTTGGTTTAATAATTGGGTTTTTAGTGTATATAATTCGAAATTACAGCGATTATCCAGATGGAATAGCTTTTTCAGTTTTATTTGGAAATATGATAGTTCCATTAATAGATGATTTTTTAAAAACATCTGGATATGGACATAAAAAAATATGAAATATTTGAAAAAAATATTAAAAAATTCATTTATAATGAGTTTTTTTTCTGTTTTATCTTTATGTATTGTTGGATATATAAATTATATTACAAAAAACCAAATAAAAAATCAAAAAGAAGAAGAAAAAAAAATATTTATTCAGCAGGTAATACCTTATAGTATTTATAATTCCTATGAAAAAAAAAAATATTTAGTAGAGAACGAATTATTAGGAGATTTAAAAAAACATAATTTATGGTTGTTATTTCAAGATAAAATAGCAAAAGTTGCTATTGTTGAAAGTACAGCTCCAGATGGATATTCTGGTTCAATCTATATGTTAGTAGCTGCATATTTAAATGGAAAAATTATTGGTGTCAGAGTTTTATCTCATAAAGAAACTCCTGGCATTGGAGATAAAATCGATATATCTATTTCTAATTGGATTACTAAATTTAAAGATTTAAGTGTGATTAATGAACAAGACAATCATGTATTATTAAAAAAATATGGTGGTCAAATCGATCAATTTACAGGTGCAACTATTACACCTCAGGCAGTAACTAATGCTATAAAAAGAACGGTAATTTTTATCAAGAGAATACCATTAATATTTTCTTTAAAGAGATAAAATATATGAAATGGAATGATTTTTTTAAGAAAAGATTATGGTCTAATAATTCTTCTTTAGTTCAACTTTTAGGTTTGTGCCCAGTTTTAGCAATGACTACAAATGTAGTAAATGCAATAGGATTAGGAATTGCTACAACATTTATTTTAACTATTACAAATAGTATTATTTCTATATTTAAATATGTGATACCTAAAAATATCAGAATTCCTATTTTTATGTTAATTGTTTCTTCAACAGTCACTTGTATCGAAATGATATTGCATGCATATCAATTTAATTTATATAAATCATTAGGGGTTTTTATTCCTCTAATAGTAACTAATTGTATTGTAATTGGTCGAGCAGAATCTATAGCTTATAAAAGTTCTGTTTTAGTTGCTTTTTTTGACGGATTATTGACAGGATTGGGGTCAACATTAGCAATGTTTTTTATAGGTTCAATACGAGAGATATTAGGTCATGGTACCTTTTTATTTGGAATTAATAAAATTTTTAATACTTTAGGAGCAAATTATTTTTTTACAATATTAAGTAAAAATATAATAATTTTAGCAGAATCTTCTCCAGGAGGATTTTTAGTATTAGGTTTTTTAATTGCTTTTAAAAATTTTTTAGATAAGAATAAAATAAAAAAGAAAAAAAAATGTTTAAAATGTATTTATTCAAATTTTAGAAAATAATATAACAGTATGAATAAAAAAAAACGTTATGAAATTTTATCATTATTTCATGTAAATGAACCAAATCCTATGATAGAATTATTTTTTTCATCAGATTTTGAATTATTAATATCGTTAATATTATCTGCTCAATCAACTGATAAAACAGTAAATAAAATAACTTTTATTTTATTTAAAATTGCTAATACCCCTGAAGGTATTTTACAATTAGGTATAGAGAAATTAAAATATTATATTAAAAGTGTTGGTTTATATAACACTAAAGCTAAATATATTATTCAAACATCTTTTTTACTATTTAATAAATATAATAATAAAATTCCTAAGAATCGTATTGAACTAGAGTCTTTACCTGGGGTGGGTAGAAAAACAGCAAATATTATTTTAAATGTATTATTTAACAAAAAAACTATTGCGGTAGATACACATGTTTTTCGAGTTTCCAATCGTACTGGTTTTGCTACAGGAAAAAATGTAATAAAAGTTGAAAAAAAATTAATGAAAGTTGTGCCATCTGTGTTTAAAAAAAATATTCATTTTTGGTTTGTTTATCATGGACGTTATATTTGTAAAGCAAGAAAACAAAAATGTAATATTTGTTTGATAAGCAAATTTTGTGAATTTATTAATAATGAATCTATATAATATATGAATATATAAGTGATTATTGTAGACGTGATTTTGCCTTTTCCAATTAGAGTATATTTTAGCTATATACTTCCATATTCAATGACTCCTATAATTGGTGGACGTGTTGTAGTACCTTTTCATTCAAAAGATACTAT
Organism: Buchnera aphidicola (Aphis fabae); assembly: GCF_009069125.1. Taxonomy (NCBI): domain Bacteria; kingdom Pseudomonadati; phylum Pseudomonadota; class Gammaproteobacteria; order Enterobacterales; family Erwiniaceae; genus Buchnera; species Buchnera aphidicola. Next base: position 529,742 of record NZ_CP042427.1, read on the forward strand.
AGGAATTATTGTGGCGATTCATCAAAAAAAAAATATAAATAACTTAAATTTTAAATTTGTGAAATATATAATTGACCATCAACCAATTATAAATATTTCATTATTAAATATTTTAATGTGGTTGAGTAAGTATTATCATTATCCTATAGGAAGTATATTGTTTTTCATTTTACCAAATATTTTAAAATCTAGAGAAATAGATGAAAATAACAATAAAGTTTGTTTTAAAATAAATACGAATGAAATTAATCAATTTAAAATTAATAAAAAGTTTTTTTTAAGTGAACAAATTTTATTAAAGATAAATAAAATTTTAATGAAAAATTCCTTTAAATTTTGGTTAATATCTGAAATTAATTTATATATAAAAATTAAATTTTATTTAGGATTATTTCAAAAAATTTTAAAGGAAAATTTACAAATTTTAATTGTTGTTCCTTTTATAAAAGATATATATAGAACGTTGTTTTTTTTAAAAAAATATTTTCATGTGCCAATTGATATTGTTCATTCTAAATTAAGTGACAAAATATTTTTTCATATATGGATGGAAACTAAAAATGGAAAAAATTCTATTGTTATAGGAACAAAAAAAAGTATTTTTTTTCCTTTTTTAAAATTAGGTTTAATCGTTATTTTTGAAGAACATAGTTTAATTTATAAAAATATAGATAAATTTAAATGTAATATTAGAGATATATCGATATTAAGAGCATATAAAGAAAATATACCTATTATTTTAGATTCAAATACACCTTCTTTAAAAACATTATATAATGTTATTAATAAAAAAATTTTTTGGATAAATTTTCATCAAAATCATACTTCTTTAATTTTAAAAAATAAAATTATTGATTTAAAAAAAGAAAGAAGAAGTACTGGCTTATCAGATACTTTAATTAATAAAATTTTTGAAAATATAAAAAAAAAATTTTCAGTTTTATTAATTTTTAATCCATCTGATTTGATTTTTTTAAGTCTAATTTGCAATAATTGTAATTGGATTCCTAAATGTGATATTTGCAATGAGTATTATGAAGTTAGTAAATACAATAATACTGCATTTTGTAGGCATTGTTTAATTCATTATAAAAAACCTTTATTTTGCTATAATTGTAATTTTTTTCCATTAACTAAATTTAATTTTGGTATAAAAAAAATAAAACAAAATATAAAAAAAATATTTCCTAATATACCGATATTATTTTTATTAAACTTAAAAGATATTACAATAAAAAAATTAAATTTAAATATTTCTAGTTTTTCTATTTTACATTCTGGAATTATTATTACTACAGAAAAAATAGTTCAAAATTATTATTTTCCTAATGTACGATTAATTGGTTTGATTAATATTGACTGTTATTTTTTTTCTTTGAAGTTTAATAACACTGAATATTTTGCTCAATTTTATTTTAATCTTGTTAATTTGATACAAAAAAATTCAAAATTTTTAAATATATTTATACAAACATCAATTCCTAATAATAAAGATTTAATTAACATATGTAATCAAAAATATTTATTTTATGCTCGTCAAATATTAATTATAAGAAAAAAATTTTTATTACCTCCATGGAATTTTCAAGTAGTTTTATATTGTCAAAGTAAAAGTCTTAAAAAAAGTTTTATTTTTTTAAAATTTATATATGTTTTTTTAAAAAAACAATCTAAAAAAAATAATATCTTATTATGGTTTGTAGGTCCTGAACCTGTTTTTTTTACACCTCAAAAAAAATATATTTATAAATTATTAATACAATGTTCTTCACGTGTTTATTTGCAAAAAATATTACGAACATCACTTGAAATTTCAAAATATTTTTCTATTTTTAATGATATTAAATGGTTTTTAAATTTTGATATGAATTAATTTTAATAAAATAAAAACTTTATATATCTTATTTATTGAAGTTTAAAATAAATTAGCATAAAATATTTAAATAACTTAAGTGTTTATTTGAAAAGGTTTTGAATGAATCATGTTAATTTAGTTGATGAATTAAGACAACGCAATTTAATATCTCATGTTACAAATGAAAGTATGTTAAAAAAAAATATTGAGAATAATTCTATTTCACTTTATTGCGGATTTGATCCTACTGAAGAAAGCTTACATGTAGGTCATCTTTTACCCTTAATTACTCTTAAAAGATTTCAAATGCAAGGTCATATACCTGTTATTTTAATTGGAGGTGCTACAAGTCTTATTGGTGATCCTAGTTTTAAAGAAAAAGAACGTTTATTAAATTTTGATAATAAAATTGATATATGGTCAATAAAAATAAGTAAACAAATATCTTCTTTTTTGGATATTAATTCTAGTATGAATCGTGCAATTATATTAAATAATAAAAAGTGGTTTGAAAAGATTAACATCTTGTCATTTCTACGTGATGTTGGTAAACATTTTTCAATTAATACTATGATTAATAGAGAAGCAGTAAAGCAACGTATTAAAAGATCAGATCAAGGTATTTCTTTTACAGAGTTTTCATATAATTTATTACAGGCATATGATTTTTTTATATTAAATAAAAAAAAACAAGTATCTCTTCAAATTGGTGGATCAGATCAATGGGGAAATATTTCTGCAGGTATGCACTTAATAAATCGAATTTCTAAAAAAGAAGTTTATGGTTTAACATTGCCTTTGCTTGTACAATCTAATGGTATTAAATTTGGTAAAACAGAATCTGGAACTATTTGGTTAGATTCTAAAAAAACAACTCCTTATAAGTTTTATCAGTTTTGGAAAAATATAGAAGATTCTAATGTTTATAGTTTTTTAAAATTATTTACTTTTTTAGATTGTAATGAAATTAATAAAAGAGAAATAAACAAATATAAAAATAATCAAATTATTAATGATAAATCTTATTTATCTAAATATATGACTCGTTTAGTACATGGTGAAGAAAATTTATTAGCAGCAGAAAGAATTACAGACATTCTTTTTTTAAAGAATATACACGAGATCAAAAAATCTGATTTACAACAACTGAAAAAAGATGGAATACCTTCTATTGAAGTATATCAAATAAAAGATTTACAAGAAGCATTAGTATTATGCTCACTAGCTCAATCTCGAACACAAGCAAAAAACATGATAATATCTAATTCTATATCTATTAATACTAATAAAATTATAAATAAAAATCATGTTTTTCATGATAATGATAAATTATTCAATCAATTTACTTTAATTTCAAGGGGAAAAAAAAATCATTGCCTTATAGATTGGAAATAATTTATTTATTAGTATGTATTCATTAAATTATTAACTAATTGAAAAACTTTCGCCACAACCACAAAATTTTTCTAATTTAGGATTATAAAATTTAAATACTTTATTAATATTGTGTTTTATAAAATCAATCTTAATACCATTTAAAAATGGAATATCTTTTTTAGAAATTTGTATTAGAATATTTTCATGAAAAAATATTATATTATCTTCTGTTTCTGATATTTTTTTGCTATTAATTAATTCCATTATATATCGAAAACCTGCGCATCCAGATTTTTTTATGCTTAATTTTATTCCCTTATTTTCTGTATTAAGATTAATTAAAAATGATATTTGTTTGATAGCACTTTTAGTTATCTCAATTCCTTTCCATTTATATTGATTAAATAAATAAGTATTTTCTTGTTTTTTTTCCATTTTTTTCTCTTTAATTACTTTTAATAAAAAAATATTCTTTAAATAATAATTTAGATTGATTTCGATACATCTTTAAAGCGTATTATTTTTTCTTTCATAATTTTTAAAAATTTAATGTTATAATTTTTTAATTATTTGTTACTCATCATTTATAATATCAAGATATTGATAAAAATATTGAGGTGAAACAATTATATGCAAAATCCAAAAGAAAAAATGGATTTATCGCAGTTTATTTTATCATTAATATTTATTATTGCTATAAGCATTACAAGTTTTTTAATAATAAAACCATTTATATTAGGATTTTCATGGGCTAGTACAATTGTAATTTCAACTTGGCCTCTTATGTTAAAAATACAAAAATTTTTAGGAGGTAGGCGTTTAATTGCTCTTATTAGTATGATTATTATTTTATTATTATTATTTATTATTCCAATAGTACTTTTAGTAAATAGTTTGGTTGCAACAAGTATTCCACTTATTCATTGGTTTAGTTCAAATTCCTTAGAATTTCCAGAATTAATTTGGCTTCAAGACATACCACTTATTGGAAAAAAAATTTTTATTAGCTATAAAGAATTATTAGATAGTGATGGAGCAGAATTAATTAAAGAAGTGAGACCATATATGGGTCGTACGACTGAATTTTTTATAATTCAAGCTAAAAATTTTGGATTGCTTGTTATACATTTAACTTTAATGTTATTGTTTAGTATTGTACTTTATTGGAATGGTGAAAAAATTAGCAATACAATTCGTCAATTTGCATCTCGTATCAATTCTAAAAATGGAGATGCTATTATTTTACTGACAGTTCGAGCTATTAGATCTGTTGCATTAGGAGTTGTAGTAACAGCTTTAATTCAAGCTTTCTTATCTGGGTTAGGTTTATTGGTTTCAGGTATTCCATATTGGACTTTATTAATGATTTTAATTGTTTTTTCTTGTTTGATTCAATTGGGTCCATTACCAATTTTAATACCATCTATTATATGGCTTTATTGGCATAGTGATACTACATGCGGTACATTGTTATTAATTTGGAGTTGTTTTGTGTTTATATTAGATAATATACTTCGGCCTTTTTTTATACGAATGGGTTCTGATTTACCAACTTTTTTAATTTTATTAGGTGTTATAGGTGGTTTAATAGCTTTTGGAATGATTGGATTGTTTATTGGGCCAGTCGCATTAGTAATATTGTATAGATTAACAATATCTTGGATATATGGCATCTCTATTAATTCATTTATTAATAATATAAATGTAAAATCTAAAATTAATTAATAATAAGTAAAATTAATAGTAATATAATTTTTAAATTTTAAGTTGTAAAAAAATATTAGTTAATTTAATCTAAAAAATAGAATAATTACTTTTAAAAAATAAATAAAAAATTATGATATTATAAAAAATAATTTAATTATGTTTAATATTTACTGAACAGAATATTAATAATCTTGTATAATTGTATTATTTTTAGGATTTTATCTTCATTTTATTTCCTATTTTAAGCTTTTTTTATTATGTTTAAAGTATACTATTATACTTCTTTTCTCTAAAAATATAATGTTTTCTTTAGTATTGAGTATGTGAGAAAATTTATTAGAGACAAGTTTATGATTAATGAGTTTATCGTGATTTGATCACATCTTGATATTCTTTTTAGAATAAAAAATTCATTTAGAGAATAAAATGAAAAAAACAGATGAACTACGTACAATACGAATTGATCCATTAATAACTCCCTCTGAATTAGCAAAAAAATATGTTATTACTTCAGATATTATGGATAATGTTATTATAACAAGACAAAATATTGCCCGAATTATGACTGGTCAAGATTTGCGTTTACTTGTTGTAATAGGTCCATGTTCTGTTCACGATCCTATAGCTGCAGTTGAATATGCTCATCGATTATATGAGTTGCGTAAAAAATATGAAGATCGTCTTGAAATTATAATGCGTACATATTTTGAGAAACCAAGAACAGTAGTAGGTTGGAAAGGATTGATTTCAGATCCAGATTTAGATGGTAGTTTTAGAGTAAATCATGGGCTTTCTGTTGCACGTAAATTATTATTAGATATCAATACACTAGGAATGCCTGCTGCAACAGAATTTTTAGATATAGTAGTAGGTCAATTTATTGCAGATTTAATTAGTTGGGGAGCTATTGGAGCTAGAACTACTGAAAGTCAAATTCATAGAGAAATGGCTTCTGCACTTTCATGTCCAGTGGGTTTCAAGAATGGTACTGATGGTAATATACGTATTGCAATTGATGCTATTAGAGCTGCAAAAGCTCGTCATTTATTCTTTGCTCCAAATAAAGATGGACAAATGACTATTAATCATACTAGTGGAAATCCATATGGACATATTATTATGAGAGGTGGTCGAACTCCGAATTATCATGCTAAAGATATTGAGTTAGCAATAAAAGATTTACGTGAATTTAATTTAATAGAACATTTAATGATTGATTTCAGTCATGGTAATTGTTTAAAAGAACATATTCGTCAAAAAAATGTTGCTGTATCTGTTGCAAATCAAATTTCTTTAGGATCAAAAAATATATTTGGGGTAATGATTGAAAGCTTTTTAGAAGAAGGTTTTCAAAAAGTCTCAAAAAATAAACCATTAATATATGGGAAATCAATTACTGATGCATGTTTAAATTGGGAAGATAGTGTTTTAATTATCAAACAATTAGCAGATGCAGTAGATACTCGTTTTTAGTTTATATGCTAGTCAAAATTTTGACTAGCATGTTTTTAGTTAAAAACATTTAATTCTATAAAATTAAATTTTTTATAAATTATTAAAAATATTTTTAAATAAAAGGTATATAAGAATGCCTGTAATAAGATTTTGTGATGGGAGTAAAGAAATTTACGAGCATTCTATTTCATTAATAGAAATTTTAAAGCATAAATATCCTAATATAATTCAATCTCTCATTGCTATTTCTGTAAATGGTAATTTTTCAAATTTAAATACTGTAATTACACAAGATTCTTCAATCAAATTTATTAGTAAAAAAGATCTTGATGCATTAAATATTATTAGATATTCATGTATACAACTCTTAAATTATTCCGTTAAAAAAATATGGCCATTATGTCAAATTGTAGAAAGTAAAATTACAAGTAATGGTTTCTATTGCGATATAGATATAAAAAACAGAATTTTAGAAAAAGATCTTGTTTTAATAGAAAAAGAAATGAAAACTCTTTTAAATAAAAAATATAATATTTTAAATAAAAAAGTTTCTTTTAATTATGCTTTAAAAAAATTTGAAAAACAATCAGATACATATAAAATTGACTTAATCAAAAGTAATTTTATTGAAAATGATATAATTTCTTTATATTATCATGAAAATTATATAGATTTTGATATTGGTATGCAGGTTTTTAATATAAAATTTTGTAAATATTTCAAATTGGAGAAAATTGGAGGTGTTTATTGGAAAGGTAACAAAAAAAATAAAATGTTGCAACGTATTTATGGAACTGCTTGGTTGAATCAAGAAGAATTAGATAAATATTTAAGTTATATTGCTGAAGTAAAAAAAAGAGATCATAGAAAAATTAATCAATATTTAAAATTATATCATATGCAAGATGAGTCTCCTGGTATGATTTTTTGGCACAATAATGGATGGATTATTTTTAATGAACTAGAAAATTTTGTTCGAGAGAAATTAAAAGAATATGAATATAAAGAAGTAAAAACGCCTTTATTAATAGATAAATCAATATGGGGAACAAGCGGTCATTGGGACAATTATAAAGATGCTATTTTTACTACTTCATCAGAAAATAGAGAATATTGTATTAAACCTATGAATTGTCCTGGACATGTTCAAATTTTTAATATTGGATTAAAATCTTATCGAGATTTACCTATTCGTATGGCGGAATTTGGAAGTTGTCATAGAAATGAATCTTCAGGATCTTTACATGGTCTTATGAGAGTACGTAATTTTACTCAAGATGATGCTCATATATTTTGCACTCAAGAACAAATACATTCTGAAATAAATAATTGTATTAAAATGATATATGATTTATATAGTATATTTAATTTTAAAAAAATCCTAGTAAAATTTTCTACACGACCAAAAAAACGTATTGGTAATGATCTAATTTGGGATAAAGCAGAAACAGATTTGTCTAATGCATTAATAAGAAACAACTTAGAATTTGAACATCAGTTGGGAGAAGGTGCTTTTTATGGCCCTAAAATTGAATTTATTTTACAAGATTCATTAAATAGAAGTTGGCAATGTGGAACAATTCAACTAGATTTTTATTTACCACGTCGTTTAAATTCATTTTATATTAATGAATATAATGAAAAAAAAACTCCTATAATAATTCATCGAGCTATATTAGGTTCAATTGAGCGTTTTATTGGAATATTAATAGAAGAGTGTTCTGGTAAATTACCAACATGGCTATCTCCAATACAGGTTATAGTAATTGCTATTAAAAATGTTGATGCTATTTATGTAAATAAAATAGTTAAAAAATTTAATGTTTTAAAGATTCGTGTTGAATCGGATTTAAGAAATGAAAAAATAGGTCTAAAAATTCGTGAACATACTTTACGTCAAATTCCCTATATATTGATTTGTGGTGAAAAAGAAGTAAAAACTAATACAGTTTCTATTAGAAGTAGAAATGGAAGTAATTTTGGGATTATGGATGTTGATTTGTTTATTAAAAAACTACAAAAAGAAATATTTACTCGTAGTTTTTTTCAAATGGAGGAATAAGGTATTAAAGTCGGAAAAAGAACTCAATTGACCAGGCCAAATCGTATTAATAACGAAATTCGTGCAATTAAAGTTCGTCTTACAGGTGTTGAAGGCGATCAAATTGGTATAGTTAATTTACGTGAAGCTTTAGAAAAATCTGAAGAATTAGGATTAGATTTAGTGGAAATCAGTCCTAATGCAGAGCCTCCAGTTTGTCGTATTATGGATTATGGGAAATTTCTTTATGAAAAAAGTAAGTCTTCTAAAGAACAGAAAAAAAAACAAAAAGTTGTTCAAGTGAAAGAAATTAAATTTCGTCCTGGAACTGACGAAGGAGATTATCAGGTTAAACTACGAAATTTAATTCGTTTTTTAGAAGATGGTGATAAAGTTAAAATTACCTTACGATTCAGAGGTCGTGAAATGGCACATCAAAAAATAGGTGTAAATGTATTGAACAGAGTAAAAAATGATTTAATTGAATTAGCAACTGTTGAATCATTTCCGTCTAAAATTGAAGGCCGTCAAATGATAATGGTTTTAGCGCCAAAGAAAAAATAGTAATTTTTGACTAAACGTGTTCAAAAATAAATATATAATTATTTTTTTATAATTTAAAAGAAACATTATATGCCAAAAATTAAAACTTTAAAGAGTGCAGTAAAACGTTTTAAAAAAACTGCATCTGGTCAATTTAAACGTAAACAAGCAAATTTACGTCATATTTTGACAAAAAAAACTACAAGTAAAAAACGTCATCTTCGTCCTAAGATTTTAGTATCGAAAGGAGATATAAATAAAGTTAAATTATTTTTACCTTATTTATAAATTTATTTTTACTTAAATTGTATGAACAGGAGAGCATATCAATGGCTCGTGTAAAACGTGGTGTGACTGCTCATGCTCGTCATAAAAAAGTTTTAAAACAAGCAAAAGGTTATTATGGAGCTCGTTCTCGTATTTATAGAGTAGCATGTCAAGCAGTAGTAAAAGCTGGTCAATATGCTTATCGTGACAGGCGTCAAAGAAAAAGGCAATTTCGTCAGTTGTGGATTACAAGAATAAATGCTGCAGTTCGTCAGAGTAAAATTTCTTATAGCAAGTTTATATATGGATTAAAAAAGGCTTCTATTAACATTGATCGTAAAATATTATCTGATATTGCAATATTTGATTCGAATGCATTTAATATTTTAGTTGAAAAAGCAAAAGAAGCTTTACTTATAATATAAGTAATTTTTTTTAAAATAAAGAAGGGGAAATCCATCTCCCCTCTATCTAAATCATAGTTAGATTTTTGATCTCTAAATAATTTCTATCAGATTATCTAATTAATATATTTATATTTTATATGTTAAAAAATTCAATAAAACAAGCTTCCTTTATGGAAGCTTTTTAACATCTAAACAATATAAACTTACATAAAATATAAAAAAGAGTCAACAATGTTAATGTTAGAAAAATTATGGTATATAATTAAAAATGAAATTAACAATTCTAATAATATAGAAATGTTGGATAAAATAAAAATTAAATATTTAGGAAAAAATGGAATTTTTAATAATTATATGAAAAACATAAAAAGTTTTTCTTTTGAAGAAAAAAAAAAATATAGTATTATTATTAATACAATTAAAAAAAAAACAATATCTAAAATTAATATAAAAAAAAGTGAATTAAATAAATTTATTCTCAAAAAACGAATTCAGAAAGAAAAAATTGATGTATCTTTACCAGGTCGATACATTCAAAATGGTTCTATTCATCCTGTCAATCATAGTATTAATTTTATACAAAATTTTTTTGCTAAATTAGGTTTTCAATCAGTTAATGGTTTAGAAATAGAAGATGAATATCATAATTTTGACGCATTAAATATACCTAAAAATCATCCTGCACGAGATAATCATGATACCTTTTGGCTAGATGAAATCCGATTATTAAGAACTCAAACTTCTACTATGCAAATTCGTATGATGAAATCAGAAAAACCTCCAATGAGATTTATTTTCCCCGGTAAAGTTTATCGAAATGATTACGATTCCACACACACACCTATGTTTCATCAAGTAGAAGGTTTAATAGTTGAAAAAAATATTAATTTTTCTCATTTAAAATGGATTATATATAATTTTATATATAGTTTTTTTAACAAAAAAGTTTCTCTTAGATTTCGTCCTTCTTATTTTCCTTTTACTACTCCTTCATCTGAAGTTGATATTATGGATGATTCTAAAAAATGGTTAGAAATTTTAGGATGTGGAATGGTTCATCCATTGGTTTTAAAAAATGTTAATATTGATTCTAATGTTTATTCCGCTTGTGCATTTGGATTAGGAGTAGAACGTATTACTATGTTACGTTATGGAATTTCTGATCTTCGATCTTTTTTTGAAAATGATTTAAGGTTTATAAAACAATTTAAATATATTTAGTGAGATAAAATGAAATTTAGTGAGAAATGGTTACGTGAATGGGTCAATCCTAAAATAGATAGTATTATTTTAAGTGAACAAATTATTAATTCTGGTATAGAAATTGAATCTATTGAAAAAATTGTTCCTTTATTTACAGGTGTAGTAGTTGGTAAAATAATTTCTTGTATTACGCATCCTACATTAAATAATTTAAAAATAGTTAAAGTTGATATAGGAAGCAATAAGTTATTAAATATTTTATGTAAAGCTTTAAACTGTCGTAATAAAATCAAAGTTGCAGTAGCTATTATTGGGAGTATACTACCTAATAATATAAAAATTAATTTAAAAAAATTTCATGACCAAAAGTCTGAAGGAATGTTATGTTCTTTTTTTGAATTAGGTCTGTTTAATTCAAATAATAATGAAATTATTGAATTTCCTGAAACAACTCCTATAGGAATTAACGTTAATGATTACTTTTTATTGGAAGATAATCTTATAAAAGTAAATGTTACTCCTAATCGAGCAGATGGATTAAGTATTTTAGGAATAGCTCGCAATATAGCAGTTATAAATAATATAAATATAGTTCCATTAAAGGATAAAAATAATCTTGTTACTATTCAAAAAAAATTTCCAATTTATGTTAATTTAGAAAAAAAAGATATTAATGTTTTTGGAAGAGTAATTAAAAATATTAATATTAACAGTCAGACTCCATTTTGGATGAAAAAGAAACTATTCATGTGTGAAATGTTGTCAGAAAATGTAATAACAAATATTATTAATTATATTTTAATTGAAATTGGTCAACCTTTAAATGTATTAAATTCAGATATAATAGATACTTTTATTCATATTAAAAAAACTAATGAAAAAAATGTTTTACACTTAAAAAAAGATTGTAAAATAATTTTACATAAAAATATATTAGTTGTGTCTGATAAATCAAAGATATTGTTTATTCCTGGTAATATAAATTCTTATTGTTTAGAAATAGATCATAATACTAAAAATATATTTTTGATTTCATACTCAGTAGATCAAGAATCTCTTTTTAATATTAATAAAATAATTGGTCCTAATAAGATTCTTAATCATTATAATTATGGTATTGATTTTTCTCTTCAGAAATATGCAATAGAATATGCGACAGAGTTAATTCTTCAAATATGTGGTGGAAGTGCAGGTGAAATTACCTCTTATATAGATAATTCTTATTTAAGATATACAAATCAAATTAAATTATATTATAAAAATATTAATAAAATAGCTGGTTTTTTTATTGATTCTAAAATTTTTTTAAATATTTTATTACGTCTTGAGTATCAGATAGAAGAGAAAAGAGACTATTGGAACGTTATTCCTCCTACTTGTAGATTTGATGTATTAATAGAAGAAGACGTAATAGCTGATATACTGCGTATATATGGTTATAATAAAATTCCATTGATTCCATTAAAAGAAAATTTTAATTTTTATAATAAAAAAAATGATTTGAACAAAGATTATACATTAAATCAATTAGCAATCTTACTTGTGCATAGAGGTTATTATGAAGTAATTACTTATCCATTTGTTGATCCAATTTTACAAAACAATATTTTCTTAAAAAATGAAAAAGAATTATTTATTTCCAATCCCATTTCTAAAGATCTTTCTTGTATGCGTATATCATTATGGCCAGGTCTTATTAAAACTCTTTCTTATAATATAAATCGTAAACAAGATAGTATTCGTTTTTTTGAAAGAGGCCTATGTTTTTCAATAGATGATCAAAAAAATCTTGGAGTGAATCAACAAATGTATTTAGGAGGTATAATTAGTGGTTTTAATAGTAAAGAAAATTGGTGTTCTAAAAGAAGAAAATTTGATTTTTATGATTTAAAAGGTGATTTAGAATCTATATTAGAATTAGTATGTGGTTCAAATAGTTATGAAATAAAAAATAAACAGGTATTAGGTTTGCATCCAAATCAAAGTGCTCAAATTTTTTTCAATAATAATTTTATTGGTAATTTTGGAAAAATAGATCCAACTTTAGAAGAACAGTTAGATTTAGATCATAATATATTTTTATTTGAATTGTTAATTGATAAAATTTTTGATTTAAAAGTTTTTCAAGATTTTAAAGTAAAAGAGTATTCTAAATTCCCTAGTAGTCGTCGTGATATTTCAATATTAATATCTGAAAATGTTTCATATGCTGATATTATTAAAGTATGTAAAAATTGTTTTTTAGATAAAAAAGTAGATATTAATTTATTTGATATTTATTCATGTGAACAATTTTCTAATAAAAAAAGTTTAGGTATTAGCTTTACTTTTCAAGATAACAGAAAAACTTTAAAAGAAAATGAAATTAATTTAATGCTTGATTATTGCATCAAAACATTAATAGACAAATTTCAAATTATTTTAAGGAAATAAGTTTATGGTACTAACAAAAGCTGAAATTTCAGAAAATTTATTTGAAAAATTAAAATTAACTAAACGTGATTCAAAAGCATTTGTAGAGTTTTTTTTTGAAGAAGTAAAAAAATCTTTAGAACAAGGAGAAAATGTTAAATTATCTGGATTTGGAAATTTTCAATTAAAACACAAAAAAGAACGTCCAGGTAGAAATCCAAAAACAGGAGAAAAAGTAGTTATTTCAAAAAGACGAGTTGTTACTTTTAAAGCTGGTCAAAAATTAAAAAATCGTGTTGAACATTGTGTTATAAAAACTAAATATTAATATTTAGTTGAATTTTTTTAAAGAAATAAAATATGAATCTTATCAATTTTTCTTTTGAGATACCAAATTCATTGATAGCTTTTTATCCTTCTTGGATACGTAGTCAATGTCGTCTAATGATAATTAATGGTTGTACAGGTCAAATAAATCATAGATTTTTTTTTAATATTATAAATGAAATTAATTCTGGTGATTTAGTCATTTTTAATAATACCGAAGTTATTCCTGCTCGTTTATCTGGTTTTAAAGAAAGCGGGGGAAAAGTTGAAGTTTTACTTGAAAAAGTATTAAATAATAATAATATACTTGCATATCTTAAATCATCAAATCGAGTTAAAATTAATTCTAATCTTTTTTTTGGAAAGTATAATGAAGTTCAAGGTTCTATAATTAATTATAGAAATCCATTCTATGAAATTAAATTTCATAATAGTAAAGTTTCAGCTATTCATATTTTTAACAAAATTGGACATATACCTTTACCTCCTTATATTAAAAGAAAAAATATAAAATTAGATGAACATTTATATCAAACTATATATAAAAAAAATATAGGTTCAATTGCGGCACCAACTGCAGGTTTACATTTCGATATACCTTTATTACAATCTTTACTTAAAAAAGGAGTAGACATCGATTTTATAACGTTACATATAGGTAGTGGCACATTTCAACCTATTAGAACTATAGAAATAGAAAAACATATTATGCATTCTGAATGGGTGAGTGTTTCTTCAGATTTAATTAATAAAATTAAAATATGTAAAAAAAATGGAGGACGTGTCATAGCTGTTGGTACTACTACATTACGTGCTTTAGAAAGTGCATACAATTCAACTTCATGGAATAATACAGAAAATTATTCCAAAAATACTAACATTTTTATATACCCTGGTTATAAACATAGAGTTGTTGATGCATTAATTACTAATTTTCATTTTCCTGAGTCAACATTAATTATGTTAGTATCTTCTTTTTTAGGTTATAAAAATACTATTAATGCTTATCATGAAGCAATTAAAAAAAAATATCGATTTTTTAGTTATGGAGATGCAATGTATATTACATATAATAAATTAGCTCCTTATGAAAAAATAAAAAATAAAAAATTTTAATTTAAAAAAAATCTGTTTGTCTATGAGAAAAAAATGAAATTTCAAGTGATTAGTCAAGATAAAAAAGCAAGATGTGGAATGTTTTATTTTAATGAAAAACGTATAGAAACTCCTATTTTTATGCCTGTAGGTACATATGGAACAGTAAAAAGTCTTAGTACTGAAGAAATCAAAAATACTGGAAGTAAAATAATTTTAGCTAATGCATTGCATTTATATTTAAGACCAGGACAAGATATAATTAAATTACATAATAATTTACATAATTTTATGAATTGGCATGGACCTATTCTTACGGATTCTGGCGGTTTTCAAATTTTTAGTCTGTCAAAATTTTGTAAAACTAATGAAGAAGGAGTGATTTTTAAAAATCATATTAATGGTAAAAACTTTTTTCTAACACCTGAACTTTCAATGGAAATTCAATTAAATTTAGGTTCAAATATTATTATGGTTTTTGATGAGTGTATTTCATATACTACAGATTGGGAAAAGACAAAAAATGCTATGGAAAAATCATTAAATTGGTCTAAAAAATGTCGTGTTTATTTTGATTTAAATAAAAAAAATAATAATCTTTTATTTGGTATTATTCATGGAGGAATATATCCAACTTTACGAGATTTATCTTTAAACGAATTAATTAAAATGAATTTTGATGGATATGCTTTAGGTGGTTTAGCAGTGGGCGAATCTAAACCGGAAATGCATAAGATATTAGATCATGTAATTCCACAAATACCAAAAAATAAACCAAGATATTTAATGGGAGTAGGAAAGCCGGAAGATTTAATAGAAAGTATATATCGTGGTATCGATATGTTTGATTGTGTTCTTCCTACAAGAAATGCAAGAAATGGACATTTATTTGTAACTAATGGTATAATAAAAATTAGAAATAAAAAATATAAAAAAGATGTATCTCCATTAGATAAAACATGTCTTTGTTATACTTGTAAACATTATAGTCGATCATATTTACATCATTTAGATGCTTGTAATGAAATTTTAGGAGCTCGTTTGAATACTATACATAATTTACATTATTATCAAACATTAATGTCTAATATAAGAAATGCAATTAAAGAAAAAAGATTTGATGATTTTATACTAAAATTTTATAATCAAAAAAAATAAATTTATATTGATTAATATACACTAAGGAATTTTATAAAATGAGTATTTTAATTGAAAACGCAAATGCTGCAGTGAACCAACCAATAGAAGGTAGTTCTTATTCTTTAGTTATTATGCTTGTAATTTTTTTATTAATTTTTTATTTTATGCTTTTTCGTCCTCAACAAAAAAAAGAAAAAGAACGAAAAAATCTTATGAAATTAATTACTTTAGGTGATGAAGTAATGACAACTAGCGGTTTTTTAGGTCGTGTAAAAGACATCACAGACAATGGATATATTTTATTAGAGCTAAATGATGCAAATGAAGTTTTTATAAAAAAAGATTTTATAGTTTCATTACTTCCTAAAAATACTTTAGAATCTTTGAAAAAAGTAAATAATTCAAAACCTTAATTAAAATTATGTAAATAAATTTTTTAATATAAAAAAGAAAAATTTGCTATATTAAAAAAAATTTTTTCTACTTTTTTTAATAAAATTAATCTATTATTTTTAATTTCAGGATTACAATGATTGATTTGTACTTGATTAAAAAAGTTATTTATAGGATTTTCAAAATTTTTTAATCTTAATAAGATTGTTTTATAATTTTTTTCTATAAATAATTTTTTTGTATCATGATTAAAATTTTTTATTTCTTTAAATAACATCTTTTCTTCTTCCATATGCATTAGATTTATATTAATTGGATTATTGATTATATGTTGTTTATGAATTTTTAATATATTAGATATTCTTTTGATTATTAAAAAAATTGATTTTGACTGTTCTGTTGTTTTAAAATCTGATATTATTCTGATTTTTTGATCTATATCTAAAAGGTCTATTGGTTTACAAGATAATACTGATTGAATTACTTTAATATTATATCCCTTTTTTTCATAAAAAGATGATAATCTTAGTTGTAAAAAATCCATAATTTTATTAGATATTAATGTATAATTTAATTCTTTTTTGTTATAAAATTTTAGATTATTACAAATTAAAAATTTTAAATCTAAAGACAATTTTTTATTAATAATAATTCTTATTATTCCTAATGCCGCTCTTCTTAGAGCAAATGGATCTTTATTTGATAATGGTATTTGATTAATTGAAAACATACCACATAAAGTATCTATTTTATCAGCAACTGACAATATAGATCCCATAATACTAGATGGAAGTTTATCTCCAGAAAAAGATGGTAAATATTGTTCTTTAATAGCGATGGCAATTTCATATTTTTCATTATTTTTAATTGCATAATACATACCAATTATTCCTTGTAATTCTGGAAATTCAAATACCATATCTGTAATTAGATCACATTTTGATAACATTGCTGATTTTATTAAATCAATTTTATTACTACTGTTAGACATTAAATCTACAAGTGATTGTAATCGCATAGTTTTGTCATATAACGTTCCTAAATTTTTATGAAATAAAACTTTTTTTAATAATGGAAGATAATCTAATAATTTTATTTTATTATCTTTATTTAAAAAAAATATTACATCAGATAGTCTAGCTTTCATGACTTTTTCATTTCCTAATATAATCTGATTATTATTTTTTAAATTGATATTAGCTATAAAAATAAAATATGGTAAAAGTCTTTTTTTATTGTATATTGGAAAACATTTTTGTTGTTTTTCTATAATATAGATAAGAATTTCATTCGGTATATATTCAATGTATTTTTCTTCAAAAGTAGCTAAAAGACCTTTAGGTGATTCTACTATTGAATTGATTTCTTCTAGAAGAACATCGTTTATTTGTGTATATCCATTTATTGTTTTAGCAATTTCTTTTATTTCTGTTTTAATTTTTTCTTTACGAATTGCATAATCAGCTATTATATAATTTTCTTTAAGTAAAATAGATGGATATTCTTGAGCATGATTAAGATATATTTTTTTTTCTTTGGAAGAAATATGATTATGAATTTTATTGTTAGCAAAAATATTAAAAATTGTACTATTAATTATCTTGTTATCTAACATCATTAAAACATTTCGAATAGGTCGAAAAAATTTAGTATTATTTACTTCCCATCGCATTAACTTTTTAATATTTATATTTTTTAATGATATTTCTATTATTTTAGGAAGTAATATTTCAATATTTTCTTGTTTTTGTTTTATATAGTGTACTAGCCAACTGCCTTTTTTATTTTTTAATTGACTTGCTTTATTTATTTCAATACCAATATGTTGAGCCCATGAATATGCAGATTTTGTTGGAGTTCCATTTTCATTAAAAGAACATTTCAAGGAAGGTCCTTTTTTTAAAATTTTTTTTATTTTTTCAGAACTATCAATATCTATAATTTTTAATGCTAATCTTCTAGGAGTGGCAAAATAATCAATTTTTTTATATTTAATATTATGTAATTTTAATTCATTAGTAAAGTTTTCATAAAATGAAATAATTAAATGATATAATATTTTAGCAGGTAATTCTTCTGTTCCTATTTCAACTAAAAATGTTTTTTTCATTTTTTTTCTCTTTTTATTTGCATAATGGAAATTTTAATTTTTTTCGTGAATTTAAATATTCTTTTGCAATTTTTTTACTTAAGCTTCTAATTTTTAAAATATAATTTTGACGTTCGCTAGAAGATATTGCTTTTCTTGCATCTAATAAGTTAAAAACATGATTAGCTTGTAATGTTTTTTCATATGCTACTAATAGTAATGGCTTTGTTAAACTTATTAAATTATTTGCTTCAAACATATATTTTTCAAAATATTTAAATAATAAATCAATATTCGAATATTCAAAATTATATTTCGATTGTTCTATTTCGTTTTCTTTAAAAATATCACCGTAAGTAATTGTTTGAAATTTATTTGAACTCCAAATCAAATCATATACATTTGATTTATTTTGCATATGCATTGCTATTCTTTCTAAACCATATGTAATTTCTATAGTTACAGGATTACATTCGATTCCACCCACTTGTTGAAAATAAGTAAATTGAGTAATTTCCATTCCATTAAGCCATACTTCCCATCCAATACCCCATGCACCTAAGGTAGGATTTTCCCAATTATCTTCTATAAAACGTATATCATTGTTTTTTTCGTCTATTTTAAGCAAATTTAATGATTCTAAATACATATTTTGAATATTGTTTACTGGAGGTTTGATAATCACTTGAAATTGATAATAATTTTGTAAACGATTTGGATTTTTTGCATATCTTCCATCAGTTGGTCGTCTGCAACATTGTACATAAGCAGCTTTAATAGGTTCAGGACCAATTGTTCCTAAAAATGTTATATTATGAAATGTACCCGCTCCCATTGGTAAATCTAATGGTTGGAAAATAGTACATTCTTTTTCTATCCAATATTTTTTTAAAATTTGAATTAAATTGTAAAAAGTATTGCAATGATTTTTCATTTTATACCTTCAGGAGGAATAGTATTTATTTGTGTATATTATATATAATGATATTTATAATCTATATATTTTGTAGATAAAAATTATATAAAATATAATTTTTAATGTTAAGGAGAAGTTTCAATATGATTAAAATTAGTAAAGAAGCTAAATTAGCACGTAATGCTTTATTAACTATGGGATTAGAAAATCCTACTTTAAAAGCATACAATGGTATAGAAGAAAAAGAAAGAGAATTATTAATTGCTAAATATATGTATAAAATTATGTGTATTTTAAATTTAGATGTAAAAAATGATAGTTTAAAAGATACTCCCATTCGTATATCAAAAATGTATAATAATGAAATTTTTTCAGGTTTAGATTATAAAAATTTTCCAAAGATTACATTTATAGAAAATATAATAAAATCAAATGATATGATTGTTGTTCGTGATATTATATTAATGAGTACTTGTGAACATCATTTTATTACTATTCATGGAAAAGCTACTATTGCATATGTGCCTAAAAATAAAATTATTGGATTATCTAAAATAAATAGAATTGCACAATTTTATTCAAAACGACCTCAAATTCAAGAACGTCTTACTAAACAAATATCATTAGTATTACAAGTTTTGCTAGACACTCAAGATGTTGCGATTGTTCTTTATATGGATCATTTTTGTGTTAAAGCACGTGGTATTTGTGATGTAAATAGTATAACGATCACTTCATCTTTACAAGGTTTATTTAAGAGTCAAAAGAGTACTCGTGATGAATTTTTTTTTAAAAATAATGTATAAGAACAAATATATTCAATTTATTTGATTGATTAAAATATTATTTCTCAGTATTATATGATTTTTAATTTATAAATATTTTGATATTTAAATTAATTTTTAATAAAATACAATTAATTTCAAATATTTTAAAATTTAATGGAAAAGTTAAATGAGATATATTGGTGCTCATGTTAGTGCTGCAGGAGGTTTAGAAAAAGCAGTTTTTCGAGCTTTTCAATTAAAAGCTACAGCTTTTTCATTTTTTACTAAAAATCAATTGCAATGGTCTGCATTGCCTTTAAGTTTAATAGAAATAGATAATTTTAAAAAAGCTTGTATTAAATATAATTTCTTTTTTGAAAAAATTTTACCTCATAGTAGTTATTTAATTAATTTAGGTCATCCTAATAATGACTTATTAAAAAAGTCTCGTATAGCATTTATTAACGAAATAAAGCGTTGTGATGATTTAGGATTATGTTTTTTAAATTTTCATCCAGGTAGTCATTTAAATCAAATTTCAGAAATAGATTGTTTGTCAAGAATTTCTGAATCAATTAATATAGCTTTAGATAATACTAAAAATATAGTAGCTGTGATAGAAAATACTGCAGGTCAAGGTACTAATGTCGGATATTCTTTTGAGCATTTATATAAAATTATAAATAAAGTAGATGATAAATCTAGAGTCGGAGTTTGTCTTGATACTTGTCATTTATTTGCAGCAGGATACGATTTACGAACAAAAGAAAATTGTCAAAATATATTTAATAAATTTTTTAATTTAATAGAATTGAAATACTTAAAAGGTTTTCATTTAAATGATTCAAAAAAAGAATTTAATAGTCGTGTTGATCGACATGAAAATTTAGGTTTAGGTCAAATTGGAACATTAGTTTTTGAATGGATTATTAAAAATAAATATTTTAATAATATTCCAATGATATTGGAAACTAGTAATCCCAAGATGTGGTTAAAAGAAATTTCTTGGTTAAAATCATTAAAATAATAAAATTATTTTTTTAATATATTTATTTCATTATAAGAGAAAACACATTATGTTGATTATCAATGCAGAAATCAGAGAAAAAAAAGGAACAAGTTTTAGTAGAAAATTACGTATTGAAAATAAGTTTCCTGCTATTTTATATGGTTTAAACAAAACCCCTATATCTCTTACTTTAGATCATAATTCTGTTTTTAATTTACAAAAAAAAATAGATTTTTATAAAAAAACATTATTATTATTAATTAAAGGAAAAGAATATAAAGTTAGAGTACAATCTGTACAACGACATGCATTTAAATTAAAATTATTACATATAGATTTTTTATATACTTAAAAAGATTTAAAAATATATTTTAAAAATAATTAAAATTATAATATAGTCGATAAAACTTTTCTAAAAATTAACATTGTGGGATGAAATTGTATTAATATTAGTCCAATAAATCCGAATAGCAAAAATATTATTGAAAGTAATCCAATATGTTTTTGTGCAATATTCATGTTATCTCTGTTTTTTATATGTTTTATTTTCCACCATTTTGATATTAACCATATTCCTATCCAAATTAAAATAGCAATAACTAATAAAAACCATTTAAAATAATTATTATTGGAATCTGTAGGTATATTAATAGTTATACCTGCAATAATTCCTGGAAAAAAATATATTGGAGGCCATAATATACATCCTATTAAACTAGGTAAAATAAATTTTTTTAATGGTAATTTTAACATTCCAGCTACCATAGGTATTAATGGTCTAGTTGGGCCTATAAAACGTCCAATTAGTATTGTTAACATACTATGTTTATTTAAAAAGATTTTAGTTTTTTCCAAAATCTTATGATGTTTTTTTAGAAAAGAAAGATTATGTAACCAATGTTTAAAGTATAGTCCAATGTAATATGAGAGCCAATCTCCTAGTAAACATCCAACAATTCCTGCAAGCCAAGAAGGATAAAAAAGTAATTTTCCGTTACCTATAAACGTCCCTAATGTTGTCATGAATACTATTCCTGGAAGTAATAATCCAATTAATGCAAGAGATTCTAAAAAAGCAACCATACCTACTATGAACAGTGAATATATTAAAGAATGTGTTATTAAAGATGTGAACCAATATTCCATAAATATCCATTATAATTAGTTGTAATTGTGATAAATTTTGATGTAATATTTTAAATTAAATATTTTTTATACTTTATATTTTTTTTAATAAAATCTCAAGAAAATATTTTAAAAAGTATTATTAAATTAAATAAACTTGATAAATTTAAAATTTTTTAATCCAGATAAAAGATTATATATTAGAATATGATGATAATATAAAAATTATGATAACAAAAAAATTTACCAATCTAAGAAGAATAAAAATGAGATTATATTTTGTTTTAATTTTATCTGTATTTTTCAGTTTGTTTTCGAGTTGTTTTGCTAAAAATATTGAAATTGATAGAATTGCTGCTGTTGTAAATAATCAAGCTATATTAAATAGTGATATAAATCAAATTCTTTTTTATTTAAAACAAGACAAAAATATTATTACAGTGCCTTTAAAAATTAATTTTTTAAGAGATAAAATATTAGAAAAATTAATTTTAGATACTTTAATTTTAGAAGAAGCAAATAAGTTTAATATTGAAGTTTCCGATGCTCAAATAGATATTGTACTTAGAAATATTGCTTTAAAAAAGCATATTACTTTAAATGAATTAAAAAATGATATTATATTAAATAATACTAATGATTTTTTTAATTATGAAGATTATATAAAAAATATTAAAAATTCTTTAAGAATTAAAATATTACAAGATCATATATTAAATAATAATGTTCATATATCTGAAAAAGAAATATATCATTTATTAAATAAAGAAATAAAAAAACAAAATGAATTAAAAAAAATTGATTTAAAATGTATTATCTTACCTTTTTCAACTAGAGAGAGTGATAAAACAATTAAAAATAAAAAAATATTAATTGATAATATTGCTAAAATAATTAATGTTAATTCTAATTTTGATTATTTTTATAAAAATTTTAAAGAAAATAGAAACCTTTTTATAGTAGAAAATATATCATTAAAACATTTAAAAAATGTAAGAAAATTATTTTCTAGTCGATTAAATATTTTTAAAAAAAATCAAATATTAGGTCCTATTTTAGAAAAAAAAGGTTTTTATATTATAAAAGTTAATGATATTAAAAATAATAGTATAAAAAAAATAATAACTGAATTTCATATTCAGCATTGTTTAATACGTCCTTCAATTATTTTAAATGATAAACAAGCAAAAAAAGATATTTTTGAAATATATAATAGTATAAAAACAAAAAATTATAGTTTTGAAGATGCTGTTAAAAATTTTTCTCATGATGTTTATTCATCTCATAAACAAGGTGATTTAGGTTGGATTTCAAATAAATCATTTGATGGTGTTTTTAAAAATATTTTAAAAAATTTACATTGTGATGAAATTAGTAAACCAATTAGATCTAAATTTGGATGGCATATAATTAAATTGTTAGAAAAACGTCAAATAGATGAGAAATGGAAGATAGAAAAAGAAAAAATTTATCAAATTTTATTAGAACGTGAAATAAAAAAAGAAAAAAATAATTGGATTGAAAAGCTTAAAAAATCATCGTATATAAATAAATATTCAGTAGATATTTTCAAATAATATAAATAATATATTTTTAGAAATTAAACTTTTATAATACTATCAGTTAATAAAAATTTAAATGAAAAAACATATTCCTCTTAAAAAATTTAGTCAAAATTTTCTTATAGATTCTCATATAATCACAAAAATAGTTGAGTTGATTAATCCAAAATCAAATGAAGCATTAGTTGAAATTGGGCCTGGTTTAGCAGCATTAACAAAACCTATTTGCAAGTTAATAGATGAGTTAATTATTATCGAAATTGATAAATGTTTATTAGAAAGATTAAAAAAACACTCATTTTATTCAAAATTAATAGTATTTCATAAAGATGCTTTGAAAGTTGATTATTTAGAATTGTTTAATAAAAAAAATAAATTAATTCGAATTTTTGGTAATTTGCCATATAATGTTTCTACATCTTTAATATTGTATTTATTTAAAAAAATTAAGATCA
This sequence comes from Buchnera aphidicola (Aphis fabae), assembly GCF_009069125.1. Taxonomy (NCBI): domain Bacteria; kingdom Pseudomonadati; phylum Pseudomonadota; class Gammaproteobacteria; order Enterobacterales; family Erwiniaceae; genus Buchnera; species Buchnera aphidicola. The sequence goes on from NZ_CP042427.1 coordinate 553,887, forward strand.
TTAAAGATATGAATTTTATGTTACAAAAAGAAGTTGCTCAACGTTTAATTGCTTCTCCAGGAAGTAAATTATATGGTCGTTTAAGTATTATTGCTCAATATTATTGTAATATAAAAATATTACTACATGTTTCTCCAAAATGTTTTAGACCAGTCCCTAAAGTAGATTCAATATTTGTTAGTTTAATACCTTATACTGATTATTTTCCTTATTTTACTCATAATATAAAAGTGCTTAGTTATATTACAAATTTAGCTTTTCAAAAGAGAAGAAAAATATTACGTCATAGTTTAGGAAAAATATTTTCTGAAAAAGTTTTGATAACATTAAATATTAATCCAAGATTAAGACCTGAAAATATTTCTATATTACAATATTGTCAGTTATCTAATTATATGATAGAAAATAATATTTATCAGAAGTATATTTTTGTTTAAATATATATTTTTACACGTGAAGTGAAAACAATGAGCAATTATTTTATTAGTGATATTCATGGTTGTTATAGAGAATTAAGACTAATTTTAAAAAAATCAAATTTTAACATTAAAACAGATTATTTATGGATTGCAGGTGATTTAGTTTCTAGAGGTCTAAATTCATTAAAAGTAATAAGATATCTATATTCTATAAAGGATAGTATAAAGATAGTACTTGGAAATCATGATTTAAATTTAATTGCAGTTTATTCTGGTATACAAGAAAATAAAAAAGAAAATTATTTTGATGATTTTTTATCTGCTAAAGATAGTCATCAATTAATTAATTGGCTACGTTCTCAATCAATTGTACAAATTAATGAAAAACAAAAAATTATTATGGTTCATGCAGGAATTAGTCCACAATGGAATCTTGAAATAATTAAAAAATGTGCTTTAGAAATTAAAGAGTCTTTATTAAGTAATGATTACCCTTTATTTTTAAAGTCTGTTTTTAACAATAAAATAAATTATTGGGATTCTAATTTTAAAAAAATTGATCGATTGCGATATAGTATTAATGTTTTTACACGTATGAGATATTGTTATCCTAATGGAAATTTGAATCTTATATGTAAGAAATCTCCCAGTGTTATTAAGTATCCATTATTACCATGGTTTCTTATATCAAATAAATTTATAGAAAAATATTCTATTATTTTTGGGCATTGGTCTACATTAAAAAATACAAATGTGCCTTGTCAATTTTTTCCTTTAGATAAAGGTTGTTGTTGGGGTGGTGAATTATACATGTTACGATGGGAAGATAAAAAATGTTTTTATCAATCTTATCAAAAATAAAATCTAATAAAATATTAAAATTGATCTATAAGCGTTATCTTTCTAATATTTCAAAATAAAAATCATAAGAATGTTTGCTATCTTTAAAAATTTTTCTTTCAAAGATTTTTTTCCAATTTTTATATAATGTATATTTTGGAAAATAAGAATCTCCAATAATATTACAATTTACATGAGTTAAATATAACTTATTAGCATAAAATAGCATTTGTTTATATATTTCAGATCCTCCAATTACCATTATTTCTTGATTTTCTTTGTATTTTGAATATATAGTAGACACTATAGCATTATTAATTGAATCTGCCCATATAATATTTTTTTTGACAATTTTTTTTCGACTAATTACTATATTAGTTCGCATAGGTAAAGAATTGATAATAGATTCATAAGTTAAACGTCCCATAATAATATTCTTATGTATTGTATTTTTTTTAAACCATTTTAAATCTTCTGGGAGATGCCAAGGGATTTTATTTTTATTTCCAATAACAAAATTATTAGAAAGCGCTGCAATTAAACTAATTTTCATATTTTATAATTTTTTTTTAAGAGTTATAAATATGTTTTACAACATATTTATAAAAAAGAGTTTAGTTGTTAAAAATAAATTTAATGATTTAAATTTATTTGTTTATGTATGTCTTGTAATGATGTAATATTTTTTGTTGGATCTTCATTTAATGCCATAACAGTAGCAAATGCACCATTAATGGTGGTATCATAGTGTACTTTATATTGTAAAGCACTTCGACAAATTAGTTTTGCATCTTTTACACCTTGATGACAAGATGTTGTATTTACAATATATGCATATTCTCCATTTTTTAAACGATCTTGGATATGAGGTCTACCTTCATATACTTTGTTAACTAGTCTAGAAATAATTCCAGCTTTTTTTAAAGCTATAGATGTACCTTTCGTCGCGTCAATTAAAAAGCCAAATTTTTGTAATTTTACAGCTAAATTTATAATTCTTTTTTTATCATCATCTCTTACTGAAAGTAACACACGACCTGATTTTTTCATATTGGTATGAGCGCCGAGCATTGCTTTAGAAAATGCTTCCGAAAAATTTTTTCCAATACCCATTACTTCTCCTGTAGAGCGCATTTCTGGTCCTAATATAGGATCTACACCTTGAAATTTATCAAAAGGTAGAACTGCTTCTTTTACTGAAAAGAATGATGGAATAATTTCTTTTGTAAATCCTTGTTCTTCCAATGTTTTACCATACATAACACGTACGGAGATTTTTGCTAATGCTAATCCTGTTGCTTTTGATACAAATGGAACTGTTCGTGCGGCTCTTGGGTTTACTTCAATAATGTATATTTCATTTTTTTTGATTGCAAATTGAACATTCATTAATCCTCTTACAGATAATTCAAATGCTAGTTTTTTTACTTGCTTTCTAATTTTATCTTGAATTTTTTTTGTTAAGGTATATGCTGGTAAAGAACAGGCAGAATCTCCAGAATGCACTCCAGCTTGTTCAATATGTTCCATTATACCTCCAATTAAAACTGTTTTTCCATCACAGATAGCATCTACATCTACTTCTATTGCATAATTTAAATATTGATCTAATAGAACTGGAGTAGTTTTTTTGTTTTTTAACATTATTTTAAAATAGTTGTCTAATTCAGATGGTTCATAAACAATTTCCATTGCTCTACCACCTAGAACATAAGATGGTCTAACCATAATAGGATAACCAATTTGTAGTGCTTTTTGATGAGCTTCTTTTAAAGTTAAAACAGTAGCATTTAACGGTTGTTTTAAATTTAATTTTGTTACAATTTTTTGAAAGCGATTGCGATCTTCTGCTTTATCAATAGCATCTGGTTGTGTACCAATAATTGGTATTCCTTCTTTTTCAAATGCTCGTGCTAATTTTAATGGTGTTTGTCCACCGTATTGAATAATGACACCATTAGGTTTTTCAATTTTAACTATTTCTAAAACATTTTCTAATGTAATTGGTTCAAAGTAAAGTCGATCAGATATATCATAATCTGTAGATACTGTTTCCGGGTTACAATTAATCATAATTGCTTCAAAACCATCTTCTCTTAATGCTTGTGCAGCGTGTACACAACAATAATCAAATTCTATTCCTTGTCCGATTCTATTAGGTCCACCTCCTATTATAATAATTTTTTTATTATTCTTAGTTGGATTAGCTTCACATTCATCTTCCCAAGTGGAATACATATATGCTGTTTCAGTAGAAAATTCTGCTGAACATGTATCAATTCTTTTATAAACAGGATGTAAATTTAATTCATATCGAAGATTACGTATATCATGTTCTTTTTTATTAGTTAACATTGCTATACGTAAATCTGAAAAACCTTTTCTTTTAATAAAATATAAAAATTTATAATTTAATCCAATAAATCCATTTTTTTTAATTTTTTCTTCTAAAAGAATTATTTCTTGAATTTGTACAAGAAACCAAGGATCAATTGATGTTAATTCAAATACATCTTTTATGGACATTCCTAATCTAAATGCATCACCGATATACCAAATTCTATCTGCACCAGCTTCTTTTAACTCATGTCTAACTTTTATTAAACATTGTGGATCTAATTGAGATATTTTAGAATTAAAACCACATACTCCAATTTCTAATCCTCGAATTGCTTTTTGTATTGATTCTTGAAATGTTCTTCCTATTGCCATGACTTCTCCGACAGATTTCATTTGAGTTGTCAATCTATCGTTGCATCCTAAAAATTTTTCAAAATTAAATCTTGGAATTTTAGTAACTATATAATCTATTGATGGTTCAAAGGATGCTGTTGTATTAATTCCTGTAATATCATTAGCAAGTTCATCTAATGTATACCCTACTGCTAATTTTGCAGCTATTTTTGCAATGGGAAACCCTGTAGCTTTAGATGCCAGTGCAGAAGAACGAGAAACTCGAGGATTCATTTCAATAACTATCATACGACCGTTTTTTGGATTAATAGCAAATTGTACGTTAGACCCTCCAGTTTCCACTCCAATTTCTTGCAATATTGCCATAGATGCATTTCTCATAATCTGATATTCTTTATCAGTTAAAGTTTGTGCTGGAGCTACAGTAATTGAATCTCCTGTATGAATTCCCATGGGGTCTAAATTTTCAATTGAACAAACAATAATACAATTATTATTTTTATCTCGTACAACTTCCATTTCATATTCTTTCCAACCAATTAAAGATTCATCAATTAATAATTCAGTAGTAGGAGATAATTTTAATCCTCGTTCACAAATTTCTTCGAATTCTTCTTGATTATAAGCTATTCCTCCACCATTTCCACCCATAGTAAAAGAAGGTCTAATAATACATGGAAAACCTACATTTTTTAATACTAATAATGCTTCTTTAATGTTGTGTGCAATACCGCATTTTGCAGTTTTTAAATTAAGTTTTTTCATTGAAAGTTCAAATAATTTTCTATCTTCTGCTTTCTTAATTGCATTGATAGTTGCACCTATAATTTTAACATTAAATTTTTTTAGTATTCCTCTTTTATTTAGTTCCAATGCGCAATTAAGTGCTGTTTGACCACCCATTGTTGGAAGTAATGCATCCGGACGTTCTTTAATAATAATTTTTTCTACTATTTTCCAATGAATAGGTTCAATATATGTAGCATCTGCCATATATGGATCAGTCATAATAGTAGCAGGATTAGAATTAACAAGAATGATTTTATAACCTTCTTCATGCAGCGCTTTACATGCTTGTGCACCCGAATAATCAAATTCACATGCTTGTCCGATTACGATAGGACCTGCACCAAGAATTAAAATGGATTTTATATCAGTAGATTTAGGCATTTTTTTTTCCTAATTAATTACTGAATTTTGTTTGATTGAGTAATTTTATAAAATAATCAAATAAATACGAAGCATCATGTGGTCCTGGACTTGCTTCTGGATGTCCTTGAAAGCTAAAAGCTAGTTTATCAGTTAAACGTAATCCTTGTACTGTACCATCAAAAAGAGAAGTATGTGTTATAGAAATATTATTTGGCATATGTTTTGTATCAACAGTAAAACTATGATTTTGTGAAGTAATAATTACACGGTTTGTTTTTAGTTCTTTAACTGGATGATTTCCACCATGATGACCAAATTTCATTTTAATGATATCAGCTCCACTAGCCAATGCAAGTAGTTGATGTCCTAAACATATTCCAAATATTGGAATATTAATTTTTAAGAAATTTTGAATAGATTTAATAGCATATTGACATGGTCTTGGATCACCTGGACCATTAGATAAGAAAATTCCATCAGGAGCTAAATCTAATACTGTTTTTGCATTCGTTGTAGCAGGTACTATAGTTAAATAACACCCTCGATCTACTAACATACGTAAAATATTTCGTTTAATACCGAAATCATATACAATAATATGAAATCGAAATTTTTTTTCAGAATATAGTTTTTTTTTGTTAATAATATATGTTCTTTCATTCCAATTATAAACGACTTTAGTAGTTACTTTTTTGGCTAAATCTAATCCTTGCAAACTTAAACAATTTTTTGCGTTTTTATGTGCTATAATGTAGTTTTCTTTTTTATCTTCTATAATACATCCATTTTGAGATCCTTTTGTGCGTAAAATACGTGTTAATTTTCTTGTATCGATATCAGATATTGCAATAATATTGTTTTCTTTTAAATAAGAAGAAAAACTTTTTTCACTACGATAATTACTAGATATTGGAGACATATCTCGAATAATTAAACCTCTTATGTGAATTTTAGATGATTCTTCGTCATTTTTGTTTGTTCCAATATTTCCAATATGAGGATGTGTTAGTGTAACTATTTGATGTGAGTAAGAAGGATCAGTGATTATTTCTTGGTATCCAGTTATTGATGTGTTAAAAACAACTTCTCCGACAGTTGTTCCTGTAGCTCCAATAGAACGTCCATGAAATCTAGTGCCATCTTCTAAAACTAATACTGCTGATTGGCCCAAAACACCCTCCAAAAAATTTTTTAATATTGAGTAAATTTTATAAATAATAATTAAAATATTTTGAAAAATTAAATATTGATTTTAACTAAAATTAATATTTTTGTCTATTATCGTAATAAATATTTTATGTATCTTAGTTTTTTTAAAAAAATTTTTTTAAAGAATATAAAATTCGTATATTCACTGTTTATAATAAAAAATTTAAAACATATTTTTTAAAAAATCTTTCATATTAAATAATCCTTTTTCTTTTAGAATAATCCAAAGAGCTGATTGAATAGCACCTTTAGCAAAAGATTTTCTATTAAAAGCAGTATGAGTAATATTAATTTCTTCTTCAGAATTTGTAAAAATTACTGAATGTTTTCCAATAATATTTCCTGATCTTATACTAGAGAATCCAATTTTTTTTAATTCTCTAATTTTTGTGAGTCCTTTTTGATAATATAATGAATTTTTATTTAAATCCCATTTCATGACTTTTGATATACTTTCGCCAATAGTTAATGCAGTTCCTGATGGAATATCAATTTTATTACGGTGATGAAAATCTATTATATCAATATCAGAATTATCCCCTAAAATTCGAGTTGTTTGCTCTACTAATTGACAAAGTAAATTTATTCCTATACTAAAATTTGATGATATTAAAAGAGCAATATTTTTTGAATATAAGTTGATTGTTTGTATTTCTGAATCTGAGAATCCAGTTGTACCAATAATTATTTTTTTTTTAAATATATTACAATATTTTAAATATTCTAGTGTTGCAATGGGATGTGTAAAATCAATTAAAACATCAAAGTCATTTTTTTTTATATCTAAAGTATCTTTAATAAGTATTCCTATTTTTCCTATTCCAATTGTTTCTCCAATATCATGATCAATTAATGGATGATTTTTTTTTACTACTGCTGTAGTTAAGCAAGTTTTTTTGTTCTTTTGTATTTCCTTAACTAACATTTGTCCCATTCGGCCTAAAGCTCCGGTAATTGCAATACGAGTTATTTTTCTATTCATAGTTTTTTAAATGTGATGGAAGTGTTAAATATCTAGGTATATTAAAAATTATTTTTTCTTTAGTTCCTAACATTTCTTTTGGTTTTTTAGCACCCATTTTTTGCAAATATTCAACGACTTGTTTTACTAAAAATTCTGGTGCAGATGCACCTGCTGTAATGCCGATATATTTTATATTTTTTATCCATTTTTCTTTAATATCTGAAAATGATTCAATTTGTTTAGTAAACACTCCAGTTTCTCTTCCTAATTCAGCAAGACGATTAGAATTAGAAGAATTTTTAGAACCTATTACAAGTATCATATCAGTTATGTTTGATAATTTAACCACTGCATTTTGTCGGTTAGTTGTTGCATAACATATATCTTCTTTTTTTGGTCCAGAAATATATGGAAATTTTTTTTTCAAAGATTTAATAATAGATTGAGTATATTTAATAGATAATGTTGTTTGTGTGAAAAAATTTAATTTTGTATTGTTTTTTTTAATTGGTAGTTTATTTATATCTTCTATTGATTCAATAAGATGTATCTTACTATTTTCATTATTATATTGACCTAGTGTTCCAATGACTTCAGGGTGTCCTTTGTGGCCAATAAGAATAGTTTCTATACTTTTTTCACTTGCTTTTGAAACTTCTTTATGTACTTTGGTAACTAATGGACAAGTTGCATTTAAAATAATTAATTTTTTTTTTATAGCTTTTTCTTTCGTTTTTTTTGAAACGCCATGAGCAGAAAAAACTACTATTGAATTATCTGGAATATCTGAAATTTTTTCAACAAAAATTACTCCTTTTTTACGTAATTTTTTTATAACATATTGATTATGTACTAATTCATGTTTAACATAGATAGTTCTTTTATAAATCTTTAAAGCGTTTTCAACTATTAAAATAGCCCTTTTAACACCTGCACAAAAACCTCTTGGATTTGCTAATAAAACATCCACTTATAAAAATCTCCAGAAAATATTTTTATTAAAGGAACATAGGTTATTATTAAAAATAATCGATTTATTTTTAAATTTTATATTTATTTTTTATATATATAACTATTCCAATAAAAATACTACAATCAGATATATTAAATGTTGCAAAATGCCAGTTATTAATATGTATATCAATAAAGTCTATAACAAACCCATAGTAAATACGATCTGTTAAATTTCCTATAGCTCCTGAAATAATAAAGTAAAAAGCTAATTTTTTATGACTTTTTTTTGATTTTAAAATTTCTTTAAATATTAATAATATAATAATTATACTTAATATTGATAAAAAAAATCTATTCCATAATGTTTTACTTGATAGAGCACTAAAAGCTACACCATAATTATGTACATGGAATAAATTTAGTACTGATAAAATTTTTTTTGTTTCATATAAATCTAAATGATTAAAAATCCAATATTTAGAAAAAATATCTATTATTAAGACAACTATTACGATTAAAATATATTTTTGATATATTTTTTTCATATAAAAATTCGTTTTTCACCATTTCCTTGAGTGTTAGAAATGCAACGCGTACAAATTTCATCATTATTATAGTTAATAGGAATATTATAATGCCAACATCTTTTACATTTTTTTTCTTTACTTTTTTTTAACGACATTTTAAATTTAGAAAATGAAACACTTTTTTTTGTATTTATTGGTGCTGTGTCATAATTTTTTACTAAAACATGAGATGTTAAAAATATAAATTTTAATTCGTTTCCTAAAACATTTAATTTTTCTTTTATTTCATGTGTCACATATAATGTAATAGAAGCTTCCAATGAATTATTTATGTTTTTATTTTTTATTTCTTCTTCTACAAATTTATTTATTTCACTTTTAATTGATATTAATTCATTCCAAAATTGGTGATTAAATTTAGTATCAGTATTTAATTCAAATAATTCATTAGACCATTCTTCTGTAAATACGTAGTCTGAATTTTTTCCAGGTAAATAATTCCATATTTCATTAGCAGTGAATGATAATATAGGTGATATCCATCTAACTAGTGCATGTATTATATAATATATTGCTGTTTGACAACTTCTTCGTTCTAAACTGTTTTTTTGTAGAGTATATTGTCTATCTTTGATAATATCAAGATAAAAAGAACCCATTTCAATAGAACAAAAATGCATTAATCGTTGTATTACTCCATGAAAATTATACTTATCATAAAGCTGAATAATTTCTTCTTGTACTATTTTCGCATGAGAAACAGCCCACTGATCTAAATGAATCATTTTTTCTTTGGGAATAATATTTTCATCTGGATGAAAATCATTGATATTCGCTAGCATAAAACGTGCTGTATTTCTTATTCTTCTATAAACATCTGATGTTCTTTTTAAAATTTCGTTAGAAATAGAAATATCATTAGAGTAATTTGAAGAAGCAACCCAAAGTCTTAAAACATCTGCACCTAATGTGTTAATTATATCGTTAGGACTAATAGTATTACCTATCGATTTAGACATTTTTTGTCCTTTTCCATCGACTACAAATCCATGTGTTAAAACTTCTGAATAAGGTGCTTTTTGGTTAATTAGCATTGATATCATCAATGACGACATAAACCAACCTCTATGCTGATCAGAACCTTCTAGAAACATATCTGCATAATTTTTTTTATTTTTTTTATTTTTATATTGTATTGAAGTATGAGTACTTCCTGAATCAAACCAAACATCTAATATATCAAAAGTTTGATCATATAGATCGTATTCTTCACCTAATATTTCTTTTAAATTAATATTCCACCATACTTTAATACCTTCTAATTCAATTTTTTTAATTATTTTTTTAATTATTACAGAGTTTTGAGGATGTATTTTACCTGTTTTTTTATGTATGAAAATAGACATTGGAACACCCCATTTTCTTTGTCTTGAAATACACCAATCAGGTCTTTTTTTTATCATTTCTTTTATTCTAAATTTTCCCCATTTTGGAATCCATAAAACTTTTTGAATTTCTTTAATAGTATTAAAACGAAAATTATTTTTATTCATATCAATAAACCATTGTGGAGTAGCTCGAAATATAATAGGAGTTTTATGTCTCCAACAATGTGGATAACTATGATTTAAAGATTCACGATGTAATAAACAATGATGATCAATTAATAATTGAATGACTATTTCGTTGGATTTAAAAACATTAATGCCGTCTAAATTTGGATGTGTATTTTTTTTAAAATCACCTTTATAATCAATTAAATTTATTGTATTTATATTATATTTTTGACAAACAGTATAATCATCTTGTCCATGATCTGGTGATGTATGAACGGCTCCTGTACCTGTATCAAGAGTTACATGTTTTCCTAATATTACAGGTAATGAAATATTTTTTAAAAATGGGTGAAAAAATTTTATTCCTTCTAATTGCTTTCCTTGAATCGAAATTAAATGCTTCCAATTTTTTATTTTTAAACTATCTAGTGTGTTTTTTACGAGTTCTTTAGCTAGAATTAAATTATATATTTCAGTTTCAATTAAATCATATTGAAAATCCGGATGCACTGTAATAGCTTTGCTTGATGGAAGTGTCCACGGAGTAGTAGTCCAAATAGGTAAATATGTTTCTTTATTATTTAGTATATAAGCATTAAATATTTTTTTTAACTTTTTATCATTACTTTTAATCGCAACAAAAATTGCATCTGATTTTTTATCAAAGTATTCAATTTCTGCATCAGATAAAGATGATTCGCATTTTAAACACCAGTGTATGGGTTTAAAATCTCTGTATAAGTGTTGTTTTTCAATAATTTTATAAAGTGTTTTTATTATATTTGCTTCATTTTTATAATCCATTGTAAGATGAGCATTTTCCCAATCTCCAATCACTCCTAATCTAATGAAGTCTTGTTTTTGTTTTTTTACTTGATTTTTTGCATATTTTCTACATTTTTCTTGAAATTTTGAAGTTTTTATTGTTTTTGTATATATTCCTAGTTTTTCTTCAACTTTTTGTTCGATAGGTAATCCATGACAATCCCATGACGGTATATATGGAGCATCAAAGCCAGATAAATTTTTTGATTTAATTATTATATCTTTTAAGATTTTATTAACTGCGTGTCCAATATGAATATTTCCATTTGCATATGGAGGTCCGTCATGCAGAAAAAAAATTTTTTTCTTTTCTTTATTTTTTCTAATTTTTTGATAAATATCGTTTTCATACCAATTTTTTAATATTTGCGGTTCTTTTTGAGTTAAATTAGCTCGCATAGAAAATTTTGTTTTAGGTAAGTTTAAAGTTTTTTTATAATCATGCATAATTTTATCTTTTATTTTTAAGTTCATCATCAAAGATATCAAAATATTTTGTAACAGCTTTAATATCTTTGGCAATCTGGTTTTTTAATTTTTGTGTTGATGAAAAAAAATATTCGTTTCTTATTTTTTTATATATTAAAATTTCTATTTTTTTGTTATATAAATTAATATTTGTATTAAATATATGAACTTCAAGAATTTTATTTTTTGGTATATGAATATAACTAGGTTTTATTCCTATGTTGCATATCCCTAAATATTTTTTTTTATAATTAATCTTAACTGCATATACTCCATTATTTATAGGAATATTATTATATAATTTTATATTAGCCGTTGGATAACCTAACGTTCTTCCTATTTGATTGCCGTAAACAACACGACCAATAATACTAAATGGTCTACCAAGTAATAGTTGAGCTAATTTAATATTATTTTCTAATAAATATTTTCTAATATTAGTGCTGCTAATTTTAATATTATTTTTATATAATGATTTAACTGCAATAACATTAAATTTGTATTTTTTACTAATTTTTTTTAAAAGTGGAATATTTCCGTTTCTTTTAGCTCCAAATTTAAAGTCTTGTCCAATTATAATAAATTTTACATTTAATTTGTTAATTAATATTTGTATAATAAATTCTTCTGCACTAAGATTTGAAAAAAAGCTATTAAATTGAATACATAAAACAATATCAATTTTATATAATTGAATATACTTTATTTTTTCACGAAATTTTGTAATTCTTTTAGGAGGGTTTTGATTATTAAAAAATTCTAATGGTTGGGGTTCAAATAAAATTATTATTGTTGGTAAATTATTTTCTTTACCTATATTATATACTGTGGAAATTAATTTTTGATGACCTAAATGTACTCCATCAAAATTTCCAATACTTACAACTGAATTAGAATTTATTTTTTTTAGATTATGAATACCTCGTATAATCCTCATGATTGAATTAACCTGATTAAATAAATATATCATAAAATTTATCATAGAATTTATATTTATATAATAACTGTTTAATAATTTTTTGATATATAATATCAATATAATTTATTAATTTGTATTATTTCTTGTATTATGTTTAATAAATAATATAATTTTAAGGAGTTAAAATTGGCAAATATTAAATCATCTAAAAAAGATTCTATAGCATCAGAACAACGTCGTAAAAACAATACGAGTCAACGTTCAAAAGTTCGAACTTTTATAAAAAAAGTTCGTTTAGCTATTTGTTCTGGGGATAAAAAAAACGCAGAAGATGCTTTTAAAAATATGCAACCTATTATTGATAAATATGCAACTAAAGGTTTAATACATAAGAACAAAGCATCACGACATAAATCTATTTTATCATTACAAATTAAAAAATTAAATTAAAATTAGATTTTTTATAATAGTATTGCCTCTAATTTTATTAAGAAGCAATACTTTATAATATTTTATTTTGTTAAATCATCGAAAAATCTTTTTACTCCATCAAAAAATCTTTTTGAACGAGGTGTATTTTTTTCACCTCTAAATCCATTAAAACTTTTTTCTAGTTCATTTAAAAGGTATTTTTGTTGTTCATTAAGATTAATTGGTGTTTCTACTACGACTCGGCATAATAAGTCACCTTGATTTCTATTTTGTACAGATTTTACACCCCTTCCTCGAATACGAAAAAGCTTTCCTGATTGTGTTTCAGATGGTATTTTTAATTTAACTCGTCCATCTAGTGTAGGAACTTCAATTTCACCTCCCAATGCAGCCATAGTAAAATTTATTGGAACTTCACAATAAAGATTATTTTCTTCGCGTTCAAATATAGGATGTTTATTGACCTTAATTTGAACATAAAGATCTCCTGATGGAGCACCGTTTGTTCCAGCTTCTCCTTCATTATTTAGTCGAATGCGATTATTGGTATCAACACCAGGTGGAATTTTTACTGATAATGTTTTATTGGTTTTAATTCTTCCTTGACCTTGACAAGTACGACATGGGTCTTTAATTACAGTTCCTTTTTCATTACATACATGGCAAGATTGCTGGACTGTAAAAAATCCTTTTCTTATGTGAATTTGACCTCTACCTTGACAAGTGGAACAATTTCGAGGTTTGGTACCTTTTTTAGCTCCAGTTCCATAACAAATTTGACATTTTTGAAATGCAGGAATTCGTATTTCTTTTGTTGTTCCCTTTACTGCTTCTTCTAAAGAAACTTCCATGTTATAACATAAGTCAGCACCTTTTTTTACTCTTTGATTTCTATTGCCTCCAAAAATATCACCAAAAACATCTCCAAAAATATCACCAAAATCTGTAGAATTAGTAAAAGTGCTGTAAGTAGTATTTTGATTATGACCGTTTTCAAAAGCTGCATGTCCATATTGATCATATGCATTTCTTTTTTCTTCATTGATCAAAATTTCATAAGCTTCTTTAATTTCTTTAAATGTATTTTCAGCATTTTTATCACCTTGATTTCTATCAGGATGATATTTCATTGCTAGTCTTTTATAAGCTTTTTTAATCTCACGTTCTTCAGCTGATTTTGAGACTCCTAAAATTTGATAGTAATCTTTTTTTCCCATTATTACTCTTCCTACTTTTAAAATAATTACACGGGCGTAGAAAAATTCTACGCCCGTGCTAGTTTTCAGGCTATTATAACTGTTTTTAATTGAATAATTATTTTTTAGGATCCTTTATTTCTTCAAACTCTGCATCTACAACATTTTCATCTTGTTTTGATGAAGCAGATTTATTTTCGTTTTTGAGATCATTTTCTGTTGTTTTTTGATGAACTTCTGTTAGTTTAGATGAAATTTTTAAAAGATTTTGTATATTTTTTTCAATTTCAGACTTATTTTCTCCCTTTAATGATTGTTCTAAATCATTTAAAGCTGATTTTATTTGTTCTTGATCTTGAATTTCAATTTTTGTTTTATTTTCATCTAGTTGTTTTTTTGTACTATGAATTAATTGATCACCTTGATTTCGTATTTGAATTAATTCTTCAAATTTACGATCTGCTTCGGAATTTGCTTCTGCATCATTTATCATTTTTTTAATTTCTGATTCATTTAGTCCAGAAGAAGCTTTAATTGTAATTTTTTGTTCTTTTCCTGTTTTTTTATCTTTTGCTGAAACATGTAAAATTCCATCAGAATCAATGTCGAATGTTACTTCGATTTGTGCTGTTCCTCTAGGAGCAGGTTCGATTCCATCTAAATTAAATTGTCCTAAGGACTTATTATCTAATGATCTTTTTCTTTCACCTTGTAGTACATGTATTGTTACTGCTGATTGATTATCTTCTGCTGTTGAAAAAACTTGGCTATGTTTAGTAGGAATTGTAGTATTTTTACTAATAAGTGCAGTCATTATACCACCCATAGTTTCAATTCCCAATGATAATGGAGTGACATCGAGTAATAAAACATCTTTAACATCACCTGAAAGAACTCCTCCTTGGACTGCTGCTCCAACTGCAACTGCTTCATCTGGATTTACATCTTTTCTAGGTTCTTTTCCAAAAAAATCTGCTACTTTAGATTGAACCATAGGCATTCTTGTTTGACCACCTACTAATATTATATCATTAATGTCTGAAATTGATAATCCTGCATCTTTTAGTGCTACTTTAAGTGGTTCAATTGATCTTAATACTAAATCTTCAACTAAAGATTCGAGTTTTGAACGGGTTACTTTAATATTTAAATGTTTTGGACCGTTAGAGTCTGCAGTAATATATGGTAAATTTACATCTGTTTGTTGTGCTGATGATAGTTCAATTTTAGCTTTTTCTGCAGATTCTTTTAAGCGTTGCATAGCTAACGAATCGTTTCGTAAATCAATACCTTGTTCTTTTTTAAATTCATTTACTAAATAATTAATCAACCTACTATCAAAATCTTCACCTCCAAGATGGGTGTCTCCATTTGTTGCAAGTACTTCAAATGTTTTTTCTTTGTCCACATCATCTATTTCAATAATTGATATATCGAAAGTCCCCCCACCTAAGTCATAAACAGCTATAGTCCGGTTCCCTTGGCCTTTATCTAAACCATATGCAAGTGCCGCAGCTGTTGGTTCATTTATAATTCTTTTTACTTCTAAACCAGCGATTCTACCTGCATCTTTAGTTGCTTGTCGTTGAGCATCATTAAAATAAGCAGGTACTGTAATAACTGCTTCTTTTATTGATTCTCCTAAATAATCTTCTGCAGTTTTTTTCATTTTTTTTAAAACTTCAGCAGAAATTTGAGGAGGAGCCATTTTTTTTCTTTTTACATCAATCCAAGCATCTCCATTCTCAGAATTAATTATATTATATGGCATGATTTTTATATCACGCTGAACTTCTTCATCTTTAAATTTTCTACCAATTAAACGTTTTATAGCAAATAAAGTATTTTTCGGATTTGTGATAGCTTGACGTTTAGCAGGTTGGCCCACTAAAACTTCGCCTTCTTGAGTATATGCAATAATTGAAGGTGTAGTACGATCTCCTTCTGCATTCTCCAAAACACGAGGTTTATTGCCATCCATAATAGCAACACAAGAGTTGGTTGTTCCCAAGTCAATACCAATAATTTTACCCATTGTATTCTCCTTTTTAAAAAATTGGGTTTTCAACCCTTATGTAGCTATTTTTTTGGCTTTGATTAGCAACATAGGATTGTATTTCATAATTATCTATCAGTGTTTTGATTATTAGATGGGGTCTTTTTTTTAGTCATCAAGGTCTAAGTCTAAAAAAAATGAATTTTTAAATTGGTTTAAATAGAATATAACTTTCCTTACGAAACATAATTTATTATTTTATATTTTTCATGTATATTAAATTTTTTATTCATTTAAAAAAAATAAAATTATAAAATATTTATAATATTTATTTACTTTATTTGTGTAAAATGGATTTTGAGGTGATTTTATGTTTGTATTAAATACATTTGATATCGGCGAATGTTTGTCTTTTTTATGTTTTATTTCTGTTTCATTGATTTTTTGTTTTTTTATGTTATTTGCAAGTTCAGTTTTAGGAGGAAAATCATTATCAAGATACAAACATACTCCTTTTGAATCAGGTATTGATCCAGTTGGAGATACTTCTTTGCATTTTTCTATTAAGTTTTATTTGGTTGCCATGTTTTTTGTAATATTTGATGTTGAATCTCTTTATCTGTATGTATGGTCTGTTAGTATAATTGAAACTGCTTGGAAAGGGTTTATTGAAGCTTTTATTTTTATTTTGTTTCTTTTATTGTCATTATTTTATTTAATTCGCATTAAAGCATTAAATTGGGTACATAAATAAAATATTTAAATTCATTATATTTAGGATATAATTTAATGAAACGTAAAATGCATTATACTTTGACTCGAGCAGAAACAAAACATTCTAATAAAAAATATCCAAAAGAAGAAACTAATCTTGTTGAAGATCCTGTAGAAAGTTATTTAAAAAAAAATATTTTTATAGGAAAAGTTCATCAGTTACTTCATAAGTTAGTTAATTGGGGTCGAAAAAATTCTCTTTGGCCTTATAATTTTGGGTTATCTTGTTGTTATGTGGAAATGGTGACTGCTTTTACTTCTGTACATGATGTAGCTCGTTTTGGATCTGAAGTCTTAAGAGCTTCTCCAAGACAAGCTGATGTCATGGTAATTGCAGGTACACCATTTGTTAAAATGGCTCCTATTATTCAAAGATTATATGATCAAATGTTAGAACCTAAATGGGTTATTTCCATGGGTGCATGTGCTAATTCAGGTGGAATGTATGATATTTATTCTGTTGTTCAAGGGGTAGATAAATTTTTACCAGTAGATATTTATATTCCTGGTTGTCCACCTAGGCCCGAAGCATATATACATGCTTTAAGACTTCTTCAAAATTCAATTCATGAAGAAAGAAGACCATTGTCTTGGGTTGTTGGCGAGCAAGGTATATATAGAAAACAATTATTATCAGAAAAAGAAAAAAAAAGAAGCAAAAGAATTTCAATTGTTAACCTTCCAACAGCAGAAAAAATTTAATTTTTTATGAAAAATAATATCTTATTTAAAGATAATAAAAATTTAAAAAAATATTTAAGCTTTAAAAATCAATCATAATGAGAAATCCATGATAGATGAAATTGTAAATAAAAGTAGTTTTTTAAGTGAAAATACTAATAAAGATAATCTAAATGATTTAGTTTTTAAGGAATTATTTGATATCTTTGGTGAAGATTTTTGTATTATTCAAAAAACTAAAATAGGTTTTCCGATCATTTGGTTAAATAAAACTTTTTTATTACAAGTTATTAAATTTTTATTTAATTCATCTTATTCTTACAATATGCTTTTTGATTTACATGGTGTTGATGAACGTTTTCGATTGCATAGAGAAGATCTTCCTCCAGCTGATTTTTCAGTTTTTTATCATTTAATCTCTATTAAATATAATATTGATTTTATGATCAAAGTACCTTTATTAGAAAATGATTTAATTTTATCTACATGCACTACCTTGTTTCCTAATGCAAATTGGTACGAACGAGAAACATGGGAAATGTTTGGTATTATTTTTAAAAATCATTCAAATTTAACTCGTATTATTATGCCAAATACATGGACAGGACATCCGTTAAGAAAAGACTTTCCAGCTAGAGCTACTGAGTTTCAAGCTTTTTTCTTAAATGACGAGAAAGAAGATTTAGAAATGGAAAGTTTAAAGTTTAAACCTGAATTATGGGGGATGAAAAGAAAAAACGATAATGTAGATTTTATGTTTCTAAATTTAGGTCCGAATCATCCTTCTGCTCATGGTGCTTTTAGAATTATTTTGCAATTAGATGGTGAGAATATTGTTGATTGCGTACCTGATATAGGATATCACCATCGGGGTGCGGAAAAAATGGCAGAACGTCAATCATGGCATAGTTATATTCCATATACAGACCGAATTGAATATTTAGGTGGTTGTGTTAATGAAATGCCGTATGTATTAGCAGTAGAAAAATTAGCTGATATTTCCGTTCCAGAAAAAGTAGAAGTTATTCGAGTCATGTTATCAGAGTTATTTCGAATTAATAGTCATTTATTATATATTTCAACGTTTATTCAAGATGTAGGATGTATGACACCTGTTTTTTTTGCTTTTACAGATCGTCAAAAAATTTATGATATAATTGAAGCAATAACTGGGGCAAGAATGCATCCTGCTTGGTTTCGTATTGGTGGTGTAGCCCATGATCTGCCAAAAGGATGGAATATATTATTAAAGAATTTTCTCGAATGGATGCCAAAAAGATTAAAATATTATACAGATGTAGCTTTAAAAAATACTATTTTAATTAGTCGATCTAAAGGTATTGCTAAATACTCTCAAAAAGAAGCTTTGAAGTGGGGTGTAACAGGTGCTGGTT
Source organism: Buchnera aphidicola (Aphis fabae) (assembly GCF_009069125.1). NCBI lineage: Bacteria > Pseudomonadati > Pseudomonadota > Gammaproteobacteria > Enterobacterales > Erwiniaceae > Buchnera > Buchnera aphidicola. The sequence goes on from NZ_CP042427.1 coordinate 572,887, forward strand.
TACGTGCGACTGGTTTAGATTTTGATGTAAGAAAATGGAGACCTTATTCTGGATATCAAAACTATACTTTTGAAGTGCCTATTGGTAGTGGAATAAGTGATTGTTACTCTAGAGTAATGATCAAAGTAGAAGAAGTTTATCAAAGTCTTTCAATTTTAAAGCAATGTTTAAATAACATGCCAGAAGGTCCTTTTAAAGCAGAACATCCACTAACAACTCCACCTCCCAAAGAAAATGTTTTAAAAGACATTGATAGTATGATTACTCATTTTTTACAAGTTTCATGGGGTCCTGTCATTCCGGCGAATGAAAGTTTTCAAATGATTGAAGCAACTAAAGGTATTAATAGTTATTATTTAATTAGTGATGGTGGTACTATGAGTTATAGAACGAGAATACGTACGCCTAGTTTTCCACATTTACAACAAATACCTTCAGTGATTCGTGGAAGTTTAATATCAGATTTAATTGTATATTTAGGAAGCATAGATTTTGTTATGTCAGACGTGGATAGATAATCATGGATAAAAAAAAAGAAAATTAAGAGAAATTTCTACAAAATTTGTATTAAGTTCCTTCGAAATTAATGAAATAGAAAATCAAAAAAAGCATTATGAAAGTTATAGAGCAATTGCTATAGAAGCCTTAAAAATTGTTCAGAAACAACGTGGATGGGTTTCTAATCAAGCTATTGTTGAAATTTCTAAAATACTTAATATTAGTGCCAGTGATGTAGAAAGTATAGCAACTTTTTATAGTCAAATCTATCGTCAACCTGTAGGACGGAATATAATTCGTTATTGTGATAGCGTAGTTTGTTATTTAACAGGCTATCAAAAAATTAAAAAAGTACTAGAAAAACATTTATCGATTCAAACAGGTCATACTACTATAGATAAAAGATTTACATTATTACCAATTTGTTGTTTAGGAAACTGTGATCACAGTCCAACTATTATGATCAATGAGGATCTACATTCTAAATTAACTCCAGAATCTGTACTAAATTTACTGGAATCATATAAATGAATAAAAAAATTGTTCGTATGGAAGAAACTCATCCATTAACATGGAGAATGCGTGATGATAAAAAAACTGTTTGGATTGAAGAATATTCTAATAAAAATGGTTATTCTGCTTTTAAGAAAGCATTACATCAAATAACTCCAAAAGATGCTATTAATCTAGTTAAAGAATCAGGTTTAAAAGGAAGAGGAGGAGCAGGTTTCTCAACAGGTTTAAAATGGAGTTTAATGCCAGAAAAAATTAATAATAAAGAACATCGTTACTTATTATGTAATGCAGATGAGATGGAACCAGGTACTTATAAGGATAGGTTATTAATAGAGCAGCTTCCTCATCAATTGATTGAAGGAATATTATTATCAGCTTTTGCGATACAAGCTACTCGTGGTTATATTTTTTTAAGAGGAGAATATATTAAAGGAGAATATGTTTTAAAAAAATCTATACAGGAAGCAATTAATTCTGGTTATATTGGTTTAAATATTTTAAATAGCGGATTTAATTTTGATTTATTTTTACATACTGGAGCTGGTCGTTATATTTGTGGTGAAGAAACAGCTTTAATTAATTCATTAGAAGGTCGAAGAGCAAATCCTAGATTTAAGCCTCCATTTCCTGCAACTTTTGGACTATGGGGAAAGCCCACTTGTGTTAATAATGTTGAAACTTTATCTAATGTTCCATCTATTATATTAAATGGCTCTAATTGGTATAAAAATTTATCTAAAAGTTCTGATACTGGTACAAAGTTAATGGGTTTTTCAGGAAAAGTGAATAACCCTGGTGTTTGGGAATTACCATTTGGTATAACTGCACGTGAAATATTAGAAGATTATGCACTTGGAATGCGATCAGGTTTATCTTTAAAAGCGTGGCAACCAGGAGGTGCGGGTACTGATTTTCTTACGCCAAAACACTTAGATTTATCTATGGATTTTACTACTATTTCAAAAGCAGGTAGTCGTTTAGGAACTGCACTTGCTATGGCTGTTGATAATGAAATTAATATGGTATCACTTGTATATAATATAGAAAAGTTTTTCGCTCGTGAATCATGTGGTTTATGTACACCTTGTAGAGATGGTTTACCTTGGGTTGTCAAAATATTACGTAGTTTAAAAAATAAAGATGGCCAAAGTAATGATATAAAAATTTTAGAACAATTGTGTATTTCTCTAAGCCCAGGAAAAACGTTTTGTGCTCATGCGCCTGGGGCAATTGAACCATTGCAAAGTGCTATAAAATATTTTCGTTCAGAATTTGAAGATGGAATTAGTATAAACAAAACAAATTTAAATAAAAATATTACTGGGATTCAATCTAATAAATTTAACTTAAAATTTTAATTTTTAAATATAAATTTATTCTTAAAAAAGTTCTGGAATTTTCTATTATGTTTAAAATTTATATAAATAATAAAGAATATTATGTAAATAAATCTGATAATTTACTACAGGTGTGTCTTTCAATTGGATTGGATATTCCTTATTTTTGTTGGCATCCTAAGTTAGGAAGTGTAGGAGCTTGTCGACAATGTGCTGTAACTCAGTATAATAGTTTTTCAGATTCTCAAGGACGACTTATTATGTCTTGTATGACACCTGTAATAGATGGAACTATTATATCAACTAATGATAATATATCAGAATCATTTAGAAGAAGTATAGTAGAGTTATTGTTAACAAATCATCCACATGACTGTCCTGTATGTGAGGAAGGTGGTAATTGTCATTTACAAGATATGACAGTGATGAATAAACATCATACTCGAAATTATCGATTTTCAAAAAGAACACATAAAAATCAATATTTAGGTTCTTTTATTAAACATGAAATGAATCGTTGTATTGGATGTTATCGTTGTGTTCGATACTATAAAGATTATGCAGGTGGGACTGATTTAAATGTTTATGGTGCTAATAATAATATTTACTTTGGTCGAACAGAAGATGGAATTTTAGAAAATGAGCATTCAGGTAACTTAATTGAAATATGTCCTACTGGAGTTTTTACTGATAAAACACATTCTAAACAATACAATCGAAAATGGGATATGCAATATGCTCCTAGTATATGTCAAAGTTGTAGTATAGGTTGTAATATTAGTATAGGTGAACGACATGGTGAAATACGTCGTATAGAAAATAGATATCATCAAAATATAAATCATTATTTCATTTGTGATTTAGGGCGTTTTGGATATTCACATAATTATTTAAATAAACGTCCTAAAAATCCTTCTCATGTATTTCATGGAAATTTAAAAATATTAAGTTTTACTGAAGCAATAGAAGAAGGGGTAAATTTTTTTCAACGTTATAAACATATAATTGGTATTGGTTCTGCACGTACTAGCATAGAAAACAATTTTGCATTACAAGAATTAGTCGGAGAAAATAATTTTTCTCATGGAATGTCTCTTAAGGAAGACGCTTGTTTAAAATTAATTTTAAATGTTCTTAAAAATAACGATTTATATATTCCATCTTTAAAAGAAATTGAAAGTTATGACGTTATTTTAATTCTTGGAGAAGATTTAACACAAACGTCACCTCGTGTTGCATTAGCAGTACGTCAAGCTATTAAAAATAAAGCTAAAGATATAGCTGAATTAAACGGAATACCTCGATGGAATGCTACAGTTGTATCTAATATTTCAGAAAATTATAAAAATTCTTTATATATTACTCATACACACGAAACTAAATTAGATGATATTTCTGATTGGTCTTATTTTGCATCAACTAATGATCAATCAAAATTCGGTTCTGCAATTGCTCATAATTTAGATCCTCTCTTACCAGCTATCGAAGATTTAAGTCCATTTTTACTTGAAAAAGCTAATTTTATCTCAAAAAAATTACTGCATGCAAAAAAAGTACTAATTATTTCTGGTATGCATTCATTTAGTACATCAATTATAAAGACCGCTATTAATTTATCTATATCTATTAAGAAGAAAAAGACCAATCATGTTGCTCTTACTTTTTTAACATCTTGTTCAAATACGTTAGGATTGGGATTAATTGGTGGAATTTCTATAGAAGAAGTATGCCAACGATTAAGTAAAAAAGAAGTAGATGCAATTATATGTATGGAATACGATTTATATCGTTATCTGTCTAAATACGATTGTGATGTTTTTTTAAAAAATAAAAATAATATTTTATCAATAGATCATCAATATACTGACACTTATAAAAATTCTACATTGAATTTACCTTGTGTTAATTTTTCAGAAAGTTCTGGTACAGTAATTAATTTTGAAGGTAGAGCACAACGTTTTTTTCAAGTTTATGATCCAATGTTTTTAAATCAAAAAAACTGTCTTTATGAAAGTTGGAAATGGTTACATTTCATTCAATGTAAATTTTTAAATCAAGAAATATCTTGGTTTAATTTAGATGATGTGATTGTTTCGTATAGTAATAAGTATCCTATTTTTAAAAAGATAAAAATATCTTTACCAAGTGCGAATTTCCGAATCAATAATCAAAAGATTGCTCGCTCTCCTAATCGTTATAGTGGTAGAACTGCTTTACAATCTCATATTAATATTCATGAAATTTCTCAACCTAATGATATTAATACTATGTTTTCTTTTTCTATGGAAGGTTTTAATCAACCTAATAAATCTTTTTCATATATTCCATTTGCTTGGTTTCCTGGATGGAATTCACCACAAGCATGGAATAAATTTCAAATAGAAGTTGGGAAAAAATCAGTAGCGGGAGATTCAGGTGTTCATTTATTTAAAGATAATAGAAAAGTTAAAGATATTTATCTAAATTTTAAAAGTAATATTAAAAAAAGAAATTGGTATGTAATCCCATATTACCATATTTTTGGGAATGAAGAATTAACACAATATTCATCTATTATTCAAGATAACATAGTTATACCATATGTTTTGATAAATAAATTAGATGCGTTAGAAATAGGTTTAAAAAAACATTCTATAATTGAGTTTCATTGTTTAAATAAAAATTTTCGTTTAAATATAAGATTATCTAAGAATTTGAATAGAAAACAAATTGGATTACCTATAGGAAGAAAAGGCTTTCCTATTGCTCTAGTTGGGAAAGAAATTAAATATATAAGAGAATTTATTAAATGAAATACTTGGGAATAGATATATTGGAAATATTTTTAGGATTTTTTAGAATCACATCATTTGTTGTTTTGGTTGTATTTTTTTCAGCAATGTTAAGTATTTTTGAACGTCGACTATTAGCATTTTTTCAAAATAGACATGGTCCTAATCGAGTTGGTTATTTTGGTAGTTTACAACTGTGTGCAGATATGATTAAAATTTTATTTAAAGAAGACTGGGTTCCAAAATTTAGTAAAAAATTTATTTTTATTTTATCTCCAATTATATCTTTTATTTCTTTATTATTTGTAATTCCAATCATTCCATTTATTCCAAATAATCCAATAATTAACTTAAATATAGGAGTTTTATTTTTTTTAATGATGGCAGGTTTATCTGTTTATGCAATATTATTTGCAGGTTGGTCCAGTAACAATAAATATGCTTTATTAGGAGCTATTCGAGCTTCTGCTCAAACTTTAAGTTATGAAGTGTTTTTAGGTTTGTCGTTAATGGGAGTTGTTGCAAAATCAGGTTCATTTTCAATAATTGATATTGTAAATAATCAAAAAGAAATTTGGAATATTATACCTCAATTTTTTGGTTTTTTATCTTTTTTTATAGCTGGATTGGCTGTTTGTCATAGACATCCTTTTGATCAACCCGAGTCTGAACAAGAATTGGCTGATGGTTATCATATTGAATATTCTGGTATGAAATTTGGATTTTTTTTTATTGGAGAATATATTTCAATTGTTACAATTTCATCATTAATAACAGTAATGTTTTTTGGTGGTTGTTTTGGTTTCGGAAGACCCAGTTTTTTTTGGTTTTTCTTAAAAATGATGTTTTTTATTATTCTATTTATTTTAATTCGAGCATCCTTGCCAAGACCTAGATATGATCAGATATTATCTTTTGGATGGAAAATATGTCTACCTCTGACCTTATTAAACTTGCTTATAACAGCTTTTTTTATATTGATTTAAACTTTATTAAAAGAGATTTTATTTATGAACTTAAAAAAAATCATTATTGGATTTTTTACGCAAATAAGAAGTATTTGGATGATTTTTATAAATATATTTTCTAAATCTGAAACTAAGTTATATCCAGAAGAAAAAGTTTATTTACCGCCTAGATATCGTGGTCGTGTTATATTAACAAGAAATTTAAATGGAGACGAGCGTTGTGTTGCATGTAACTTATGTGCAGTAGTTTGTCCGGTTGATTGTATTTCTTTACAAAAATCCGAAAAAGTAGGTGGTCGTTGGTATCCTGAATTTTTTAGAATTAATTTTTCTCGTTGTATTTTTTGCGGTTTATGTGAGGAAGCTTGTCCTACTGCTGCAATTCAATTAACTTCAGACTTTGAATTATCAGACTTTAAAAGGTATAATTTAGTTTATGAAAAAAAAGATTTATTAATTTCTGGTCCTGGAAAATATCCTGATTATAATTTTTATCATTTTTCAGGTGCACTTATTAGTGGTAAAAAGACAGGTGAATTAGATATAGAATCATCACCTATTAATGTTAAGACTTTGTTGCCATAGGATATTATTAAATGAATTTCGCTTTTTATATATGTTCTTGTATAGCTATAATTTCTACTTTTTTAGTCATTATTCAAAAAAACGCAGTTTATTCTTTACTATATTTAATAATTTCTATTTTATCAATATCAGGTATTTTTTTTACAATTGGCGCTTTTTTTGCAGGTGCTATTGAGGTAATTATATATGCAGGAGCAATTATAGTTTTATTTGTTTTTGTTATTATGATGTTAAATCTTGGTAAAAAAGATGATATGCAAGAAAAAAAATATTTACATCCTATTTTTTGGGTTACACCAAGTTGTTTAACGTTGGTTTTGTTTTTATCAATGACATATGTTATTTTTTTTCTAAGAGATAAAAAAATAGACTTTTTTTTAATGAATACTAAAATTATAGGCATTAGTTTATTTGGTCCTTATTTATTATTAGTTGAACTTGCTTCGTTTCTTTTGTTATCTGCTTTAGTTGTAGTTTTTCATATTGGTACTGAAAAAAAAATAACTCAAAAAAAATAATCATAACTTCTTAATTTTTCAAGGATAACGATTGATGATTTCTTTGTTTCATGGTTTGTTTTTATCATTAATATTATTTATTTTAGGTTTAACATCTCTTATCGTTCGTCGTAATGTACTATTTATATTGATTAGTTTAGAAATAATGATGAATGCTGTTGCGTTAGCATTAGTTGTAGTTAGTACATATTGGAAACAACCAGATGGTCAAATAATGTATATACTTGCTATTACATTAGCTGCTTCTGAAGCTAGTATAGCATTAGCTTTATTATTACAATTATATAGAAATAAAAAAACATTAAATATTAATGTGTTAAGTGAGATGAGTGGATGAATATTATTTTTTTGATAATTTTATTTCCATTAATTAGTTTCTTTATTTTATCTATTACACAAGGAACACTTTCTAAAGTAAAAATATCTATTATAGGAGTATTTTCGATATTTTTTTCTTTTCTTATTACTCTTTTTTATAGCATAATTTTTATTAATCATTCTTTTCAATTTTGGATCCAAAGGTTATGGTGTTGGATGGCTATTGGTACGTTTAGAATAGATTGTAACTTAATTTTAGATGGATTATCTTTAAGTATGTTAGGAGTGATTACAGGAGTAGGGTTGTTAATACATATTTTTTCTGTTTGGTATATGCAAAATCAAGAAGGATATTCACGTTTTTTTGCGTATACTAATTTATTTATAGCAAGCATGTCTTTATTAGTATTAGCAGATAATTTTATATTAATGTACATTGGATGGGAAGGTGTAAGTGTTTGTTCCTATTTACTAATAGGATTTTATTATAAAAATATTAATAATAATAAATGTGCTTTAAAAGCTTTTATTTTAACACGAATTTCAGATATATTTTTAATAATTTCAATGTTTTTAATATATCAAAAATATGGAACATTTACTTTTCAAAAAATTCACTTTTTATCAAATTTTATTTATATAGATAGTTCCAGTATAAACTTTATAACATTTTTTTTATTAATTGGTGTAATTGGTAAATCAGCTCAATTTCCATTGCAAACTTGGTTATCAGATGCTATGGTGGGTCCAACTCCTGTTTCAGCTTTAATTCATGCTGCAACTATGGTAACAGCAGGTGTTTACTTAATAGGTAGAACACATTTTTTATTTTTATTAGCTCCAAATATATTATATCTTGTAAGTTTTATTGGTATTTTAACAATATTATTTTCTAGTTTTTCTGCATTAGTTCAAACAGATATAAAACGCATTCTTGCATATTCTACTATGAGTCAAATAGGATATATGTTTTTAGCATTAGGTGTAAAAGCATGGTCTGCTGCAATTACACATTTAATAATACATGCTATTTTTAAAGCATTGTTATTTTTGTCCGCTGGTTCTTTAATCATTTTTTGTAAAAATGAAAAAAATATATTTAAAATGTCTAAAATAAATATAAAATGTCCCGTTTTATATATTAGTTTTATTTTTGGAGGAGCATCTTTAATTTCATTTCCATTAATTACAGCTGGTTTTTATAGTAAAGGTAATATTTTATTTAGTGTTTTAGAAAGTGGTCATCTTAATTTATTTTTATTTGGTTTATTTGGTTCATTATTAACATCTATTTATACATTTAGAATGATTTTTGTTTTATTTTATAAGTGTAGTTTTTCTAATTTTTTATATAAGAAAAGATTAACACATAATCTTCCATTGTTAATTCTATTAGGGCTTTCTAGTGTACTTGGTATATATATTATACCTTCATTATCTTGTATATTCCCTGTGTTTGAACATTCTATAAATAAAAAACTTTTATTTGAAATTATATCTAGTTTTATATCTTTTTTAGGAATTGGGCTTGCATATTATTTTTGGGTAAAGAATACAGATTTTATTATTAAAATATTAAAATTAAAAATTTTTCGATCTATACATTATTTTTTATTAAATGGATGGTATTTTGATTCATTATATAATTTGTTTTTTGTTGATTTATATTTATCTATTTCTAATGTTTTATTTTCTGATCCATTTAATAAAATTAATATTTTTTTTATTAATATTACAAAAAATTTTAATTTGACTTTATTAAAAACGGTTAACGGAAATATAAAATGGTATATAGCATCAATGCTATTAGGTGTTAATTTAATTTTTGCATTAATTTTATTTTTATAAAAAATTTAATTTGTTAATTATATAAAATTTTTAATTGAATAGTTTTATAAATCATAGGAATATATATCTGATGTTGCTTTCTTTATTAGTTATCATTCCATTTTTTAGTAGTATTATTTCCTTTTTGTCTTTTAAATTAAATAAATATATTCCTCGTTATATTGCGATAGTAAGTATAATATTTACAATTTTCATTGCTATTAAAATATGGTTTTTTGGAAATTTTTATATATATCAAATAGATCATTATCCTAATTGGAATTATCAGTTAATATTACCTTGGATACCTAGGTTTGGAATTGAATTTCATTTAGCGATTGATGGCTTTTCAATGATTATGTTGTTTTTAACTTTATTTTTAGGAATTATTTCTATTTTATGTGCATGGAATGAAATTAAAGAAAATGAAGGATTTTTTTATTTTAATTTGATGTTAGTTCTGACTGGAGTGATAGGAATTTTTATTGCTTTTGATTTATTTTTATTTTTCTTTTTTTGGGAAATTATATTAGTTCCAATGTATTTTTTAATTGCACTATGGGGAAATAACAAAAAAGATAAAACAAGTTCTATAAATGCTGCTAATAAATTTTTTATATATTCCCAAATATCTGGTTTGATAATGTTAGTATCAATTTTATTATTAGTTTTTAGTTATTATAATAATACTCATATTTTAACATTTAATTATAATTTATTACTTTTTAATTCACTTAATTCAAATATAGCATATGTTGTTATGTTAGGTTTTTTTATTTCTTTTATTATAAAAATGCCTATTGTTCCATTTCACGGATGGTTATCAGATTTTCATGCTGAATCTTCATATTGTGGTGCGGTTGATATAATTGGTGTTTTATTAAAAACTGCTCCTTATGCTTTGTTTCGTTATGGTATGACACTATTTCCAAGTACAATACAAGCATTGACCCCGATTGCAATGTTTTTGGGTTTATTTAGTGTTTTTTATGGTGCTTTACTAGCTTTTTCTCAAACAAATATTAAACGTTTAATTGCATATTCTTCGATTTCTCATATGGGGTTAATTTTAATTGCTATTTATAGCAATAGTGAAATTGCTTTTCAGGGAGTAGTAATACAAATAATATCTAATAGTGTAGCTACTGCTGCGTTATGTATCTTATCTGGTCAAATTTACAAATATTTTAAAACTCAAAATATTCTTAATATGGGAGGGTTGTGGTCTAAAATTTATTGGATTCCTGCTTTTTCTTTATTTTTTTCTTTAGCAAATTTAGGACTTCCAGGAACTGGAAATTTTATTGGTGAATTTTTAATTTTATTTGGAATATTTAAAACATATTCTATTGTGTCTATTATAGCTACAATAAGTATTGTTTTTTCTTCTATTTATTCTTTATATATGGTGCAAAGAATTTATTATGGCCCTTGTAAGAAAAATTATTCAATATTTTATCCGAATATTCAAGAGTTTTGGATATCAATAATATTAATTATTACGTTGATTTTTTTAGGTTTAATGCCTCAAAAGATATTAAATATTTCACAAGGTACTATATTTTCTATATACCATTTTCAAAAAAAAAATATTAATTCTATTTCAAAGACAAGGTTATAATAAATAATGATGATAAATTTACAAGAATTAACCGCTTTATTACCTTTGTTAATTTTAATAGCAGGTGTAGTAATAGTTATATTATCTATTTCTTATAATCGAAATCATTTTTTGGTGGCTGTATTTAGTGCTTTTATTCTAATTGTAACTTTTTTTTCATTATATTTTTTATTTTCAGTGATTCCTATTGATATTACTATGTTATTTCATATTACTAAATATTCTATTTTATATATTAGTATTATTTTACTATCTAGTTTTGCTACTTGCATTTTTTCATATTCATGGTTATTAAATTATCCTTTTAATAAAGAAGAGTTTTATTTAATGCTTCTTCTTTCGACACTAGGTTCAATTTTGTTAACTATTTCTAGTCATATGTCATCAATATTTATTAGTATTGAGCTAATGTCACTGCCAATTTTTGGTTTAATTGCATATTCAAATTATGTAAATTATGCTTTAGAAGCATCTTTTAAATATCTTATTTTATCTGCTATATCTTCTGCGTTTTTATTGCTTGGTATTGCTTGGATATATGCTATTTCTGGAGATCTTAGTATTTCATCTATAAATCATGTTTTATCATTTGTATTTAATAATGAAAAATTAGTTTTACTATTTGGAATAGTAATGGTATTAATTTCTTTTTTATTCAAATTATCATTAGTTCCATTTCATTTATGGACATCTGATATTTATCAAGGAACACCATCTTCAATTTTATCATTTTTTTCTGTTTCTGGGAAAGTAGCTCTTTTTAGTGTTTTATTAAATATATTTACATGTAATGCTATTATGAATAATAAAATATTATATTTAATATTATCATTAATAAGTATTTTTTCTATATTATTTGGTAGTTTAATGGCTATCTTTCAAAAGAACATTAAAAGATTTTTCGGATATTCATCAATATCTCAATTAGGTTATTTATTAATAACATTGCTTGTTTTAAAAAATAGTTATGTTTTTTCTTTAGAAACAGTTTTAGTTTATCTTGTTAATTATTTGTTGATCAATATATCATATTTTGGTGTTATTCAGTTATTTTCTCGTTCATCTAATGATATAGACTCAATTAATTCATATAAAGGTTTGTTTTGGTTTCAACCGTTTTTAAGTAGTGTTATGACAATTGTTTTACTATCTTTGGCTGGTATTCCCATAACTTTGGGTTTTATTGGTAAATTTTATATTTTATCTATTATAATAACCAACCATTTATGGTTCATGGGTTTTAGCTTTTTATTTGGAACCATATTGGGTTTTTATGGTTATTTTAGATTAATTATTAATTTATATTTAAAACCATCAGATCAATCATTAATTAATAAAGTTACATCAAATATTTGGATTGATATGCCTTCTAAAATTTTAATATTATTTTCTTCAGTAATATTGTTAATATTGGGGTTATTTCCAAATCCATTAATATATTTAATAAAGTTAACTGGGTAGTTTATAGCAAATAGATGTCAGTAGATAATAATTTAATATTATCTGATTACTTTAAAAAGTTAATAATTTTTATTAAAATAAATGTTTAATTAAAAAAAGAGAAATTGAATGATTATTTTTTTTTCGACTTCACTAATATTTGGGTTTTTTTTTTAATTTTAATTAACTTTTTTTTTAAAAAATACAATTTTAAAAGTAAAATAAATCATTTTTTTTATTTACATCGTTGGATTTTTAGTTATTTTTTTGCTTTTTTTTTGTTTATTTCTATATTTTGGATTTTTTTATATAACATCAGTGGAATTAATATTGCTAATAAAAATATTGTTTGTTTTTTAACTAGTTATTTATTAGAAATTATACTTTCAGTAGATAATGTTTTTATTTGGTTTTTAATTTTTAAATCACTTAAAATACCAATAATTCATCAAAAAAAAGTTTTATCATATGGATTATTAGGAGCTTTCGTATTACGTTTTATATTTTCTTTTTTTAGTTTTTTTGTATTTTCTAAGTGGCATTGGGTATTATATTTTTTTGGAATATTATTTATATTAATGAGCTTTAAAATATTTTTCATATCAAGTAAAAAAGAAAATAAACAAAAAAATATAAGCTTATCTTGGATTTATAAAATATTTAGAATAAGTAATAATTCTTGCTGTAAAAATTTTTTTTTAAAAATAAATAATAAAATATTTTTTACTCCTTTATTTGTATCTTTAATTCTTATAGAATTTAGTGATATTCTCTTTTCGGCAGATAGCATTCCCGCTATTTTCTCTGTTACTCATAATTTATTTATTATTTTATCATCTAATATTTTTTCAGTTTTAGGGTTAAGATCTATGTATTTGTTTATAGCTCCTATAGTAAATAAATTTCCTATGATAGAGTATGCTTTATCATTTATTTTGATGTTTATAGGATTTAAAATATTATTTGAAAAATTCATAATTATTTCAACTTTTCTTACTTTTAGTATTATATTGATAATTTTAGTCTCTGCATTTCTGATAAATATAATTTTTATTAAAAAAAAATAATATCATGTTAATTATTTATATTTAATATTTTTAAAATTTATATAAATAAAATTTTTTTTAAAATAAGTTGGAAATATGTGTAAAAAAAATTTTTCTTTTTTTATGTGGATTGAATATTTAGAAAAATTAAAGAAAAAAAATCAAATAAATTTAATAGAAATTAAAAAAATTGCAAAAAAATTAAATTTATTAAATTTAAAGTCTTTTGTTTTTACTATAGGAGGGACTAATGGTAAAGGAACAACATGTGCTATGTTAGAGCAATTATTATTAGATTCCGGTTACCAAGTTGGTTTATATACATCCCCACATCTTTTAAATTTTATAGAACGTGTTAAAATTAATGGCTCATATCTTACTGAGATACAATATGTTTCTGCATTTTTTAATATATATTCTGCAAAATCAGATTATTATTTAAGTTATTTTGAATTTATTACACTTTCCGCTTTGTTTTTATTTAAACAATATTCATTGGATGTTATTATATTAGAAGTTGGTTTAGGAGGAAGATTAGATGCTACTAATATTATAGATTCAAATATATCTTTAATTACTAATATAGGCATCGATCATACTTCAGTTTTAGGTTCAAATCGATTTAGTATAGCTCGTGAAAAAGCTGGTATTTTTAGAAAAAATAAAATTGCCGTGATTGGTGAAAAACTTCTTCCAGATTCTGTATATCAAGCAGCATACAAAAGTAAAACAATATTAAAAATAGTTAATAAAGATTGGTATTGGAAAGAATACAATCATACATGGGATTTAATTCATTCAAATATAGAATTATACGATTTACCAATGCCTCAAATACCATTATCAAATGCTGCAATTGCTTTATCAGCATTATTTTATTCCAATCTTAAAGTTAATAAAGAAAAACTAATAAATTCAATATCTACAGTACAATTACAAGGTAGATTTCAAACTATTTCTTGCTCCCCTTATATTATTGTTGATGTTGCTCACAATTATGATGCTTCCTTATATCTTTCTAAAAAAATTGATCAAATAGATATACAAGGAAATATATATGCAATATTTGGTGTGTTGAAAGATAAAGATATTTTGTCAATTATTTCTCCACTAAAAGATAAAGTTTATTATTGGTATGTATCTACCTTACCTATAGATCGTACTGCTACTATTAAGCAGTTAGAAAATAGTTTACCTATTCAGAATACAATTTTTTTTAATAGCATTTATAATGCTTGGAATAACCTAAAAAAAATATTAACTAAAAAAGATATAGTATTAGTTTTTGGTTCTTTTATTACTGTTTCAGAATTTATTTCCATAAAAAATCAAGAAATAAAATAACATAATAAAAACATTATTTTTTGGAAAAACTATGATTTTAATAGATTTTATTATTTTTATTATTGTTTTCTTTTCTACTTTTTTAGGAATATTTAGAGGTTTTTTAAAAGACTTAACATCTACTATATTTTGGTTATTTTTTGTATATTTTTTTATTAATTATGTATATTTTAGTAACTTTTATTCTGATATTTTTTTAAAAAATGAAAATTATTTAATAATTTTAATTACTATTGTTTTTTTTTTACAATAAAAATATTATTAAATTTTATTTTTAACACAATAATTAAAAAATTTAAATTATTATATATTAATATTATTTTAGGCAGTGTATTTGGTTTTTTTCGTGGAATAATATTAGTATTTTTTTTGCTATTTTGTATTCATAAATACAGTAATACTATTTATTTAAATATATTAAAAGAATCTTTTTTAATTCATTTATGTTTGAATAGTTTTAAATAATAATTTTTTAATATTTTATTCAAATACTAAGCACATTATTTTAAAAAATATAGTGTGCTTAGAATCAATTTATTAATGTTCGAACATCGCAGAAATAGATTCTTCATTACTGATTCGTCTTATAGCTTCTGCTAACATTCCGGCCAATGTAAGAGTTCGTACGTTTGGTAGTAATCTAATCTGTTCTTGTAATGGAATGGTATCACATACAACTACTTCATCAATCACAGAACATTTTAAATTTTCTGATGCGTTTCCTGAAAAAATAGGATGTGTAGCATATGCAAAAACTCTTTTTGCCCCACTTTCTTTAAGAGCTTCTGCAGCTTTGCACAGTGTTCCTCCAGTGTCAATCATATCATCAACTAAAATACAATCTCGGTTTGCAACATCGCCAATAATATTCATAACTTGAGAAATATTAGGACGAGGTCTTCTTTTGTCTATAATTGCCATATCAGTATCATAAAGAAGTTTAGCAATTGCTCGTGCTCTTACTACCCCACCAATATCAGGGGATACAACAATAGGATTTTTTAATTCTCTTTGCAACATATCTTCTAAAAGAATTAAACTACCAAATACATTATCCACAGGTACATCAAAAAATCCTTGAATTTGTTCAGCATGTAAATCTACTGTTAATACACGATCTACTCCGATACTAGATAAAAAATCAGCTATAACTTTAGCTGTAATTGGAACACGTGCAGATCTTACGCGTCTATCTTGACGTGAATATCCAAAATATGGTATTACTGCAGTAATTCTACCAGCTGAAGCTCTTCTTAATGCATCGACCATTACAACAAGTTCCATAATATTATCGTTAGTTGGAGAACAAGTTGATTGTATGATAAAGACATCACTTCCTCTAACGTTTTCATTAATTTGAACGCTAATTTCACCGTCACTAAATCGACCTACAGATGCATTTCCTAAATTTATATAAAGTCGGTGAGCAATAAATTTTGCTAGTTTTGGAATAGAATTTCCAGCAAATAATTTCATATCTGGCATAACAAACCTTGTTTTTTATTTTTTATTTTAATGTTGATTTTTAATTTCAAATATGGATATTTTTTTTATAAAAAACATGATGTAATGGAGAAGTATTAACACTTTTAGCAATAAATCCTTGCACGTTCTTAGGAAGTAAAGAAAATATTTTTTGAGCAGATAGTTTATCATCAAACTCTGAAAAAACACAGGAACCTGTTCCAGTTATTCGAGTTGGTGCATAAATAGATAATATAGAAAGTAATGTTTTTATTTTTTTAAATTTATTACTTACTATATTTTCAAAATCATTACTAAATGGAGACTGTAACAGTAATTGTATTGTTTTTTTTTGGGATGTGCTCTCAAGTAAAAAATTGGAAAATATATTTTTTGTTAAAATTTGTATTTTAGGATAGACAACTAGATACCATTTTTCTTTTCTTTGAATAGGATTTAATATTTCTCCTATTCCTTCAACAATAGATGTTTTTCCCATGATAAATGCTGGAATATCTGACCCTATTTTAAGACTAAATTGAGCTAATTCTTCCAATGTAAATTTTGTTTTCCACAGTTTGTTTAATGCAATTAATACTGTTGCAGCATTAGATGAACCTCCACCTAGCCCACTTCCTATAGGTATTTTTTTATTTAAAAATATTTTTGCTCCAAGAGTAGTACAATTTGTTTTTTCATAATATAATGCTTTTGATTTTAATAATTTAGCTGCTCTAATAATAGTATTTTCTGTATTTAAAATAAGTTTTTTTTCAGAAAATAATTCAATTTTTCCAGTTGTATTTGAAACTATTTTTAATGTATCACCATAATTAAGAAATTGAAATAAGCTTTGTATATAATGGTATCCGTCTGATCGAACACCTGTAATATATAAAAATAAATTAATTTTTGCAGGAGAAGGCCATGTATATATCATTTTTATGTTTATTTTTAAAAAATTATTTTTATGTTAATATTTATTAAAATTATACTGAAAATTATTAAAAATGATATAATCATTTTAATTTGAAGATTTTAATTTGTGATTATTAGAAATATATTACTTTATTTTGAAGTATATAAATATTATTTGCATTTTTTTAAATTATAAAAGAGATCATATTATATGAACACCTCTATTATTAATAAATTAAAATCTTTAAAATACCGTTATCAAGAAATTGAAGTATTACTTACTCAAAAAGATACTATATTAAATCAAGATAAGTTAAGACACTTATCTAAAGAATATTTAAAACTTTCTGAAATTATTAAATGTTTTATTGAATGGGAAAAAATAAAATATGATATGAAAGATATTAATTCTTTATTTGATGATGAAGAAATGCTTGATATAGCAAAAGAAGAATATTATATACTTAAAAAACAAAAAAAAAAATTAGAAAAAATAATTAAAACATTATTGTTACCTGAAGATCCTAATGATCAGCATAGTTGTTTAATTGAAATTCGAGCAGCTACAGGTGGAGATGAATCTTCTATTTTTGCAGGTCAACTATGCAGAATGTATATAAGATATGCTGAAAGTTATATGTGGAAAACAGAAATAATGAGTTCAAGTGAAAATGAAAAAGGGGGATTTAAAGAAATTATAGTTAAAATTACAGGTAAAGGTGCTTCTGGCCGATTAAAATTTGAATCAGGCGGTCATCGTGTTCAACGAGTTCCTGAAACTGAATCACAAGGAAGAATTCATACTTCTACTTGTACTATTGCAGTCATGCCGGTTCTTCCTAAAACAGAAAAAGAAGAAATTAATGTATCTGATTTGAAAATTGATACATTTCGTTCTTCTGGTGCTGGTGGTCAACATGTTAATACTACTGATTCAGCAATTAGAATTACTCATCTCCCAACAGGATATGTAGTAGAATGTCAAGACGAACGATCACAGCATAAAAATAAAGCAAAAGCTTTATCTATTTTATCTGCTCGTTTATATACTGCAAAGTTAGCACAAAATCAGCAAGAAAATGCTTCTATGAGACGAGTCTTATTAGGTAGTGGTTCAAGATCAGATAGAAATAGAACATACAATTTTCCTCAAAATAGAATTACAGATCATAGAATTAATTTAACTATATATAAATTAGATGAAGTATTAGAAGGGAAATTAGATTTTCTTATTGAACCAATAATTCAAGAATATCAAACAGATATGCTTTCTTCTTTATCTGAGTTTAAAGGATGAAAATATATCAATGGTTACAGAAAACAATTAAAATATTCTCTAATTTTGAATATCCTCGATATGAAGCTGAAATACTATTAAGTCATGTATTAAAACGTTCACGTTCTTGGATTATAGCTTTTGATGAAACAGAATTGAATCAATTTAATCAAAATCAATTAAAAAATTTTGTTAATCGAAGATTATCAGGAGAACCTATGGCTTATATATTAGGAAAAAAAGATTTTTGGTCTTTATCTTTACGTGTATCTCCAGATACTTTAATCCCTAGACCTGATACAGAAATTTTAGTTGAAACAGTATTATCTAAAATTAATAAGAATCAAAGATATATTCTTGATTTAGGAACTGGCTGTGGAGCTATCGCATTAGCACTTGGAAGTATTTGTTCAAATTTCAATATTACGGCTGTTGACAATTCAAATAAAGCTATTAAAATAGCTAAAATAAATGCGATAGAATTAAGTTTAAATAATATTTTTTTTTTTATAGTAATTGGTTTTCACATATAAATAAAAAATTTCATATTATTGTAAGCAATCCTCCATATATTAGTTCAAAAGAAATGCAATTTTTTAAAAAAAATCTTATTTTTGAACCATTTAATGCATTAGTATCAGGAAATCATGGGCTAAAAGATATTGATTTAATTATAAAACAAGCAAAAAATTACTTATTTTATAAAGGCTGGCTTTTTATTGAACATGGATGGAAACAAAAATTACAAGTTCAGTGCTTATTTAAAAAATATAATTTTTTTAATATACAATCTTATAAAGATTATGGAGGTAATGATCGTGTTACTATTGGTCAAAAAAAATAGTAATATTTTTGAAATTTTTAATTTAAAAGTATAAATTTTACATTCTGAATAATATGATTGAATATTTTTTATTAAAATATTTTAAAAATATATTTTATTTTCTTTATTAATTAAAAGTATTAGTATAATAATATGAAATCTTTTTCAAAAAATAATTTATCTAAATTATCACTGTTTGATTCTATTGTAGCTGCTTCTCAGTTTATTCGAGAAGATTTTCCTATAGATTCTGTAGTTTTAGATATGTGTAATAAAATTAAAGAAGCACAATCTTATATTTCATCTGAAATTGAACCAAATAAAAAATTGAAAAAATTATTAAATTTATTTTATAAGCATTGGAGTTTTGGTGGAGCGAGTGGTATTTATAAACTTTCAGACGTATTATGGATTGATAATGTTTTAAACACTCGACAAGGTACTGCAGTATCTTTAGGTATTCTTTTACTACATATTGCACAAGAATTGAAATTACCATTAAATCCAGTAGCATTTCCTACACAATTAATATTAAGAGCTGATTGGTCAGATAAAAAAAAGTGGTTAATTAATCCATTTAATGGTGATATATTAGATCAGCATATATTAGAAGTATGGTTGAAAGGAAATATTAGTCCAACAGCAGAGTTGTATGAAAATGATTTATATCAAGCTGAATCTGTTACTATCATTCGAAAGATGCTCAATACTCTAAAATCCGCTTTAATGGAAGAAAAAAATATGGAATTAGCTTTAAATGTTAGTAATGTTCTTTTGCAAATTGATCCTAATGATCCATATGAAATTCGTGATAGAGGATTAATTTATGCACACTTAGATTGTAATCATGTTGCTTTAACAGATCTACTTTATTTTGTGGAAAATTGTCCTGAAGATCCTATTAGTGAAATAATTAAGGTTCAAATTCATTCTATTGAACAAAAAAAAATGATATTACATTAATAAAATTTGTATATTAAGTGTTATCCAATATTAATTATATTTCTTTTATGTTGTGTACTTAAATAAAGTTTTTCAATTATTTTTTTATCTGATTTATTTATTTCTTTTCCTTCTAAGTAGGAATCAATTGTGCTATATTGAATGCCTAAATCAAATTCATCTGGTTTTTGTGGATTTTCATCTTCAAGATCTGCTGTTGGTGTTTTTAAATATAAATATTTAGGACAATTTAATTCTCTTAATAATAATTGCCCTTGCCGTTTATTTAATTGAGATATAAGATTTACATCTATTCCATGATCTCCATGTTTAGTAAAAAAACCTGTAATAATTTCTGCTGCGTTTCCTGTACCTACAACTATTCCATGTTTCATTGCAGCTATGCTATATTGTACTTTCATTCTTTCTCTTGCTTTTTCATTTCCTTTGACATGGTCTGAAATTTTAATTCCTGCCATATTTAATGATAATTCACTACTTAAAACCGAATTTTTAATGTTAATTGTAAAAATTTTATCTGGATTGATAAAATTAATTGCTTTTTTACAATCTTCTTCATCTTTTTGAATTCCATATGGTAATCTTAATGCAATAAATTGATAGGATTGGTCTTTTTTTTCTTGACGTAATTGTTCAATTGTTATTTGACATAATTTTCCTGTTAATGTCGAATCTTGACCTCCACTAATAGCTACAATTAGAGATTTTAAATGAATATTTTGAAGTAAGTATTTTTTTAAGTGTATAATACGATTTTCAATTTCTATTTTTGGTATAATTTTTGATTTTACATTTAGTAGTCTAATAATTTTTTTTTGTAATATCATATTGTATTTAACTTTAAATTAATTAAGATGTTATAAAAATATTTATTTTATCAGATTATCTTTTTTTACTAAACTAATTATTATATATTATATATTAAATATAATAATTGTTTAAATTTATATTAAAAAAATTATTTTTACTTTTAAATTTTAACAAAACATTGGTAAATAATATTGAATAATTTAATTTTTGTATTAAATTGTGGTAGTTCTTCTATAAAATTTTCTATATTAAACCCAAATACTAAAAAAAAATATTTATCTGGTTTAGTGGAATGTTTATTTTTAAAAAATACATATATTAAATGGAAATATTTGGGAATAAAATATGAAAAATATATAGGATCTCATGTATCTCATCAAGATGCTTTAAATTTCATTTTTAATCAAGTTTTATCAAAAGAAAAAAATATATATGATAATATTATTGGTATAGGGCATAGAGTTGTTCATGGTGGAAAGAGAATCAATAAATCTGTTTTAATTAATACTGAAATTATAAGTTTTATCGAAAAAGCTATTCCTTTTGCTCCATTACATAATCCTGCAAATTTGATAGGGATTAAAATGGTTATGGAAAAACTTCCTCTTTTATCAAATAAAAATGTAGCAGTTTTTGACACTTCTTTTTATCAAAAAATGCCTAAAACTTCATTTTTGTATGCTATTCCCTATATTTTTTATAAAAAATATCATATTCGACGTTATGGAGCGCATGGAATCAGTCATAATTATGTTTCAAATCAAGCATCTATTATGTTAAATAAAGATTTTAATTCACTAAATATTATAACATGTCATTTAGGAAATGGATCTTCTATTTCTGCAATTCGCAATGGAGTTTGTGTAGATACTTCTATGGGTTTAACACCTTTAGAAGGTTTAGTTATGGGTACTCGAAGTGGTGATATAGATCCTTCCGTTATTTTTTTTATGCATCAACAACTTGGAATAAGTATTAATACAATTAATACAATATTAACGAAAGAATCTGGTTTATTGGGATTAAGCGGAATTAGTAGTGATTTTCGTTATCTTGAAAAAAATTATTCTACTAATGAAAAAGCAAAATTATCTGTAGATATTTTTTGTCATCGATTATCTAAGTATATTGCTTCTTATATGTGCTTAATGGATAATAGTTTAGACGCGGTAGTTTTTACTGGTGGTATTGGTGAAAATGTATCATTAATTAGACAAATAACTTTATCAAAATTATGTTTAATTGGTTTTAAAATTGATATAGAAAAAAATCTTTCAGTTAAAAATGGAAAAAGTGGATTAATTACTATAAATAATTCTATTCCAGTTTTAGTAATACCAACAAACGAAGAGTTATTAATAGCACAAGAAACGATGAAAATAGTTAGTTAAATATAATTATTTATAAGTTTTTACATTTTAAAATAATAAGAATATTATGTCACGTATTATAATGTTAGTTCCTTTGAATGACAATGTTAGTTTAACAACTACTACTTTAAGTTTAGTTTACTTAATTAGTAAAAAAATAAAAAATAATTTTTTTAAATCTTTTTTTTATTTTTCTCTTATAGATAATTCAATAGATAATACTAAATTTATTATTAATAAATATTTTTCAAAGAATATCAATTCATTAGAAAATATAGATTTTTCAAAACAATGTTTTAATTCTAATCAATATCATATGCTTGTTAATCAGGTTATTGAACAATGTTATAATAAAAAAGATATTAATAATGGATTAATTTTAATTAAAGGTATAAATAGAAAACAACATATTGATGCTAATAAAATAAATTATGAAGTATCTCAAAATATAAATGCTGAAGTAATATTTGTAGAATATTTAAAAGAGTATTCTTTAGAATATATTCATAAAAAAGAAAATAAAATAAAAATATTTTTAAACTATAGTCAATATAAAAATATTTTAGGTTTTATTTTTAATAATATAGGTTCACCTTTAATACAAAAAAAATATGATTTTATAGAAAATTTAAATATTTTATACAATTTTCAAAAAAATAAAAATATTTTTAAAATTAAAAAAGATATTTTTTTTACAAATAAATTTTTTTCTACATTAGCTTGTGTTCCGTGGAATCAACATTTATTAACACCATCTATCATGGAAATTTGTAGTTTTTTAAATGCAAATATTGTTAATATGAAAAATACAAAAAATTCTATTGTAAAAAAAGTAATCATATTTGATGAAAATTATGTAAAAATATCAATAAAAAATTATAATCATTCTTTATTTTTAGTGTGTTTAAGTCGTTTAGAAACATTTGTTGATGAGTTTTTTCTTAGATTAAAAATAAAAAAAATTAGTGGTATTATCTTAACAGGAGTGTCTAAATTTACAAAAAAGATTTTATATTTAATTAATTGTTTAAAAGATAGTAATATTGCTATTTTTTTTATTAATACAAATACGATAACAACACTATCTCAATTGCAAAAATTTAATTTTAATATTAATTTTTACGATAAGATACATATTTATAAAAT
Source organism: Buchnera aphidicola (Aphis fabae) (assembly GCF_009069125.1). Classification (NCBI taxonomy): domain Bacteria; kingdom Pseudomonadati; phylum Pseudomonadota; class Gammaproteobacteria; order Enterobacterales; family Erwiniaceae; genus Buchnera; species Buchnera aphidicola. The sequence goes on from NZ_CP042427.1 coordinate 596,446, forward strand.
ATTAAAATATATTTCTAGTTATTTTAAAAATATTAATTTTAGTTTTTTTCAAGACAAAATAACTGGTGATAATAAAAAATATTCACCTAAAGAATTTTGTTATTATTTAAAAATGTTATCTAAAAAAAATAAAAAACGCATTATACTTCCTGAAGCATACGAACCTCGTATATTAAAAGCTGCATCAATTTCAAGCGATTTAGGAATTGCAGAATGTATATTGTTAGGAAGTCCAAAAAAAATTTTTAAGATAGCCAATGATAAAGGAATTTATTTAAGCAAAGATATTACAATAATAGAACCTGATTCTATACGAGATAGTTATGTATCAAGATTGATAGAATTAAGAAAAAATAAAGGAATTACTGAATGTTCTGCAATAAAACAATTACAAGATAATACTATTTTAGCAACATTAATTTTAGAATCTAATAAAGTTGATGGATTAGTTTCCGGATCAATAAATACAACAGCTAATACTATACGTCCAGCATTACAAATTATTAAAACTAATCCTATTTATTCTTTGGTTTCTTCAATATTTTTTATGTTGTTTCCTAAAGAAGTGTTTATTTATGGTGATTGTGCAATTAATGTAGATCCAACTGCTGAACAATTAGCAGAAATTGCAATTCAATCTGCTAATTCAGCTAAAATTTTTGGTATAGAACCACGCATAGCAATGTTATCTTATTCTAGCGGGTATTCTGGAAATGGATTACAAGTAGAAAAAGTTAGATATGCAACTGATCTTGTAAAATTAAAACAACCTAATTTAATTATTGAAGGTCCTATTCAATATGATGCAGCTATTTCAAGAAAAGTTTCTAAATTAAAAATTCCAAATTCAGCAATTTCAGGATCTGCAAATATTTTTATTTTTCCAGATTTGAACTCTGGAAATATAACTTATAAGGCGGTACAACGTTCTCTAGGACTGATTTGTATTGGACCTATGTTACAAGGACTAAGAAAACCAGTAAATGATTTATCAAGAGGTGCATCAATTGAAGATATTATTTACACTATCGCTTTAACTTCAATTCAGTCATAATTTGTTTTAATTAAATTTTAATTATAATATTACCGTTTGGTATACAACAACATGGAAAAATTTCATTTTTTTTAAATAAAGCAGCTATAGGCTGTTTTATTAAGTAATGTACTCTTCCTTTTATTATTTGTATTCGACATGTACCACAGTATCCAGATTTACATTGGTATCCTATATGTATATTATGTTTATTTAGAATAGATAATAGTGAAATACTTTGTTTATAAATAATTGTTTTGTTGTTAACTATTTCAATCGTAGAATAGTTCATTTTATAGTTTAAACTTTTTAAATTCTTGACTAGATAGATCAGAGTCAATTTGACCAACTAAATAAGAGCTAATTTCAGTTTCTTGAGGAGCATTTTGTATATAATCGGAATTTAACCAAGAATCAATCCAAGGAATAGGGTTTGATTTTTTTTCAAAAGGCATTTTTAAACCTATTGCATCCATACGAATATTAGTGATATATTCTATATATTGGCATAGTATATCTTTATTTAAGCCCAGCATTGAACCATCTTGAAATAAATATTCTGCCCATTTTTTTTCTTGTTCTGAAGCAGATATAAAAATTTGAGTTGCTATTTCTTTACATTCTTCAACAATATTATTCATGTTTTCATTGTTTTTTTGATTACCTAAAAGATATAAAATATGTTGAGTTCCAGTTAAATGCAATGCTTCGTCTCTTGCGATTAATCTAATAATTTTCGCATTTCCTTCCATAACTTCTCTTTCTGCAAATGCAAATGAGCAAGCAAAACTAACATAAAACCTAATAGCTTCTAATACGTTAACGCTAATTAAACAAAGATATAATTTTTTCTTCAATAAATTTAAATCAATGTAAATTTTTTTTTTATTAATAATATGATCTCCTTCTCCTAATAAATGCCAGTAACTAGTCATTTCAATTAACTCATCATAATAAGTAGAAATATCTTTTGCTCTATCATTAATATTTTTGTTAGTTATAATATCATCAAAAATAATAGATGGGTTGTTTATAATATTTCTAATTATATGAGTATAAGATCGAGAATGGATTGTTTCTGAAAACGACCATGTTTCAATCCATGTTTCTAATTCAGGGATAGATATAATAGGCAAAAAAGCAATATTTGGACTTCGTCCTTGAATAGAATCAAGTAATGTTTGATACTTTAAATTACTAATAAAAATATGTTTTTCATGTGAAGGAAGGTTTTGAAAATCTATTCGATCTTGCGATAAATCTATTTCTTCTGGTCTCCAGAAGAATGAAAGTTGTTTTTCAATTAATTTTTCAAAAATATTATATTTTTGTTGATCATATCGAGCTATGTTTACAGATTGTCCAAAAAACATAGGCTCTATGAGTTGATTGTTTTTTTCTTTTGAAAATGTTGTATAAGACACTTTTTTATACCTAAAAATTAATTTTTTATATTTTATTATATAATACAAGAACCGCTTGTACAATTATCTTCTTTATTTGTTTCAGATTGATTAAAGTTATAATTATCTTCAGCTCCATCTCTTGTATTTTGATAATATAAAGTTTTTATTCCTAATTTATATGCTATAAGTAAATCATATAATAGTTGTTTCATTGGTATTTTTTCGTTTATAAACCGTTTTGGATCATAATTAGTATTAACTGAAATAGATTGATCAACAAACTTTTGCATAATAGCCACTAGTTCTAAATATCCAGTATTATTTGGTATGTTCCAAAGTAATTCATATTGTGTTTTTAATCTTTTATAATCTGGGACTACTTGTTTTAACATTCCATCTTTTGATGCTTTTATACTAATAAATCCTCTTGGTGGTTCAATACCATTAGTAGCATTAGAGATTTGAGAAGATGTTTCTGAAGGCATTAAAGCAGATAGAGTCGAATTTCTTAAACCATATTTTTTAATTTTTTTTCGTAGTAAATTCCAGTTTAAATGTAATGGTTCGTTACATATTACATCTATATCTTTTTTATATGTATCTATTGGCAATTTTCCTAAGTAATAATTAGTTTGATTAAATAATATACATGATCCTTTTTCTTTTGCTAGTTCACAAGAAGCTTGTAATAAATAATATTGTATTGCTTCAAAAGTTTTATGTGTTAATTTTTTTGCACTTCCATCTGAATAACGAACTTTATTTTTCGCTAAATAATATGCAAAATTAATTACACCAATACCTAAAGAACGTCTTGAAATAGAAGAATTTTTTGCTGATATTATTGGATAGTTTTGATATTCTAATATTTCATCTAATGCTCGAACAGATAATATAGATAATTCTTCAAGTTCTTGTAAATGTTTAATTGAACCTAGATTTAAAGCTGATAATGTACAAAGAGCTATTTCTCCGTTCTCATCATAAATATCATTTAGTGGTTTTGTAGGTAATGTAATTTCTAAGCATAAATTAGATTGTTTTATTGGAGCTAATTTAGGATTAAAAGGACTATGTGAATTACAGTGATCTACATTTTGTATATAAATACGTCCAGTAGAAGTTCTCTCTTGCATAATAAGAGAAAATAAATCAATTGCTTTAACGGTTTTTTTCCTTATAGTTTTATTTTTTTCATATTGAATATATATTTCTTTAAATTTTTTCTGGTTAGAAAAAAAATTTTCATATAATTCTGGAACATCAGAAGGACTAAATAATGTAATTTTTTTCCCTAATAACATCCTTTGGTACATTAATTTATTAATTTGAACAGTATAATCAAGATGACGTACTCTATTTTCTTCGATACCTCTATTATTTTTTAAAACTAATAAATTTTCAATTTCAAGATGCCATATTGGATAAAATACTGTTGCTGCACCACCTCTAACACCCCCTTGTGAACAAGATTTGACAGCACTTTGAAAATGTTTATAAAAAGGAATACATCCTGTATGAAATGCTTCTCCATTTCTAATTGGACTTCCTAAAGCTCTAATTTGACCAGCATTAATCCCAATACCTGCTCTTTGCGAAACATATTTCACAATACAACTTGTGGTTGCATTAATAGAATTTAAATTATCTGCACATTCAATTAAAACACAAGAGCTAAATTGTCGAGTTGGAGTTCTTACTCCTGACATTATTGGTGTAGGTAGTGAAATTTTAAAAGTAGAAATTGCATTATAAAAGCGTTGAATATAGTTCATTCGAATATTTTTAGGATATTTAGAAAATAAACATGCAGATATTAAAATATATAGAAATTGTGCGCTTTCATAAATTTGTCCAGTAATACGATTTTGTAATAAATATTTTCCTTCTAATTGTTTTACTGCAGCATAAGAGAAGTTCATATCACGGCGATGATCAACAAAAGAGTTCATTATTACATATTCTTCAAAAGAATAATCTTTTAATAAGTTTTTATCATACTTTCCTAGATTTACTAGCTTTTTAACATGATTATATAGTATTGGTGGTTCAAATTGGTTATAAGCTTTTTTTCGAAGATGAAAAATAGCCAGTCTAGCAGCCATGTATTGATAGTCAGGTGTATCTTTAGATATTAGATCTGCTGCTGCTTTAATAATTGTTTCATGTATATTAATAGTTGTTATATTATTATAAAATTGAATACGTGAACGTAATTCAACTTGAGAAACAGATATATCTTCTAATCCTTTAGCTGCCCAATTTAATACTTTATGAATTTTATCTAAGTTTATTTTTTCTTTTTTTCCATTACGTTTAGTCACAAATAGACTATTTTTCATATTTACTTAACCTGTTTTACAAATATAATTTTTATAAAATTCATTATTAATATTTTTTATTATATAGTTTCTATAATAGGTTCAACAATTCTTTGTAAAGCAACAACTTTTTCATTTTTTGAGGTGCGTATTAAAATTACACCCTGTGTATTTCTTTTTAATATCCCTATTTCTGAGACTCTAATTCTAACTAATGTTCCCGCGTTAGTAATCATCATAATTTGATCTTTTTCTACTACTTGTATAGCTCCAATTATTTTTCCATTTTTCTTGGTTATTTTTATTGAAATTACTCCTTGTGTTGCTCTTGATTTAATTGGAAAATCAGAAATTTTTGTACGTTTTCCGTATCCATTGTTAGTTGCTATTAAAATACTTTCTTTTTTGTGAGGAACAATTAATGAAACAACTTTATCATTTTTTCGTATTTTAATACCCCTTACTCCAGAAGCTGTTCTACCCATAGCTCTAACACTATTTTCTAAAAATTGCACCACTTTTCCATTTTGTGTAAATAGCATAATATTATTATGACCATTGGTTAATGCTACTCCAATTAATTCGTCATTAGTTCTCAGATTAATAGCTATGATTCCAGCGGATCTAGGTTTTTGAAATTTTTTTAAAGAAGTTTTTTTTACTACACCTTGAGCAGTAGCCATAAAAATATTAAGATTATCTTTATATTCGTGGACAGGTAAAATAGCTGTAATTCTTTCTTTGTTGTTTAATGGTAATAAATTTACTATAGGTCTACCTTTTGCATGTCTACTAGATTCTGGTAACTGATATACCTTCATCCAATATAAAATACCTCGACTTGAAAAACATAAGATAGTATCATGTGTGTTTGCAATTACTAAACTTTGTATAAAATCTTCTTCTTTAATTTTCGCGGCTGATTTTCCTTTTCCTCCTCTTTTTTGTGCATTATAATCAGAAATAGGTTGATATTTAACATATCCTGAATGAGATAATGTAACTACTACATCTTCTTGATTAATTAAATCTTCAATATTAATATCAGTATGATGCTCTATTATTTCTGTTTTTCTTTTATCATTGAAATTATCTTGTATTAATAATAATTCTTTTTTGATCACTGAAAGCATACGATTTGGGTTTTTTAATATTTCTTCAAGTTCTGTAATTTTTTTTATTAAATTATCATGTTCTAAAATGATTTTGTTTTGTTCTAAATTAGTTAATCTTTGTAATCTTAAATCTAAAATTGATTGCGCTTGTTTTTCACTAAAGTAATAATAATTGTTTTCTTGATTTGTTTGTTTAATATCTTTAATATTCTTATTATTATTTTTTTTATTTTTATAAATCCATTTTTTTTTTAAAATAAGTTCTTTCGCATCTATTGAATTTTTAGAGTTTTTTATTAAATCAATAATAAGATTAATATTTGTTAAAGCAACACTTAGTCCTTCAAGAATATGAGTACGTTTCAGTGCTTTTTTTAATTCAAAAATACTTCGACGTGTTACTATTTCTTTTCTATGTAATATAAAATATTTGATTATTTCTTTTAAAGATAAAGTTTTTGGTTGTCCTCGACATAATGCAACCATATTTATTCCAAAAGAAACTTGTAATTGAGTAAGAGAATATAATTGATTTAAAATTATTTCTGATAATGCTTCTTTTTTAATTTCAACAACAATTCTCATGCCATCTTTATCGGATTCATCACGTAAAGCTGTTATTCCATCTATTCTTTTATCTTTTACTAATTCTGCGATTTTTTCTATTAAACGTGATTTATTAACTTGATAAGGAATTTCATAAAAAACAATTGTTTCTTTATTATTTTTTTTGTTTTTTTCAATTTTATTACGGGCACGAATATAAATTTTTCCTTTTCCAGTGCGATATGCTTCTACAATCCCCTTTTTACCATTAATAATTCCTGCAGTTGGAAAGTCTGGTCCTGGAATGTATTTTATTAATTCTTCTAAAGTGATATTATTGTTTTCTATATATGCTAAACATCCATTGATTACTTCATATAAATTATGCGGTGGAATATTTGTTGCCATTCCAACAGCTATTCCAGATGATCCATTAATTAAAAGATTTGGTATTTTAGATGGTAATATTTCAGGAATATACTCAGTTCCATCATAATTAGGAATAAATTCAACAGTGTTTTTTTCAAGATCCATTAATAACTCATGGGCAATTTTAGACATACGAATTTCTGTATATCGCATTGCTGCAGCAGCATCTCCATCTACTGATCCGAAATTTCCTTGGCCATCTATTAACATATATCTCAAGGAAAAATCTTGAGCCATACGGACTATTGAATCATATACAGCAGAATCACCATGTGGATGATATTTTCCGATTACATCGCCTACTATTCTAGCAGATTTTTTATATGCTTTATTCCAATCATTATTTAATATATGCATTGCAAAAAGTATTCTTCGATGTACTGGTTTTAAACCATCTCGAACATCAGGTAAAGCTCTTCCGACTATAACAGACATAGCATAGTCTAAATAAGAACTTTTTAATTCTTCTTCGATATTAACTTGTATGATTTCTCGTGCAAGTTCTTTCATAATAACTATTGTCTCTTTTTAAATTAATAAAATTAAATTAAGTCAAAATTATAACATAATTAACACATTAGATGCATTGAAAGAAATAGATTCTGTATTTAAAAATATCTTTACTAATATAATTAATAGTGAAAAATATTTTTTTATATTGTTTATTTGAAATGAAAGTATTAAAATAATAGCTTGTTAAAATTATTTTATTAATATTGGAATAATTTAAAATAATATTTTTTAATTATAATTGAATATGAGATTTTTGTATGAAAGATGCAGAAAAAAAATTAATAGAAAACTTATTTAATCGTTTAAAAAAAACTGAATTAAATTCTTCTGAACGAGATAATGAAGCAAATAGTTTAATCCAAGATCTGGTAAAAAAACAACCATATTCTTCTTATTATATGACGCAAACAATATTAATCCAAGAAACAGCAATAAAAAAATTAAGTTTAAAACTTGAAGAATTAACCAATCAAATATCAAACTTAAGTTTAAATAAAACAACTAAAAAACCAAGTTTTTTATCTAGTTTTTTTAAAAAATCACCAACTTCTTCAGATATGTTTAATAATAATATTTGGAAAAAAGATCAAAATTCTTCAGGAAATTATCATCCTTTATCATCATCTTCTCCAACTATCAGTAGTAATAATGGTAATAGCGGTAATAGTGGGTTTCTTAAAAATGCTTTGCAGACAGCAACTGGTGTAGCAGGAGGAATGATTTTAGGTAATATGTTAATGAATGTTTTTAATCATAGTAAACCTGAAGAAGAGGTGTTCAATACTATTAACGAATCTTCTATATATAATATAGAAAACCACGAATTGAATCCAGATAATGAAAATAATTTAATCGACTATGATAATGAAAATCATTTTTACACTTCTGAAAATACGTCTAATTTTGATGATGATCATATTAATGACATTAATGATGATATGAATAATACAAGTGATATTAATGATATTAATGATGATAATTTTATTTAATTATTTGAAATATTTTATATAAAATTATTTTCAATTCGAAAATTTTAATAAAGCCAGCATATTTTTTGCTGACTTTAAGATAAAAAATAATTCTTAAGAAAAATGTTTATCTAAATATGAAGAAATTCCTTGTAAAGAAGTAGTTATTCCATCTTTTCCTGGTTCCCAATTTGCAGGGCAGACTTCTCCATATTGATTATGAAATTCTATAGCATCTATCATTCGTATTATTTCATTTACATTACGTCCAAACGGAAGATCATTAACAATTTGATGACGTATTATCCAATTTTTATCAATTAAAAATGATGCTCTTAATGCAATATTTAATTCTGGATGTTCAATACCATAAGATTTTTGAATTTCATGCTTGATATCAGATACCATTGGAAATTTAATTTTTCCAATTCCTCCTTTTTTAGGAAGGGTATTTTGCCATGCTTGATGTACAAAAACACTATCAATAGATACACCTACAATTTTTACATTTCTCTTATAAAATTCTTCATAAGATTTATTAAATTCCATAATTTCAGAAGGGCATACAAAAGTAAAATCCATAGGCCAAAAAAACAACATAACTGATTGACCATTAGAATATTTTTTCAAATCAAAAGTATTTGTAATTTCACCATTACTTAAAATTGCTGGAGCTGTAAAATTTGGTGCTTTTTTTGTTACTAAAACCATTTTTATCTCCTTTTATTGTGAAATAAAATTAAAGTCATGATTTTTTAAAATATTTTATTTTTTTAATTTAAAAAAGAGTTTTTTATGAATAGTAGTTTAACTTGGAAAGATCTTTTATCTCAAGAAAAAAAAAAATATTTTTTTGATGCTATTAATTATATTAACAAAGAACGTTTAACGAAAATCATATATCCTTCTTCTAAAGATATATTTAAAGCTTTTTTACTAACTTCTTTTGATGAAATTAAAGTAGTTATTGTTGGACAGGACCCTTATTTTTCAAATAATCAAGCACACGGATTGGCATTTTCAGTTCCTAAAAATAAAAATATACCACCTTCGTTAAGAAATATATATAAAGAATTAAATAGTGATTTTAAGAAAAAATATATATTTAATCATGGTTGTCTTGAAAATTGGGCAAAACAAGGTGTTTTTTTATTAAATTCTATTTTAACTGTTGAGTCAGGAAAACCAAGATCCCATAATAATATAGGATGGGAAATATTTACTAATAAAGTGATTTTTTATATTAGCAAATATAAAAAATCTGTTGTTTTTTTACTTTGGGGAAATAACGCTCAAAAAAAATATAATTTAATTGATACTAATAAACATTATATTTTAAAGTCATCGCATCCATCTCCATTATCAGCACATCGAGGTTTTTTGGGATGCAAACATTTTTCTAAAACTAATAAAATATTAGTTGAATGTAAAAAAAAAGAAATTAATTGGTTTGATATTTAAATTTGTACGTAAAAATAGAAAAAATTTATAAAATTTTTTCTATTTTTATTTATATACTCAGTAGTTTTAATGTGTTTTATAATTAAAAATATAAATTTTTTTAAGTTTTAGAAATTATTACAAATGCTTTACGAAGTATAATATTATTAAAGCTAAAACCTTTTCGTGTTACTGAAATAATGTGATTCGGTTGTATTTCTTTTGAATTTTCGGTTAATATAACATGATGAATTTTTGGATTAAAAATTTCATTTTTTTTACCTTCTATTTTTACTCCAAATTTATACATTATTTTTAATAAAGACTCTAATATTAACTGTATTCCTTGTACTAATGATTCTTTATCTAAATTTGAATTTTTAGAAAAAGATAAAGTATCTTCTAAAATGTCTATAATAGGAATTATTTTTTTAAAAAATTCTTCTTTTTTTATGTTTTTTATATTTTTTATTTCTATTTCAGATTTTTTTTTAATATTTTCTATATATGCTAAATGTCTTAATTGCATATCATGTATTTTTTTTTGATTGTTTGATAGTTTTTCTTTTAATTCGTTTAATTCATTTTTATTTGTCTTTTTAAGTGTAGAAACATTATTTAGTTTTTCTTCGTTTTCTTTTTCTTGATCTTGTTTTGAAATATTTTTATTTATTTCTTGTTTTTCTTCAGTATCCATAATATCACCGTTTTGAATATTACTGTATTAGTTAAATATAGATTTGTTTTATATGTTTTTTAAGTTAATTCATGTATTAATTAAATATATATATATATTCATTAGGGATTTTAATGCAATGAAACAATATTTTAATTGTATCGGTATTGTTGGACGTCCTCGTCATTATAATGCATTAAGAACACATGAGATACTTTATAAATGGTTAATTAAAAGAGGTTATAAAGTTTTTATTGAATATAATGTTTCTAAAAAGTTAAAATTAAAAAATCCAAAAACTGCTACATTAATAGAAATCGGTCAACTTTGTGATTTAGCTATAGTAATTGGTGGAGATGGAAACTTATTATGTACAGCTCGAATTTTATCATATTTTAATATTAAAATCATTGGTATTAATCGAGGAAATTTAGGTTTTTTAACAGATTTAAATCCTGATAATCGATTTAAAAAATTATCTGAAGTTTTATCTGGAAACTATTTTATAGAAAACCGTTTTTTATTAGATGTAAAAATTTATAAGGAAAAAAAACTTTATCAATCTAGTATAGCTGTTAATGAAGTTGTTTTACATCCTAAATATGTAGCTCATATGATAGAATTTGAAGTTTATATTGACGAAAAATTTGCTTTTGCACAACGTTCAGATGGGTTAATTATTTCAACTCCCACTGGTTCAACAGGTTATTCACTTTCTGCAGGAGGACCAATTATAGCAGCTTCTTTGGAAGCTATATTATTGATACCCATGTTTCCTCATACTTTGTCAGCTCGACCATTAGTAATTAGAAGTGATAGTGTAATTTGTTTAAAGTTTTCTAATGTAGAAAAAGATTTAAAAATTAGTTGTGATAGTCAAATAGTATTACCTGTTAAAAAAAAACAACATGTTCTTCTTCAAAGAAGTAATTACTATTTAAATCTCGTGCATCCGAAAAGCTATAACTATTTTGAAACTTTAACTTCAAAATTAAATTGGTCTAAAAAATTTTTTTAAAATTATATAATATTTTTAATATATTACATATATAAATATGATCTAATATTCTCGAATTGTATATTTACAAGAGAATTATTATAAAAATTATTATTAACAATATTTTATAAAGTAGTAGGAAATAATTTATTAATGAATATTCAAATTTTTATAATTAAAATATTATTAATAACTTTTTTATTGACTAGTTGTTCATTTTTAGACAATAAAAATTATAATTATAATAATATAGATAAGTTTTATTTCAGTTTAAATGAGTTTAAAAAAAATTATAAAGGTATGACAAGAGAGCAAATAATTTATATTTTTGGAAATCCTATAATTTCTGATTCTTTTAGTGATACTTATCATTATATTTTTTGTAAACAATCTACAAAAGATACATGTCAAAAAACAACATTAAATATTTTTTTTAAAGAAGATAAAGTTTTTTATTTTAGTATTGAATAATTTGAATAAATTATAATATTTAAAAATTTTGGAGCTGGCGGGATTTGAACCCGCGTCCAAAATTTCTATAAATAAAGATACTACATGCTTAGTTTTTCTTATATGTTAAATTCTTTTCCTAATTTAGAAAAACTTATTTTAGGAGTATAGCTTAAGAAATATTTTTACGTGTTATTATCAAGCTTTTTTCACGTTTTCTCTTTAATGCATGACCTTTAGTAATTTCTCGTTATAAAAGAGTTAATTTTGAGAATAAAGGGCATTATACAGTTTTTTAAGCTGCTAATGCGTAGTTTTGTTTATTATTTGTAGCTATTTTTTTACGGCTTTTTACGAGGCAAACCGTTCCTCGGCATGCACTTTATTTTTTTGATAATCTTGTCGAATCCAAAACAGCCCCATATTTGGAGATTATAAATTAATTAATTTATTAGTATTACAAAAAAAAATAAAGTTGTCTAGAAAATATTTTAAAAGCATTTAAACTGGAAAAATTATTTTTAATGTTTTTTAGATTTATAAATTTTAAAATGGAGTAAATTGTGGATATAATTAAAAAGATAGAAAATCAAATTAAAGATAATGTTATTTTAATTTATATGAAAGGAACGCCAAGCGCTCCTAGTTGTGGTTTTTCTGCTCAAGCTGTACAAGCTTTATCAGCATGTGGAGAAAAATTTGCATATGTAGATGTTTTAGAAAATACAGATATTAGAAGAGAATTACCTAAGTATGCAAATTGGCCTACATTTCCTCAATTATGGATAGATGGTGAGTTAATAGGAGGTTGTAGCATTATAATAGAAATGATGCAAAATGGAGATCTACAGAAGTTAATATCTAAAACAATAAATAAATATAATAAATAAAATTCAATTTATTAAATTACTTTTAAAAAAGATATGACATTTTTAAAAAAATATTATTAATGTCATATCTTTTTATAATTTTTAAAAATTTTATAAAAACTAAAATAGTATTTTAATTTTTAAGAAAAGTATTTGTATTTTTTATATTAACTGGCCATCCACCTAAACATTTCCAACGATTCACTAATTCGCAAAAAAGATTTGCAGTTTGTAAAGTATCATAAAGTGCAGAATGAGCTTGATTATTATCAAATGTTAATCCAACAGCTTTACATGCTTTTGCTAGAACTGTTTCTCCAACAACTAATGCACTTAGTGCGGCTGTATCAAATGTAACAAATGGATGAAATGGATTTTTTTTAATTTGAAGTCTTTGTATTGCTGCCATTAAAAAATTATGATCAAAACTAGCATTATGCGCAACTACAATACCTTTTCTACAACCTTCTATTTTTATTCCTTGTTTTACTGTTTCTAATATTGATTTAATTGCTAATTTTTCGCTAATAGCACCACGTAATGGATTAAATGGATCAATTTTATTAAATGCAATGGCATCAGGATTAATAATGGATCCTTTAAAAGGTTTAATATGAAAGTGGAGTGTGCTTGCTGTATGCAACCACCCTAATTTATCCATTTTTAATGTTATTAAAGCAATTTCTAATAATGCATCGGTTTTTGGATTAAAACCAGCTGTTTCAATATCAATTACGACAGGATAAAAATTTCGAAATCGATTATTTAATAAATTAAATTCTTGCGTTGTAGGCATTTACATCTCATTTAAAAAACTATCGTTTTTATTTAATAAAATTAATTTTTATATTTATTATGATTCTTGTTTATTATGTAATAATTGTACTATAATTTAATATAATATTTAAGATGAAATTTTTAATTTAATTTTTATATATATTTCATATTTTAATAGGAAAAAAAAATGAGTTATTTTTTACCTTCAATACCTTATTCATATAATTCTTTAGAACCTTATTTTGATGAAGAAACAATGAAAATTCACCATACAAAACATCATCAAAATTATATTAATAATACTAATGCCATTTTAAAAGATACAGCTTTTTCTTCTCTTTCAATTGAAGAGCTGATGTCTATATTCAATGAAATAAGTTTAGACAATAAAAATGCACTTCGTAATAATGCAGGTGGACATATAAATCATAGTTTTTTTTGGGAATCTTTAAAAATTAACACTGTATTAAATAGGAATGTCAAATTAGAATTAGAAAAAAGTTTTGGAAGTTTTGAATCTTTTAAAAATAAATTTGAAGAAATTGCTATGAAACATTTTGGTTCAGGATGGGTTTGGTTAGTAAATCAAAATGGAAAACTAGATATAGTATCTACTATAAACCAAGATAATCCATTAATGGGTAAATTAATATCAAATACTTATGGTGAACCTATTTTAGGTTTAGATATTTGGGAACATGCATATTATTTAAAATATCAAAATAGAAAATTAGATTATATTCAAGCATTTTGGAATGTAGTAAATTGGGATAAAGTTGATATTCGCTTGCAAAAATAAAATTTTTTATTAAAAACATATAATATATTTATATTATATGTTTGAACATATAAAATTATAGAAAAATATTAAAGGATTATTTTGAGTATTATTAAGATGATTGTAGGGTTGTCTAATCCTAAAAATAAATATCATAATACACGTCATAACATAGGTTCTTGGTATATTTATTCTTTAGCAAAATATTTTAACACTTTATTAAAAGAAGACAAAAAATTTTTTGGTTTTATTGCTTCTATTAATATACATTCAAATGATATTCGTTTATTTATACCTAATATTTTTATGAATATTAATGGGATTGCAATATATAAAATATCTTCATTTTATAATATTAATTTAAACGAAATATTGGTAGTACATGATGACTTAGATTTAGAAGCTGGTAAATTAAAACTAAAATATAGTTATGGACATGGTGGTCATAATGGTTTAAGAAGTATTGTTAATATTTTTAATAAAAAAATAGATTTTTATAGGTTTAGAATTGGTATTGGTCGACCAAAAAATAAAAAAGAAATATCATCTTTTGTACTTTCAGATCCTACAATAGAAGAAACTAATTTAATTAATATATCTATTCAATATGCTATAAAAGAAACTCTTATATTATTGAGTGATATTTCTTAATTAATTAAGAATTTTTTTATTGTTTTAATCTAAAATAAAGTTATTTATTTTAAGGTATATAAATATGGGTTTTAAATGCGGTATTATAGGTCTTCCTAATGTTGGTAAATCTACTTTATTTAATGCCTTAACTAAAGGAAATTCTGCAATTGCAAATTTTCCATTTTGTACTATTAAACCTAATATTGGAATAGTTTCAGTTCCTGATATTCGTATTGATGAACTTTCTAAAATTGTTTCTCCTAAAAAAATAGTAAATACATGTATAGAATTTGTAGATATTGCTGGTTTAGTTAAAGGTGCGTCTAAAGGCGAGGGTTTGGGAAATCAATTTTTAAGCAATATTAGAGACACTCAAGCTATTGCACATGTTGTACGATGTTTTAAAGACGATAATATTAGTCATATTTATAATGAAATAAAACCTACAAACGATGTAGATATAATTAATTCTGAACTTATATTGTCTGATTTTGATTCTTGTAGAAAGTCTATATTAAAATTAGAAAAGAACTTGAAATATGATATAAAAGAAACAAAAAACAAATTAATTGTTTTAAATAAATGTATGAATCATTTAAAGCATTTTTTAATGCTTAAAACTTTACGATTAAATGAAACAGAAAAAAAAATGATTAGTGATTTTCGATTTTTAACTTTGAAACCAACGATGTATATTGCAAATATTAATGAGAATAAAGAATCTTTAGTTTTTTTAAATGAATTAAATGAAATAGCAAAAAAAGATAATTCTCTAGTTGTTCCAATTTATTCAAATTTAGAATTAGATTTGGTTAACATGAATAAAAAAGAACAAAAATATTTTATGAAAGCTTTTAATATAAGAAATTTAGGATTAAATAAAATTATTAAATACGGTTATAAAATTCTTGATTTAATAACATTTTTTACAGTTGGGATCAAAGAAATTCATGCTTGGTCTATACCTAATGGTAGTACGAGTGTTCAAGCAGCTCATAAAATTCATAGTGATTTTAGTAAAGGTTTTATTCGAGCTCAAATTATTAAGTATATAGATTTTATTCAATATAAAAGTGAAATTAAAGTTAAAGAAATGGGTAAATGTAAACTTGAAGGAAAAGATTATAAAATCGAAGATGGTGACATTGTTAACTTTTTGTTTAATATTTAAAAATAATTTAATTATTTAAAAACTATATGATATTTGTTAATTTATTTTTTTATTAGAGAGGGAAAATTATCCTCTCTAATTTTTTGGTTTTTATTTATTTAATAAGAATTCTTTAAGTTGATTAAAATCTGGGTTTATATTATGAGATAATAGCGGTAAATCAATTCTACATTTAATTTCATTTGGTAAAGTAATACTGTTTTTTAAAATATTTTCGACAGTATCTTTGAATTTAGATGGATGCGCTGTTCCTAAAAATAAACCATATTCATCTTCTTTTAATTGATCATTTAATAATCGATATGCAATTGCAGCATGTGGCTCAGAAGTATATCCTAATTTAAAAAGTTCTTTGATTGTTTCCTTAGTTATCTTATCTGATACACTTCCAAATCTTAAATCATTTAAATTCCAATTATTTCTACGAAATAATTCCTCGATTCTAGGCCAATTATTTGGTTGACTTATATCCATAGCATTAGAAAGCGTAGATATAGTTTTTTTTGGTTTCCATTGTCTATTTTTTAAAAATCTTGGAACAGTATCATTTGCATTTGTACAAGCTATAAAAGATTTAATTGGTAAACCAATAGATTTCGCTAGTAATCCAGCTGTTAAATTTCCAAAATTTCCACATGGAACAGCTATAACTAAATTTTTTTGTTGTTCTTCTGAAATTAATGAAAAAGCTTCAAAATAATAACATATTTGTGCTAATAAACGACTTATATTAATAGAGTTAGCAGAATTTAAACCTATTAATTTTTTTAATTTTTTATCATCAAAAGCTTTTTTAACTAAATTTTGACAATCATCAAAACTACCATTAATTGATATAGTTGTTATATTCTGCCCTAAAGTACAAAATAATTGTTCTTGTAAGAAACTAATTTTTCCTTTCGGATATAAAATAACTACTCGAATATTTTTCATTTTATAAAATGCATGTGCAACTGCAGCTCCAGTATCTCCTGATGTTGCAGTTAAAATAGTAAAATTTTCATTTTCTTTCTTCAAAGAAAAAATCATTTGAGCCATAAAACGGGCTCCAAAATCTTTAAATGCTAGTGTTGGACCATGAAATAATTCAAAACAACTTATATTTTTATTAATTGAAACTTTTAATGGTTTTTGAAATGAAAAGGCTTTTTTTACATATTCATATATTTTTTTTTTAGATATTTCATTATCAATAAATTTAGAAAGTATTTCAGTACTTCTTGTAATAAAATCCATTTTTAATATGTCTGATAATTCAAAAGGTGTAATGATTGGTATTTTTACTGGAAAAAATAATCCTTGTTGTTGTCCTAATCCAAGTTTGATAGCAGTTTCAAAATTAACTTGTTCGCTATGATTTTTTAAATTATAAAGTTTCATTTTTTATCCTATTTTTCGAACACCTTTTGTATCTATATAACAAATATGAACAAATCCTGTTTTATTTTTCAAATAGTTGTTTTTCAGCCATAAAGATATTTTTTTAGCAATTTTAATGTTTTCTGAAACAGCAAAAATAGTTGGTCCTGAACCAGATATACCACAACTTATAGCACCTAATTTTTTAATTTCTTCTTTGTTTTTAAAAAAATTAGGAAGTAATTTACTACGATATGGTTCTGCGATCAATTCTTTCATACATCTTGCTGCTAAATTAGATTGTTGAGTATATGATGCATGAATAAAACTAGCTAAATAACGGCTATTTTTAACACAAATATCTTTTGTATATTTTTTAGGTAAAATTTTTCTTGCTGATGCAGTAGATAATTTTACTCCTGGCCAAGCAACTATCCAAAACCAAGTTGTAAAATTAGGTATATTTTGACTAATTATATGAGAGTCTTCTAAGATTAATTGAAGCCCTCCAAGATAAGATGGAGCAACATTATCGTAATGAATACTTCCGGAGATTTCTCCCTCTACTTCTCCCATAAGTAATAGCAATTCTTTTGAATTTAATGGATTATTAAAAATTTCATTAATTGCAACTAAAGTGGCAACTATAGAACAAGCACTAGAACCTAGTCCTGATCCACTAGGTAAATTTTTTTCTAGAATTATAGAAACTGGGATATTTTTTTGTATTATTTTGCAAAATTTAGACCAACATTTCCAGACAATATTTTGTTCTGTATTTGTAGGCAACTGATTAGAAAATATTCCTTTATTAATCAATTGAAAATTTTTTGATAATTTTATTGTTATACAATCACCTAATAATTCACCATTTATGGGTTTAATGGCTGCACCTAAAATATCAAATCCAACTCCAACGTTACCAATAGAAGCTGGTGCATAAATTTTAATCATTACTGTACTCCACACTGACGTTTATAATATTGTACGTAGTAGGTCGGCAAATACTCCAGAGGCAGTAACATTGTTACCAGCACCATATCCTCTTAATACAAGAGGAATCGGTTGATAATAATTTGTATAAAATGTCAGTGCATTTTCACCATTTTTAACTTTGTATAATGGATTATTACTATTTATTTCTTCAATCTTTACTGAACATTTTCCTCCTTTTTCTATTGTTCCAACAAAACGTAATACTTTTCCTAAATTTCGTGCTTTTTTAACTCTTTCTATAAAAGGAACATCCATCTCTTTTAATTTATATAAGAATTCCTTAATACTTTTACATTTTTTAAAATACTCGGGTAATATTGGTTCAATGTTAATATCTTCTAATTCTATTTTATATCCTACTTCACGTGCTAAAATCAATAATTTTCTAGCTACATCTATTCCTGATAAATCGTCACATGGATTTGGTTCTGTAAAACCTAAATCTTTAGCTTGTTTAGTGGCATCTGACAATAAAATATTTTCTTCTAATTTGCCAAATATAAAAGATAGCGAACCAGATAATATTCCTTTGAAACAAATTAAATTATCACCTGTATTAAATAGATTTTGTAATGTTTGTATAACAGGTAATCCTGCGCCAACATTAGTCTCATATAAAAATTTTTTATTTTCTTTTAATGCAGTAGTTCTTATTTCATTATAATATTTTAATGGACTAGTATTAGCTTTTTTATTTGATGTAATGACATGGAATCCTTTTAAAAAATAGTTCACATATTGTTTAGATAAAATTTCATCAGAAGTACAATCAATTAGAACTGAATTTAAAAAAGAATTATCTTTTAATAATTTATTTAGTATTTCAAGATTAAATCTTTCTTTTGACTCTTGGAAAGCTTTTTCCCAATTTTTTAAATCAATTAAATCATTTAAAAATAATATTTTTTTAGAATTTGCGATAATACGAATTTTTATTTCTATATTTTTGCTCGCTAAAAAATTTTTTTGTTGTAATATTTGTTTGATTAATGATTTTCCTACTCCACCTATTCCAATTAAAAAAACATTTATAATTTTTTTATTATAAAATAATGCATTATGAATAATTTGCATGCTTTGTAAAATATTCTCTTTTTTAATTACTAACGATATAGAATATTTTGAAGATCCTTGTGAAATTGCAAGAATATTAATTTTAGATTTTCCTAAAGAAGAAAAAATTTTTGAAGCAATATCGTATTTTTGAGAAATATTAAAACCAATTACAGATAATATGGATAAATTTTTAATTATATTAATATTGTTTAAAATTTTTTCTTGTAATTCTAATGGAAATAATTGATTTAATAAAATGAGTATTTTTTGTGTTTCTTTTTCTAAAACACAAAAACTAAAATTATTTTTTGATGATGATTTAGTAATTAATATAATGTTAATATTTTCTTGTTCAAGTAGATTGAATATCTGTGTAATTGTATTATTTTTTTGTTTTATTAAATCACCAGATATTGTAAACATTGCGATATCATCTATATTAGTTACACCTTTTAGAATATCTTTACTATGATTGCTTTTTTTACAAATTAATGTACCTTTAGATTCAATGTTAGAAGTATTTTTAATAATACATGGTATATTAAATTTTTTAAGTGGCTCGATAGTTCGTGGATGTATTACTTTAGCTCCAAAATAAGATAATTCCATTGCTTCTTCATATGATATTGAATTTAATAAAAAAGTATTAGATATTTTTTTTGGATCCGAAGTAAAAACACCATCAACATCTGTCCAAATTTCACATAATTGTGCATTTAAACAGCAAGCTAATATTGCCGCAGAATAGTCTGATCCATTACGCCCTAATAATGCTAGTTCGCCTTTTTTATTTCCTGAAATAAAACCTGGCATTAAAATAATATTATTTTCATTTATATTAATTTTACTAATACGTTTTTTAGATTCATTAATATCAACTGAAGAATTTAAAAAACTTCCTGTAGATATAATATTTTCAATAGGATTTATGATAGTAACTTGATGGTATCTAGATTTTAATATATTTTTCATAATCCAAATTGAAAGTATTTCTCCACGAGACATTATAATGGCTTGTATATTGTCAGGGTATTTTTTAAATGATGTAAAATTATTTATTATTTTTTTTAATTCATTAAATTCAATTTCAATTATTTTTTTTGTTTCTTCATATAAAAAGTAAGATTTTATTTGTTTGATATTTTGTATTATTTCAATAAATATTTTTTCTGCAAGTTCAATTTGTTCTAACATTTCATTAATATTAATGTTTTTTTCAACAATATTAACTAGATAGTTAGTTATTTTAGCTGGCGCAGAAAGAACTATTGCAACTTGTTCATAATTTTTATTTTTTTCTATGATATCAGCCGCACATAAAAATTTTTCTGCATTGGCTAATGAAGTTCCACCAAATTTTAATAGTTTCATATTTCATGAATCCTTAAATTTATTTCATAAAAAACTTGTATTGTTTATAATTTATTTTTATTAGAAATATATTTCTCCTGCATTATATGTAAGTTTATTTATAGTAAACTAGAATAGTATAGTAAACTAGAATAGTAATTCTATTATGATAAGATTATAAATAGATATTAATATTTGATGTAACATCTTGAGAGTTAAAATTAATAAGTATTTAAAGTAATTTAATTATTTTATTAGGTAGTTTTTTAATAAGAGTCAGATTTTTAATTGAAAATATATTTAAATTTATTGTTATTAGTATAACTTATATGCTATTAATTTTATCATAAATTTAGTTTGTTTTTTTTAAATAATATTAAAAAAATAATTTATTAATAACATTTTATATTTATAAAATAATTTTAAATAATAAGATTATTTATGCAGGTATTTGTGTAAATATATTAAAAAATATATATATTTAAGATATAGCATAAATAAAAATAATAGAATAATTACATAAAGTATTTAATTAATATTTGTAAATATAATAATTTTTATAACATAATGATTATTATTATTGCAATAGTTTAAAAAATAAATATTTCAATTTTTAATTGAGTATTGAAATTTTATCTATTATTAATGTTTTTTATTTTTAATCAATATCAATTAGATTGTTTTTAGTATAATAAAATTATAATTTAAATTAAAAAATCAATTAATATTATGAAACATATTATTAAAGTTATTTTTTCTGAAAAAGAATTAGGTATTCGTGTTGGTGAATTAGGGCGAGAAATTACTAAAAAATATAGAAATAGCAAAAATAAAATGATATTAATTGCTCTATTACGTGGTTCATTTGTATTTATAGCAGATTTATGTCGTAGTATTACAATTGAACATGAAGTGGATTTTATGACTACTTCTAGTTATGGTCGTGGAATTATATCTAGTGGAGATGTAAAAATTATAAAAGATTTAGATGAAGATATCTATAATAAAAATGTTTTAATTGTTGAAGATATTATTGATTCTGGAAAAACTTTAAGCAAAGTATTAGGTATTTTAAAGCTTAGAAATCCAAAATCTTTATCAATTTGCACACTTTTAGATAAACCTGAATGTCGTGAAGTTAATATTAATATTGATTTTGTAGGTTTTTCTATACCTGATGAATTTATAGTGGGTTATGGAATAGATTATGCTCAATGTTATCGTTATTTACCTTACATAGGAAAAGTAGTTTTTAAAAAATAAAAATATTTATTTTTAATTTGGTAATTTAAATTTTTTATTATCAATTAAACGAGTAGTTCCTAACCAAACAGATGCAAGAATAATGTTTTGTTTGTTTGTTTTAGAAAAAACATCTAGTGTTTTAGAATTATATACATTAAATATATCAACTAGAAATCCTTTTTTTATTAGAGATATTTTTGCAAGATTTATAGTTTCATATAATTTTCTCCCATTATTTTTTAAAATAATATTTATTGTCGATCTTATAATTTTATATAAAAATGGAGCTTTTTTTAATTCTAACGCATTTAAATATCTATTTCTTGAACTAAAAGCTAATCCATTTTTTAGTCGAATTATAGGTAAACTAATAATTTTTATTGGATAGTTTAATTCTTTAACAAAAGTTTTTACTACTAATAATTGTTGATAATCTTTTTCTCCAAAAAATGAAAAATTAGGTTGTATTAGATTAAATAATTTTCCAATTATTGTTGTTACTCCTATGAAATGTCCAGGTCGTGATTTTCCTTCAATGATTTTAGATAATTTAGGTACTTGGATATAGGTATGCATTTTTATACCATTAGGATAAATTTCAGATATTTTAGGGGCAAATAAAATATCTATTTTTTCATTTTTTAAAATTAAGCAATCTTCTAAAAAAGTTTGAGGATATTTTTTTAAATCTAATGTATTATCAAATTGCATAGGATTAATAAAAATACTTACAATAACAATATCTGCATATTTTTTGGCTAGTAAAATTAATTTTATATGACCTTCATGTAAATTACCCATAGTAGGAACTAGTGCTAATGTTTTTTGTTGTTTTTTAAAAAATTGAATTTTTTTATATAAAGTATCTATTTTTTTTATTATGTACATAATGGTTTTATTTTATAGGATATTTGAAATTTTTTAAAAACTATTTTTTTCGTTAGGAAAAATACCTTTTTTCACTTCATAAATATATGCTTTAATTGCATTTTGAATACTTCCATTTTGAGAAAGAAAATTTTTTGTAAATTTTAGTTTTTTACCCTCAGTAATTCCTAATAGATCTTGCATTACTAGTATTTGTCCATCGGTGTAATTTCCAGCTCCTATTCCAATTACTGGGATAGACAATCTTTCAGTTATTATTTTTGATAATTTTGCAGGAACGCATTCTAATACTAGCATTTTAATTCCTGCATCTTCAAGTAATAAAGCTTCTTCTATTATTTTACTTGCGTCTTTTTCAGTTTTTCCCTGAACCTTATATCCACTTAAATAGTTTATATGTTGTGGAGTAAGTCCTATATGTCCGCATACTAATATTGAATGATTCGATAATTCCTTAATAATATGAATTAAGTTTTTTCCACCTTCTATTTTAATCATATTAGCACCGGATTGAATAATTTTAGAAGTATTTTTTAATGCTTGATTTATTTGGTAATAAGACATAAATGGCAAATCAGATATTAAAAAAACATTTGGAGCACCTTTTCTTACTGCTTTTGTATGATATTCAATATTTTGAACTGTAACAGGTATTGTTGAGTTATGACCTTGAATTGTCATACCAAGAGAATCTCCAACAAGTATAATTGGGATTCCTTGGTTTGCAAATAACTTGGCAAAACTAAAATCATAAGCTGTAATTGCAGCGAATTTATTTTTTTCATTTTTCCAATTCTGTAATGTAGAAATATTAATAGATTTCATCTTTAATCCGATTTTTAATAAGTTAATTTGAATATAAATTAATTAAAAGGATACTCGAGATAATTTAATGTATCAATCGAATATCCTAATCTATATGACTAACCAGCCATTTGTTTTTCTCTAATTTCTGCTAATGTTTTACAGTCAATACATAAACTTGCAGTTGGTCTGGCTTCTAAACGACGTATTCCAATTTCAATTCCACAAGAATTACAATAACCAAAATCATTATTTTTTATTTTTTTTAAAGTTAGTTCAATTTTTTTTATTAATTTTCGACTTCTATCTCGGTTCCTTAGTTCTAAACTAAATTCTTCTTCTTGTGCTGCTCGATCAATGGGATCTGGAAAATTAGTCGATTTATCTTGTATATAGAGTAGAGTATGATTGATTTCAAATTTTAATTGATGTTTCCATGTTTCAAGAATTTTTTTAAAATGTAACATTTGACTTTCATTCATATATTGTTCGTCTATTTGTTTTTGATAAGGTCTTAATCCAGCTATAGAAAGAACATTTAAAGAAGATTTTTTTTTTTGTTTTTCTTTTTCCATAGTGTTTTCCTAGTAAAAAATTTTAATGTATAAATTTTAAAAAAATATTCTTCTTTAGAAGAATAAGTATATATTATAAATAATCTATAAATATTTTTATATGTAATATATTTTATTTTTTTACAAATAATTTTTATATTGAGTACAATATTTTTAGAAAATTATTAAAAACTAATTTTAACACAAACTTTAATTAAATATGTTTTTATACAGTTATAGGTTTACTTAAATTAATATTTATTTTAACTATTAATTTATTAATAAGGAAAATTTTAAATAATGGAAAAAAAAATAAAAAAATTTGCTTTAGGAGTAGAATATAATGGAGAATATTATCATGGTTGGCAATGTCAAAAAAAACATCCTTCCGTTCAAGAAGAAGTAGAACAATGTTTGTCTAAAATTGCAAATCATAAAGTCGATGTTATTTGTGCTGGTCGAACTGATTCTGGTGTTCATAGTATAGGGCAAGTAATTCATTTTCAAACTACTTCTATTCGAAGTACATATGCTTGGACAGTAGGTGTAAATACTTATTTATCTAAAAATATTTCAATTACATGGGTTAAGGAAGTTCCTGAGTATTTTAATGCGCGTTATAGTGCTATCAGACGTACTTATCGTTATATAATATATAATTCTGTTTGTCGTTCTAGTATTTTATATAAAAAATCAAATCATGTTTACAAAAAGTTAAATGTTTTAAAAATGAATTCTGAAGCACAACATTTATTAGGAGAACATGATTTTTCTTCTTTTCAAGCCTTAGGTTGTCAATCTTATTCAGCTCGAAGAAAAATAACAAAAATAAATGTTTATCGCATAAATAATTTAGTTATGATTGATATTACAGCAAATTCTTTTTTATATCATATGGTTCGAAATATAGTTGGTTCTTTAATTCAAATTAATTCTATTAACCAAGAAAATATTATGAAAAATTTATTAAAAAAAAAAAATAGAAATTATGCAGGTCCTACTGCTCCTGCAAAAGGTTTATATTTATTATATGTTCAATATCCTAAATGTTTTAACTTACCAGTATTTGAAGATATTTTTTTTAAAATAAAAGAATGATTTTTTAAATAAAAAATAAATTTTAAAAGTGTATTTAAGTTTTTAAATCAAATATAATTTTTTAATAATAAGATGTTTAATTAATAAGGTCTTTAGTGTATATGAATAAAAAAAAAATAAAATCATTAGGACAAATTTTTATTCTAATATTGATTTTAATAATTTTTTATGGTTTTTTTTTATACATGAAGATAAGCCATTTAATCAATGGTAAAGTATGGCATTTTCCTACTTCAATATATAGTAGAATAATAAATTTAGAACCAGGAAGTTTGTTTTCTCAAAAAGAAATTGAAACATTTTTAAAGAATACAATGTATAGAAAAGTTGATAGAATTATGCTTCCTGGTGAATATAGTATACAAGATAATAATATAGAATTTATACGTCGTGCTTTTAATTTTCCTGATATTAACGAAAGTGAACTTCATGTAAAATTAATTTTTAACACAAATTATTTATTAAAAATTAAAAATCTTGAAAATTATCGTGATTTTAATTTTTTCCGTTTAGAACCAAAATTAATTAGTATGCTAAACTCTTTTAAAGGGAAAAAACGTATTTTTCTTCCTCGATCTAAATATCCTATGATTTTAATTAAAACATTATTAGCAATTGAAGATAGAAATTTTTATAAACACGATGGAATTAATATATCATCTATTATTAGAGCTTTATTTGTTAATATTATGGCAGGTAAAACAATACAAGGAGGTAGTACTCTTACCCAACAATTAGTGAAAAATCTTTTTTTAACAAATACTCGTTCGGTATGGAGAAAAATGAACGAGATGTATATGGCATTGATTTTAGATTGTTTTTATGAAAAAGATCGTATTTTAGAATTATATTTGAATGAAGTATATTTAGGGCAAGATGGTAATGAACAAATTCGAGGTTTTCCACTTGCTAGTCTTTATTATTTTGGTCGTCCAATTGATGAATTGAATTTAGACCAATATGCTTTGTTAGTAGGTATGGTGAAAGGAGCTTCTTTATATAACCCTTGGAGTAATCCGGAAATTGCTTTAAATAGAAGAAATTTAGTTTTATTAACTTTATATAATACAGGATTAATTGAGCAAAAAATTTATATTAAATTATCTAAAAGACCGTTAAAAATTCATCCGAAAGGATTCATGATTTCAGATCATCCTGATTTTTTGCAACTTGTTGAGATGGAAGTAAAACAAAAATTAAAGAAAAAAACTAAAAGTTTTTCAGGTTTAAAAATATTTACTACTTTAGATTCTTTATCTCAAAATTCTATTGAAAAATCTGTTAGAGTTGGTGTTCCTATACTAAAAAAGAAAAAAAAATTAAAAGATTTAGAAATCGCAATGGTTGTAGTAGACAAATCTAATGGTGAAATTAATGCACTTGTTGGTAGTTCTCATCCAACATTTTCTGGTTATAATCGTGCTTTAAAAGCCCGTCGTTCTATTGGTTCTTTATCTAAACCTGTTATTTATTTGAAAGCTTTATCTAATCCAAAAAAATATCATTTAAATACTTGGATATCCGATGATCCTATTGCAATTAAATTAGATAATGGTAAATATTGGATTCCAAAAAATAATAATAATCAATTTAACGGACGGGTAATGCTTTTGGAAGCGTTAATTAACTCTATTAATATACCTATAGTCAATCTAAGTATTGATATAGGTTTAAACTCATTAATAGAAAATTGGATTCATTTAGGTGTTTCTAGAAAATATTTAACTCCTTTCCCCTCAATGTCATTAGGATCTATTAATTTAACACCTATTGAAGTTGCTCAGGTTTTTCAAGTAATTTCGAATGAAGGTTATAAATCATTATTATCTTCAGTTAGATTTATTGTTTCTGATGATGGAAAAATATTATATCAAAGTTTACCACAATCTAAAAACATAGCTTCTTCTGAGGCAGCATACTTAACATTATATGCCATGCAAAAGGTTGTAACTTCTGGAACAGCTAAATCTTTAGGAGCTTTATTTAAAAATTTTTCTTTAGCTGGAAAAACTGGTACTACAAATAACTTAGTAGATAGTTGGTTTGTAGGGGTGGATGGAAAACAAATTGTAGTTACTTGGATAGGACGAGATAATAATAAATCAACTAGATTATATGGTTCTTCTGGTGCAATGCAAGTATATCAAAAATATCTTGAATATCAACATCCAAGGCCATTAATATTAAATCGTCCTAAGAATATTCGTGTATTTTATATGAATAATCATGGGAAATTATTTTATAAAAAAAATAATGAATATACAGAATCTATACCAATATGGTCTTTAAATACTCAAAATTTATATACTAAAAATATATATTTAAGAAGTCATTCTAGAAAGAATAGTAAACACAAAAAAAATTTTTTATTTTGGATAAAAAATTTTTTTACATAAGAACTTAATCCTAATTAATAAATTTAATATTAAATAGATATTTAAAAGTAAATTAATTTATTTATTATAAATTATATAAATATTATTAATTTGTAATAAAAATATAATTTGAGAATTGTAATATGTTAATTAAATTTTTAAAAAAAATTTTTGTAAATTATAATGATCGTGTTTTAAAAAAATATAATAAAATTGTTTCTGAAATCAATTATTTAGAAAAAACTTTTGAAAAATTTTCAGATATACAGCTTAAAGAAAATACAAAATTATTTCAATTACGATTAAGTAAAGGAGAACATTTAAATAATTTATTAGTAGAATCTTTTGCTACAGTTAGAGAAGCAAGTAAACGTGTGTTTAATATGCGTCATTTTGATGTTCAAATTCTTGGTGGAATAGTTTTAAACAAGCAATGTATAGCGGAGATGAGAACAGGAGAAGGAAAAACTTTAACATCTACTCTTCCTGCTTATTTAAACGCTTTATCTGGTAAAGGTGTTCATATAGTAACAATGAATGATTATCTAGCAGAACGAGATGCTAATAAAAACACTCCATTATTTGAATTTCTTGGCTTGTCAGTTGGATTAAATTTATCTGAAATGTCTTTTACTCAAAAAAAATATGCATATTCTTGTGATATTACTTATGGTACAAACAATGAATATGGATTTGATTATTTACGTG
Source organism: Buchnera aphidicola (Aphis fabae) (assembly GCF_009069125.1). NCBI lineage: Bacteria > Pseudomonadati > Pseudomonadota > Gammaproteobacteria > Enterobacterales > Erwiniaceae > Buchnera > Buchnera aphidicola. The sequence continues at coordinate 625,001 of NZ_CP042427.1, forward strand.
ATAACATGATTTTTTCTAGTGAAGATCGAGTTCAACGTCAATTAAATTATGCAATAATAGATGAAGTGGACTCAATTTTAATAGATGAAGCTAGAACACCTTTAATTATTTCAGGTCCTTCAGAAGATAGTTCTTTTTTATATAAAGAAATTAATAAAATAGTGCCCTTTTTAATTGCTCAAAAAAAAGAAGACTCTGATGATTTTCAAGGTCAAGGTCATTTTTCAGTAGATGAAAAATCAAAACAGATTTATTTAACTGAAAGAGGATTAATTAAAATTGAGAAATTATTAATCACTAAAAGATTAATGAAAAAAAATGAATCACTATATTCTTCTAATAATATTATCTTAATGCATCATATTATATCGGCTCTACGTGCTCATAAATTATTTATTCGAGATGTAGATTATCTGATAAAAAATAATAGTGTAGTAATTGTAGATGAACATACAGGTAGAACTATGCCGGGAAGAAGATGGTCAGATGGATTACATCAAGCAATAGAAGCTAAAGAAAAAGTTTCTATAAAAAATGAAAATCAAACTTTAGCATCTATTACATTTCAAAATTATTTTCGTTTATATAAAAAAATTGCAGGTATGACAGGTACTGCAGAAACTGAGGCATTTGAGTTTAATTCTATTTATAATTTAGATACGATTGTTATACCTACAAATAAACCAATGATAAGAGAAGATATGCCTGATTTAGTTTATATGACCGAAAAAGAAAAAATATATGCTATTTTACAAGATATTCAAAATTGTATTCAAAGAAATCAACCTGTTTTAGTTGGAACAGTATCTATTGAAAAATCAGAAGTGATTTCAAGAAAATTAAAAGAATTTAATATTAAACATAGCGTTTTAAATGCAAAGTTTCATGCGCAAGAAGCAGAAATTATAGCTCAAGCTGGAAAACCTAAGTCAGTCACAATTGCTACTAATATGGCGGGCAGAGGTACTGATATAGTTTTGGGTGGTAGTATAGATTTAGAATTGAATAAGAAAATGTCTTTAAAAGAAATTGAAATAATTAAAGGGAAATGGAAAAAAGAACATGATTTAGTCGTATCATCCGGAGGTTTACACATCATTGGTACTGAACGTCATGAATCACGTCGTATTGACAATCAATTACGAGGACGTGCAGGTCGTCAAGGAGATAGCGGTTCTTCTCGTTTTTATTTATCCATGGAAGACTCATTAATGAGAATTTTTATATCTGAAAAAATTATTAATATGATGCGAAAATTAGGACTTTCTACTAATGAAGCTATCGCACATCCTTGGGTTACTAAAGCGATTGAAAATGCTCAAAAAAAAGTAGAAAATCGAAATTTTGATATTAGAAAACAACTTCTAGAATATGATGATGTTTATAATGAACAACGTCGTATAATTTATTCTCAACGTAATAAATTAATTAATTCAAACGATATTAAAAAAATTATTAATGATATTTTAATAGATGTATTAAACAATACTATCAAAAGATACATAAGTAAAAACATTGAAAAAGATCATTGGAAAGTTGTAGATTTAGAAAAAAAATTAAATATTGAATTTAATATATATATATCAATTTCAGATTGGATGAAAAAAGATTCTAATTTAAATGTAAACAATATTATAGAAAAAATTATTAATATTGCACAAAAAAACTATGAAGAAAAAGAAAATTTAATAGGTCATTCTAATATTAGAATGATAGAGAAGTCTATTATGTTACAAACATTAGATGATCTTTGGAAAGATCATTTATCAGCTATGAATTATTTAAGACAAGGTATTCATCTTCGTGGTTATGCACAAAAAGATCCTAAACAAGAATACAAAAGAGAATCTTTTAATATGTTTTCTGACATGTTAGAATTATTAAAGTATGAAGTTATATCTTTTCTTAGTAAATTAAATATATCTTATACAAAAAAACATTTTAATTTTAAAGATAATTTAAATAAACCATTAGATGATATTAAAATTGGAAGAAATACGTTATGTTTTTGTGGTTCTAATAAAAAATATAAATACTGTCATGGTATTTTATAATTTTAATTTAAGTTATATTTTATGAGTTATATAAAAATAGCAATTGGAGTTATTTTAAAACAGAATAAAGTTTATATTACTAAAGCAAATAAAATTAAATATAATTCAAATATTTGGGAATTTCCAGGTGGTAAAGTTAAAAAAAACGAATATATTACATGTGGATTAAAACGTGAATTACTAGAAGAAGTAGGAATAAGAATATTAAAATTTAATTTTTTTCAATATAAAAAAATTTTTCATAAAAAAATAAAATTATATTTTTTCTTAATCAAAACATGGAAAGGAACAGCATATAGTATAGAAGGATATAAATATTGTTGGGTTGATTTAAAACAATTAAAATCTTTTAAATTTCCAGCTTCTAATTTATTTGTTATAAAAAAATTAAAAAATATTCTCTGAAAATTAATATTAATTAATATAATTTAGTTAAATAATTTTTTTTAAAAATTTGTATTTTATTTTTTTTTTTTAAGTTCATTTTGATTAAATAAATATGTATAAAAATAATTTAAATAATGAACATATGCATCTAATTTTTTTATAGTCTTATTGTTGTTAAAAATAATATCATCTGAAATTAAAATTCTTTTGTTTCTACTAGTTTGTTGAGCAATCATATTTTTTGCTTGATATTGATTAATTTTATCTCGTATGATTATACGTTTTATTTGAGTTTTTATAGGTGTATCAACTACAAGAATACGATGTGCTATTTTATCTAGTTTTTTTTCAATAAGTAATGGAACTACCCATAAGCACCAAATTGAACTTACTAATTTTATTTGTCTTTTGCTTTCTTTGTAAATTTCAGGAATTAATCTATCTTCTAACCATATTTTTTTTTGCTTATCATTAAAAATATATGTTTTAAGTAATCTTCGGTTTATTGATTGATTTGAGTTTAATATGCTATGTCCAAACTTTTTTTTAATAGAATTAAATATTTTTATATTTTTTTCTATTAGTTTTTTCCCTATAATATCAGTATCAATAACATTTATACCTATTTTTTTAAAGCTATTAGAAATAGTAGTTTTTCCGCTACCAATGCCTCCAGTAAGTGCTACAATATAAGTCATAATTATTTCTATTTAAGTTGATAAAGTTTAAGTATATAAAAATTTTTATTATATTAACAAATAGATATCTATATTATATACTTTTTATTATTTATAAGGATGTTAATTTTATGCGTATTGAAGAAGATATTAAACTAGGTTTTAAAGATGTTTTAATTAGGCCTAAGCGGTCTACTTTAAAAAGTCGTTCTGAAGTTGATCTTATTCGTATTTTTACTTTTAAATATTCCGATCAAAAATGGTCCGGTATACCGATTATTGCTGCAAATATGGATACTATTGGCACCTTTCAAATGGCTTTGTCTTTATCAAATTTTAATATTTTAACCGCAATACATAAATATTATTCTTTCGATGAATGGAAAAATTTTATTAATACATCTTCGGAACAAGTATTAGAACATGTTATTGTATCAATTGGAACATCTGATTTAGATTTTTTAAAAATTCAAAAAATTTTATCACTATCTTCTAAATTAAAATATATTTGTATTGATGTTGCTAATGGTTATTCTGAACATTTTGTTTGTTTCTTAAAAAAAGTAAGAAATGCATTTCCTAATAAGATTATCTGTGCTGGAAATGTTGTTACTGGTGAAATGGTTGAAGAATTAATTCTATCTGGTGCTGATATAGTTAAAGTTGGAATTGGACCAGGTTCAGTTTGTACTACAAGAGTGAAAACAGGTGTAGGTTACCCTCAACTTTCAGCTATTATAGAGTGTGCTGATGCTGCACATGGATTAAATGGACAGATTATTAGTGATGGAGGTTGTATTGTTTCTGGAGACATAGCCAAAGCTTTTGGAGGTGGTGCAGATTTTGTAATGTTAGGAGGAATGTTATCAGGACATTATGAATGTTCAGGAGAAATTATTAAAGAAAATTTAAAAAAGTTTATGTTATTTTATGGTATGAGTTCTGCTTCTGCAATGCAACGTTATTCTGGAAAAATTAGAAGATATCGTGCTTCAGAAGGTAAAACGGTAAAAATACCTTTTCGTGGAAACGTTGATATAACTATACGTGATATTTTAGGTGGACTGAGATCTTCTTGTACTTATGTAGGAGCACAAAAGTTAAAAGAGTTAACTAAAAGAACTACGTTTATAAGAGTTAATGAACAAGAAAATTGTGTTTTTAATAATTTTACGTATTAATATAAATTATATTATATATATTATTTTAAAAAATTTAAAATAATAAAATCAATAAAATTAATTATTTTATAGTTAATTTTATTGATTTTTTTTAGAAATTAATAATTAATTATTTTATAAAAAAAGATAAGAAATTTTATCATTGAAAATAATATATAAGGAACTTATACCATGTCAGAAAATTTATATGATGACGTGGATCCAATTGAAACTAATGATTGGGTACAATCAATTGAATCTGTTATTCAAAAAGAAGGTCTTAAAAGAGCTCGTTTTTTAATTGAAAAAGTTTTAAAACAATCTAAAATAAATAAATCAGATTTTTTTAAATGTTTTTTTACAAGCGATTATATTAATACAATTAATGATGAAGATGAAATTGAATATCCTGGAGATTTAATTCTAGAAAAAAAAATTCGTTCTGCCATTCGTTGGAATGCTATTATGATGGTATTACGTGCATCAAAAAAAAACTTAGAATTAGGTGGACATTTATCTTCTTTTCAATCATCTGCAACTATATATGAAGTTTGTTTTAATCATTTTTTTCGTGCTAGAAATAATTACGATGGAGGTGATTTAGTATACTTTCAAGGTCATATTTCTCCTGGTATTTATGCGAGATCATTTTTAGAAGGTCGTTTATCTAAAAAACAACTCGATAATTTTAGACAAGAAGTTGATGGTAATGGATTATCTTCTTATCCTCATCCTAAATTAATGCCTAATTTTTGGCAATTTCCTACTGTGTCTATGGGGCTAGGTCCTCTTTGTTCTATTTATCAAGCGAAATTTTTAAAATATCTTCAAAATCGTGAATTGAAAAATACCTCAAAACAAACAGTTTATGCTTTTTTAGGTGATGGTGAAATGGATGAACCTGAATCTAAAGGAGCTATTTCTATTGCAGTTCGAGAAAAGTTAGATAATTTAATTTTTATAATAAATTGTAATTTACAAAGACTGGATGGTCCCGTTATAGGTAATGGTAAAATTGTAAATGAATTAGAAAGTTTTTTTTATGGTGCAGGATGGAAAGTAATTAAAGTAATATGGGGTGGGAAATGGGATAGTTTGCTCAAAAATGATAAAACTGGAAAGCTAATCCAATTAATGAATGAAACAATAGATGGAGATTATCAAACATTTAAATCAAAAGATGGCGCTTATGTGAGAAAACATTTTTTTGGAAAATATAAAGAAACATTGGAATTAGTTAAAAATATGACAGATGAAGAAATATGGAATTTAAATCGAGGAGGTCATGATCCTAAAAAAATGTTTAATGCAATAATAAAAGCAAAATCAACCAAGGGGAAACCCACAGTTATTTTAGCGCATACTATCAAGGGATATGGTATGGGCAATATTGCAGAAGGTAAAAATATTGCGCATCAAATAAAGAAAATAAATATTAATGGAACTATCTATATTAGAGATCGTTTTAATATTCCTATATCTAATGAGGAAATTGAAAAATTACCTTATATTACGTTTGAAAAAAATTCTAAAGAATATTGCTATATGCAAAATCAAAGAAAAAATCTAGGTGGTTACATTCCATTTCGTTTATCTAAATTTACAAAGAAATTAAATTTGCCAAATTTAATCGATTTTAAATCATTATTAGAAGAACAAACTAAACATATTTCTACTACAATTGCTTTTATTCGAGTTTTGAACTTAATTCTAAAAAACAATTCTATTAGGAATTTAATCGTTCCTATTATTGCTGATGAAGCGCGTACTTTTGGAATGGAAGGCTTATTTAGAAAAATTGGGATTTATAGTTCTAATGGACAAAAATATATTCCTCAAGATCGTGAACAATTAGCATATTACAAAGAAGACAAAAAAGGACAGATATTACAAGAGGGAATTAATGAATTAGGAGCTGCTTCGTCTTGGCTTGCTGCAGCAACTTCTTATAGTACTAATGATTTTCCTATGATTCCGTTCTATATTTATTATTCAATATTTGGTTTTCAACGAATCGGAGATCTTTTTTGGGCTGCAGGAGATCAACAAGCAAGAGGTTTTTTAATTGGAGGTACATCTGGAAGAACCACTTTAAATGGAGAAGGTTTACAACATGAAGATGGTCATAGTCATATACAGTCTTTAACAATACCTAATTGTATTTCTTATGATCCTGCTTTTGCTTATGAGGTTGCAGTTATTATACAAGATGGATTAAGAAGAATGTATGGTCCTCTTCAAGAAAATATATATTACTATATTACTACAATTAATGAAAATTATTATATGCCAGCTATGCCAAAGGGTGTAGAAGAAGGCATTTGTAAAGGAATTTATAAATTAAAAACATTGTATGCTACTGGATTAAAAATACAATTAATGGGTTCTGGAGCTATTTTACGTTGCATATGTGAGGCTGCTGAAATTTTATCTAATGAGTATTATATAACTACTGATATTTATAGTGTCACTTCTTTTACAGAATTAGCAAGAGATGGTGAAGAATGTGAAAGATGGAATATGTTACATCCAAATCAAAAAAAGAAAATTGCTTACATAAAAAAAATTATGAACTCAGCTCCTGCTATTGCTGCTACTGATTATATGAAATTATTTGCAGAGCAAGTACGTAATTATATCCCATCACGAGAATATTATGTCTTAGGTACAGATGGTTTTGGACGATCAGATAGTCGTGAAAAACTTCGAGATCATTTTGAAGTTAGTGCACACTATATTGTATTAGCTTCGTTAAATTTATTGGCTAAGTTGAATAATATAAATCAACAGGTAGTAGAAGAAGCAATTATTAAATTTAATATCAATGCAGATAAAATTAATCCACGTTTAGCTTGAGGGGTGAAATAAAGTGCATATTGAAGTTAAAATGCCTGATATTGGTTTAGATGAAGTGGAAGTAACAGAGATATTAGTACAATTGAATGAAGAAGTAACAATAGAACAAGGTTTAATAACTGTTGAAGGTGAAAAATCTTCTATGGAAATACCTTCTCCTATATCTGGTATAGTAAAAAAAATTAACGTAAAAATTGGAGATAAAGTATCTACTGATACTATTATTATGATTTTTATAACTAATATTATTAATTCGAATGTTCATAAAAAAGAAAATATTAATATTCCCAAAGTTAAAACATCGACGATTGATATTAAAAAAAATATAGTACATGCAACACCATCAGTAAGACGATTAGCACGTGATTTAAATATTAATTTAAATAATATTTTAGGTTCTGGTCGAAAAAATCGTATTTTAAAAAATGATCTTGAGTTATATACAAAAAATACTTTTAATAATTTAAATAAATTAAAAATAGAAAAAGTTAAAATAGATATTTTACAAAAAACTGTTGGTGATAATTTATATAATAATTGGGTAAATATACCTCATGTAACACAGTTTGATGAGATAAATATTACTACATTAGAAGAATTTCGAAAACATTATAATGATGAAGAACGTAAAAAAGATAATAATTATACTAATATTACTATATTAATTTTTATTATAAAAGCAGTATCACATGCATTATTAAATTTTCCAATTTTTAATAGTTCTTTATCTTCAGATAAAAAAACAATTATTTTCAAAAAATACGTTAATATTGGTATTGCTGTGGATGTTAAAAACGGTTTGCTTGTTCCAGTATTAAAGAATGTGGATAAAAAAAGTATTATTAATTTATCATCTGAATTAACATCACTTTCTGGAAAAGCACGTAACAATAAATTAGATAAATTAGATATGAAAGATGGTTGTTTTACCATTTCTAACTTAGGAGGTATTGGAGGATATTGGTTTACACCAATTATTAATTCTCCAGAAGTTGCAATTCTTGGAGTTTCCAGATCAGTCATTAAACCAATTTGGAATGGTATAAAATTTATTCCATCTCTAATATTGCCTTTATCTTTATCTTATGATCATCGTGTTATTAATGGAGCAGATGCAGCTCGTTTTATTGTTTTTCTTAAGAAGTTATTATCTGATATACGATTTTTAGTTATGTAATTTTATATTGATCAAATATCTTTTATAAAATTAATTATTAAAGAGGTTTATATGCATCAAAAAATTCAAGCAGAAGTGGTTATTTTAGGATCAGGACCTGCTGGTTATTCTGCAGCTTTTCGATGTGCTGATTTAGGTTTAGATACAGTATTGGTAGAACGTCATAAAAAATTAGGTGGTGTTTGCTTAAATGTAGGGTGCATTCCTTCAAAATCTTTATTACATATAGCAAAAGTAATAAAAAATGCTGATGATTTATCTAAAGCAGGTGTTTTTTTTAACAAACCTTCTATTGATATTAAAAAAATTCAAGATTGGAAAAATCATATTATTAGTAAATTGACAGACGGTTTATATAATATCAGCAAAAAAAGAAATATAAGATTTATTCAAGGAAAAGCTTATTTTGAGAGTGATAATAATATCATTATAGAAAATAATCAGAATAAATTTGATGTATCTTTTAAAAATGCTATTATTGCCACGGGTTCTAATCCAATTAAAATACCTTCTTTCCCAATTGAAGATAATAGAATTTGGGATTCTACAGATGCTTTATCATTAAAAAATATTCCTAATCGTTTTTTAATTGTAGGAGGAGGAATTATTGGTTTAGAAATGGCAACAATATATAGTTCATTAGGATCAACTGTAGATATTGTAGATCGTTTTAATGTATTTCTTCCTTTAATTGATCAAGATATTTCTGAAATGTATATTAAATCAATTAATAAAAAATTTAATATATTTTTAAATACACATATTACAACTGTAGAATCAAAAGAAAACGGTTTAATTGTTTCTATGGAAGGTGATAATACAAGTCATAACATTTGTTATAATAATATATTAATTGCAATAGGACGTACTCCTAATACTAAAGATTTAGAATTGGATAAAATTGGTGTAAAATTAAACGATTCTGGGTTTGTTAAAGTGGATAATCAATTAAGAACCAATATATCTAATATTTATGCAATTGGTGATGTTACAGGTTTTCCTATGTTAGCTCATAAAGCTATTCATGAGTCACATATTGCTGCTGAAGTAATTTCTGGCAAAAATCATTATTATGAACCGAAAGTAATTCCTTCTGTAGCTTATACTGACCCTGAAATTGCTTGGGTGGGTTTGAATGAAAAAGATGCTATAAAGTCAGAAATTGATTATGAAGTTGGTATTTTTCCTTGGAATGCTTCTGGAAGAGCAAATGCTTCAAATTGCACAATAGGAATGACAAAATTAATTTTTAACAAAAAAAATAATCAAATTATTGGTGGAGCTATAGTAGGTGAAAATGCCGGGGAATTAATTAATGAAATTACACTCGCGATTGAAATGGGATGCGATGCAGAAGATCTTTCCCTTACTATTCATGCTCATCCTACTTTAAGTGAATCAATTTGTTTAGCATCACAAACTTTTCAAGGAACAATAACAGATCTATTAAATTCAAAAAAAAATATTATTGGATAACATTTAACATCGTTCTTTTAGAACAAGAAAAGATTATAGAAATA